>JBAPYB010000072.1:0-3233 GCA_049284515.1 Thermoanaerobaculia bacterium
TGCTCCTCGTCTCCTGCGCCAACGTGGCCAGCCTGTTGCTCCTGCGCGGTTTCGACCGGCGGCGGGAGCTCGCGATGCGCATGGCGCTCGGCGCGCCGCGGAGCCGCCTCGCCCGCCTGCTGCTTTACGAGGGGCTCGTGCTGGCCGGGCTCGGCGCCGTGGCCGCGCTCGGTGTTTTCGTTCTGATGAGCGTCGTCCTGCAGCCCCTCGTCCTGCCCGAGGCCGCTGCAGGAATCGGCGGGTTGGACCTCCGCACGGCGGGCCTCGTCGCCGTCCTGGCGGCCGCGGCGGGTCTCCTCTCGGGCGCCGTGCCCGCCCTGTGGGCGAGCCGGGACCTCACGGCGTCAGTCCGCTCCGGAGCCCGGGAGGGCCTGCCGGGTCGCTCGCGCTGGACGGCCGCCCTGGCCGCGGCACAGATCGCGCTCACGTTCGTGCTGCTCGCAGGTGCGGGAGAGCTCGCGCGCAGCCTGTTCAACGGGCTCCACCTGGATCTCGGGATGGCGGCGGACCAGGTGCTGGTGGCGACGGTCGACGTGACGACCGCGGAGTATTCGCGGTCCCGGGTGGCCGAGATCTTCCGCCGGGTCCAGGAGCGAGTCCGGCGCCTGCCCGGGGTCCGTGGCGCCAGCCTCGCCGCCACGGTTCCTTTCGAAAGCAGCATGGCGGATTCGCTCACCGTGCCGGGCGTGGACCCCTTGCCCACGATTGCGACCGGCGGTCCCTACATCAACGCCATCTCGGAGGATTTTTTCGCGACGACCGGCACGGCGGTGCTGCGGGGCCGGCCTTTCACGGCGCAGGACCGGGCAGGCGCCGCTCCCGTGGCCATCGTCAACACGACCATGGCCCGTCTGCTCTGGCCCCGTGGGGACGCCCTGGGCCAATGTCTCAAAGTTGGAGGAAAAGAAGCGCCATGCTCGACGATTGTCGGAGTCGTCAAGGACGCCCGGCGCTCCCAGCTTCAAGAGGCCCCGACGATGCAGTTCTACATCCCCCTCGAGCAGGCCCGCAGGCTCGCCGCCAGGGCGCTCTTCGTACGGGCCGCGGGAGACCCAAACCGTCTTCTGGCTCCGGTGAGGCGGGAGTTTCAAGCCGTCGAGCCAAATCTCCCCTACGTCGAAGTCCGCACCCTGGCCGATCTCCTCGCGCCGCAGATCCATCCGTGGCGCATGGGGGCCGCCGTCCTCACCCTCTTCGCCCTGCTGGCGCTGCTGCTCGCGGTCGCGGGCCTCTACGGGGTGATCGCCCACTCCCTGGCAAGACGGTCGTACGAGCTCGGCGTGCGGCTGGCCCTCGGCGCCCAGTGGCGGGACCTCCGCTGGCTGGCGCTCCGCCAAGGCCTGGGGATCGGCCTCACCGGCGCCGCCGCCGGCCTGCTCCTCGTCGCGAGCACCACCCGGCTCGTTCAGCCGCTGCTCTTCCAGGTCGCCGCGCCGGACCCGCTGTCGCTGACCGCCGCCACGGCGATCGTGCTTCTCGTCTCGCTCCTCGCCAGCTACGCCCCGAGCCGGCGGGTGCGCCGGCTCGATCCGGCGGTGGCGTTGCGGGCGGAGTGAGCCGGTAGAGCTCAGAGCTTCAGCTTCGCCATCAGCTTCTTGATGGCGCCGGCGCTCTGCATGACGTAGAAGTGGACGGAGGGGACGCCGCGGTCCAGGAGCTCCTGGGTCTGCTTCACGGCCCATTCGACGCCGATGTCCACCACGTGCTGGGGATTGGCCATCACCTCGTCGGCCAGCTCGGCGGGGATCTCGACGTAGAAGGTGCGCGGAATCGAGCTGAGCTGCTTTTCGGAGGTCAGGATCTTCAGGCCCGGAATGATCGGCACGGCGATCCCCTGCTGGCCGCAGAGGTCTGCATAGTGGAAGTAGTGCCGGTTGTCGAAGAACATCTGGGTCACCACGTAGTGGGCGCCGTTGTCGACCTTCTCCTTCACCCGCCGGGCGTCGAGCATCAGGTTGGCCGCCTCGAAGTGCTTCTCGGGATAGCCGCCGACGCCGACGCAGAAGCTCGTGGGCTCGGCGTCCAGCAGGCCCTGCTCGAGATAGCGGCCATGGTTCATGGCATGGATCTGGGCCACCAGGTCGCAGGCGTAGCGGTTGGCGCTGCGGCCGTAGGTGAGGGGCTTCTGGAAGCCGCTGTCGTCGCCGCGCACGGCGAGGACGTTGTCGATCCCCAGGTAGCGCAGCTCGATCAGGAAGTCCTCGGTCTCCTCGCGGGTGAAGCCCTGGCAGAGGATGTGGGGAACGGCGTCGATGTGGTACTTGTTCTGGATCAGCGCGCAGACCCCCAGCGTGCCCGGGCGCTTGCGCTTGACCCGGCGCTGGATGCCCTGCGACGTCTCCTCGTAGATGACCTCTGCGGCGTGGCTGGTGATGTCGATGAACGGCGGATGGTATTTCACCAGGTCGTCGATCAACCCCAGCAGCCCCTTCACGTCGCCGCCGCGCATGGGAGGGATGATCTCGAAGCTGATCAGCGGCTCCTTGGCGTTCGCCAGGTGATCGGTGACTTTCATGGCGGGGCAGAGTATCAGAGGGCGGCGGGCGCGAGAATCCAGAGGTTGGTACGCGGATGGAGGCGCGTGCCCTCCGAATCCTCACCCCCCTTTCCCCCTCTCCCATCTCCCGACCACCCCCCGCCGGGAGAGGGGGGACGCCTGCATGCACCGGTGCCTGCGCTCGGCAATCCCGCCCGCAAGAGTCCCCCCTCTCCCTTGGGAGAGGGGCCGGGGGTGAGGATTCGGAGGGCAGACCGGCCGGATTTCGACGGCCCTGGAGGACCATGGTAGCGCCTGGAAGGAAAGGCGGTGCGGTAGAGTCCCCTCCATGACGTCTCGCCGGCGGTCGCTGCGGCTGGTGGTGGGCGACGGCGCGGCGGCCGTCGTCTCGCTGTGGGCCGCTTTCGGGGTGCGGATGCACCTGGCCGTGCCGTGGACCCGGGGGCTGCTGCCCGGCGACCGCCTCCGCTTTTTCTCCCAGGAATGGCTGGTGGTGCTGCTGGTGCAGTTCGCCAGCCTCTACTTCTTCGGCTTCTACGATCCGCCGCGGCCGCGCAGCCACGCCGAGCTCGCCCGCCGGCTGGCCGCCGCCGGGGTGTTCCAGGCCCTGGGGCTCGCGGCGTGGTGGTTCCTCGCCAACCGCGCGTTCCCGCGCTCGGTGCTGCTGCTGTTCGTGACCTTCGACTTCGTGCTGCTGCTGCTCTGGCGGCTGTTCGTCGACCGCACGGTGCTGGGG
>JBAPYB010000073.1:0-10533 GCA_049284515.1 Thermoanaerobaculia bacterium
CACCGGCACCGACGACCGCGGCGCCCGCGGCGTCGCCGAACAGGACGCACGTCTCGCGGTCCTCCCAGTCCATCAGCCGCGACAGCAGCTCGACCCCGATCACCAGCGCCTTGCGCCCGCTCTCCCCGATCCGCGCACGCGCCACGTCGAGCCCGAGGACGAAGCCGGCGCAGCCGCTGCTGCCAAGGTCGTAAGCCGGGATCTCGCGGGCGCCCAGGCGGTGCTGGACGAACGCCGCGGTGTCGGGCGAATAGGCCTCGGGGGTATCGGAGGCGACGATGATCTCGTCGACGTCGTCGGCGGTCAACCCGGCGTCCGCCAGGGCGACCCGGGCGGCGGCGGCGGCGAGGTCGACCGTCGTCTCGTCCTCGGCCGCGATGCGCCGCGACCGGATCCCGGTGCGCCGGGTGATCCAGGAGTCGCTGGTGTCGAGGCGGGCCGCCCACTCCTCGTTGGTCATCACCCGGGCGGGCAGGTAGCCGCCAAGACCGAGCAGACCCACGGATGGAGAGGACATGTCCACCAGATATCACGCAACGAATCGGGTGGTCAATCCGAGGCTGCATTGTGTATATAGTCCGCAGCCATGAAACGCCTGGCTCTTTTCGCCGTCCTCCTCGCACTGGCCGCCGGCTGCGGACGTTTCGGCAATGAGAAGAATGCCGGTACGCACGGCGAGCGCATCATCGTCATCGGACAGCAGTACAACGAGATCATCTGGGACCTGGGCGCCCAGCAGGACGTCGTCGGCGTCGACTTCTCCAGCACCTTCCCGCCGGCCGTGAAGAAGGTGCAGACGGTGGGCTACCACCGGGCGCTCTCCGCCGAGGGGATCCTGTCGCTCAAGCCCACCCTCATCATCCACGACGGCAACATCGGGCCGCCGCAGGTGCTGCAGCAGATCCAGGCCCTGAAGATCCCCACCCACACCTTCGCGGCGAAGAACGACTCGATCGACGGCGAAAAGGCGCTCATCCGCGAGATCGGCGCCTGGTTCCACAAGCAGGACCGCGCCGAGGAGCTCTGCCGGAAGCTCGACCGCGACCTCGCGAAGTCCCTCGAAGACGTCAAGCGCTACACCGACCAGCCGCGGGTGGCCGTGATCCACTTCGGCCGCGCCTCGAACATCTACCTCCTCGTCGGCAACGGCGGCAAGGGGGACGGCGGCGGAGCGGGAAAAATGGTCTCCTGGGCCGGCGCGAAGATGGCGATCGACAAGGAGGGCATGGAGCGGATGGCCTCGCCCGAGGTGGTGGCGAAGGCCAATCCGGACGTCATCCTGATGACCGAGCTCGGCTACGACCGGCTGGGCGGCTCGCTCGACCAGATCAAGGCGCTGCCCGGCGTCGCCACCAGCAACGCGGCGAAGAACGACCGCATCCACCGGGTGGCGGAGCACGAGCTGATGTACCTGAATCCCGACTCGGGAGAGAGCGTCGGCAAGCTCGCGAAGCTGATCCACGAAGGGAAATGACGGGGCGCAGCCGCCCGCGCGCGGTGCTCGCGGCGCTCGCCGCCCTGATGGCCGTGGCGGCCCTCGTTTCGATCCGCTACGGCGCGCTCGACTTTTCATGGCGGGAGATGGCGTCGGCCTCGGCGTCGCTGCTCTCAGGGCACACCGCCGGCACGCTGGAGGAGCGGATCTTCGCCGAGCTGCGCCTGCCGCGGGCCCTCCTCTGCCTTTTCGTGGGCGCGACCCTCGGCGTGGGCGGGACGCTGATGCAGGCGCTCTTCCGCAACCCCATCGTCGAGCCCGGGCTGGTGGGCACCTCCAGCGGCGCGGCCTTCGGCGCCGCCCTCTTCTTCGTCCTGGGCTCGGCCCTCCACTTCGAGGCGAGCCCCTGGGCGCTCCCCGTCGCCGCCGGCATCGGCGGCGTCGTCGCGACGGGCCTCGTCTTTTCCCTGGCCCAGGGGGGACCCGGCGGACGCGCCTCCGTCGCCGCCCTGCTGCTGACGGGCCTCGCCGTCAACGCCCTGTTTTTGAGCGGCATCGGTTTTCTCACCTACATCGCGCGCGATCCGCAGGCGCGATCGATCACCTTCTGGAACCTCGGCACGCTCTCGGCGGCCAACTGGCCGATGGTGGAGGTCGTGGGGCTCGCGACCGTCGCCGGCACCCTCCTGGCCCTGCGCCAGGCCAAGCCGCTCAACGCGCTGCTGATCGGCGACGACGAGGCCACGTACCTCGGAGTCAACGTCGGGCGGCTGAAATGGATCGTGCTGGCGATCAACGTCGGCATGGTGGCGGTCGCGACCGCGTTCACCGGCGTCATCGGCTTCGTCGGGCTGATCGTGCCGCACATCCTGCGGATGATCGGCGGCGCCGACAACCGCTACCTGATCCCGGCGAGCGCGCTCCTGGGCGGCACGCTCCTGAGCCTGGCCGACCTCGTGGCCCGTGTGGCGCTGCGGCCGGCCGAGCTGCCCATCGGCATCGTCACCTCCCTGGTGGGCGTGCCGGTGTTCCTCTCGCTCCTGCGGCGTGGACGGTATGTGTTCTGATCGCCTGACTGAAGAGGCGCGGGCATGATCGAGGCGCGCAGCATCGTCTACGGGGCCGGCGGCCACCCGATCCTCCACGGCGTTTCCGCGATCTTTTCTCCCGGCCGGTTGCATCTCCTGATCGGTCCCAACGGCGCCGGAAAATCGACGCTCGTCAAGGTCCTCTCAAGGCTGCTCCGCCCCCAGCAGGGCGAGGTGCTGTACGGCGGCGTGGACGTCCGGGGGGTGAGCGAGCGGGAGCTTGCCGGGCGGCGGGCCGTGCTGTCGCAGGCGATCGAGATCGCCTTTCCCCTCTGGGTGCACGAGGTGGTGATGATGGGCCGCTACCCGCACTTCAGCGGCCGGCCGGCGGTCAAGGACGAGGCCGTGGTGGCCGAAGTCATGCGCTACTGCGACGTCGAGGACCTCGCCGGGCGCAGCTATTCTACCTTGAGCGGCGGCGAGAAGCAGAGGGTCAATTTCGCGCGGGTGCTGGCGCAGGTCTGGCAGCCGCGGCCGGGCGGCGGCCGCTATCTCTTCCTCGACGAGCCGCTCACCTTCCTCGACGTCGGCCACCAGATCGACTTCATGCGCAAGCTGCGCGACCTCATCGCCGCGCCGGACCTGGTGGTGGTCGGAGTGGTCCACGACCTCGCGCTCGCCGCGAGGTTCGCCGATCAGCTCGTCCTCCTCCACAACGGCGCCGTCCTCGCAGCCGGAGTCCCCGAGGAGGTGATGACGCCCGAGCACGTCCGCACCGCCTTCGGCGTCGAGCCCGTCACAGCTCTAGATGAAGAAGGCTGCCGGCATCTCGTGTTCTACTTGCCGGCAGCGGCAAGCGATTAGCCGATCGGCTCAAGCGGCCAACTGGTGCACCACCCAGAAGCAGGCGAACACGAGACCCACGATCCCGATCGTGACCAGCGCGAGGAACGGTGCGAGGCGGCGCTCGAGCTCGGGTATCGCCTCGCGCGGGTAGCTGCGCAGGAACACGACATAGGCCAAGCAGGCCAGGAGCACCCCGGCGATCACGTCCGCCACGTAGTGCTGCTTCGTGAACAGGGTCGAGATTCCGACGAGCACGGCACCGAGAGCCGCGGCGATTCCAACGCCGCGATGCACGCGATGGCAGGCCAGAGCCGACACGCAGGAGTGCGCGACGTGCAGGGAAGGAAAACAGTTGTAAGGCGGGTCGGCCGAGTAGAGGAACCGCAGGCCCCAGCCGGCGAATCCTTCTCCGATCACCTGGTCCGGGCGCGAGGCCGTGGTCGGATAAAGCAGAAAGCAGACATACGCAACAATCCAAACCGTCAGATAGGTGAAAACGGTGCGGCGGATCTGCTCTTGCTGCCGGACGACGAACACCGGCAGCAGGATCAGAAAGAGGTAAAGCGGTCCATAAACCAACGCCCAGGCGGGCTGCACGGGCACGACCCGGTCCAAAGCCAGCGCGGGGACGTGCAGAGTCCGTTCCCGTGCCAGCTCGGCAATGAAGATGTAGAAGGGAACGAGCGACACGAGCACGACCATGGAAATGCTGACCGGGTAAGGTCGGCTCAGACTCTCCGCGACCATGCTCCAGCGGATGCGGTCCGTATCGGTCCCTGGCGGCGCAGGCTTCATCGTCTACGACTCTTGATGCACCCTCTACTCTAGCACCGCGCTCATGTAGTCTTGCGCCTCGATGCGCTCGTACGCCCTTCGCGTTTTGAGCGACACTATCTCCCATGGCTCCCATGGCAACCGCCCCCGGACCTCCCCGCCGCCCCCGCCTCCGCCGCGCCCTCCGGGCGCTCGGCTTCCTTCTTATCGTCCTCGCCCTCATCTTCTTGGTGGGCAGGGTCTGGTTCCATCACCGGATGGTGGCGAGCCTGCCTCAGCTCGACGGTGAGCGGCGGCTGGCGGGGCTGGCGGCGCCGGTGTCGATCGAGCGGGACGATCTGGGCGTGCCCACGATCCGGGCCGGAAGCCGGTTGGACGCCGTTCGCGCCCTGGGGTTCCTCCACGCCCAGGACCGCTTCTTCCAGATGGACCTGCTGCGCCGCCAGGCGGCGGGCGAGCTGGCGGAACTCGTGGGCTACGGCGCCGTGCGCCTGGATCAGGCGCACCGCGTCCACCGCTTCCGCGCCGTGGCCCGGCAGGTGATTGCGCGGGCGAAGCCCGAGGATCGCGCCCTGCTCGAGGCCTATGCGGCCGGAGTGAACGCCGGCCTGGCCGCTTTGGGGGACAAGCCGTTCGAGTACGTGGCATTGCTGGCCGATCCCGCGCCGTGGAAGCCGGAGGACTCCATCCTCGCCGTGATGGCCATGTTCCTGGAGCTCAACGACGGCACGGGGAGCCGCGAGGCCGACCTTGGAGTGCTGCAGAAGCGGGTGCCGCCGGGTCTGTTCGACTTCCTGGCGCCGCGCGGCACGGAGTGGGACGCGCCCCTCGTAGGCTCCGCCATCACGCCGCCGCCCATCCCGGGGCCGGAGGTGCTGGACCTGCGCAAGCAGGCCACGGAGCCAGCCCGCGGCGCCCTGCCGCGGTCGCCGATCCGGCCGGGTGCGCCGACGGAGGAGATCTCCGCCGCGGGCAGCAACAACTTCGCGGTGGCCGGGGCCCACACGGCGGACGGCCACGCCCTGCTCGCCAACGACATGCACCTCGGCATCCGCGTGCCGAACACCTGGTACCGGATCTCCATCGTCCGGCCGGACGAGCGGGGCGGCACGCTGCGGCTGACCGGCGTCACCCTCCCCGGCACGCCCATCGTCACAGTCGGCAGCAACGGCCACGTGGCCTGGGGCTTCACCAACAGCTACGGCGACTGGACGGACCTGGTGCCGTTGGACCGGGACCCGCAGAATCCCCGTCTCTACCGGACTCCCCAGGGGCTGAAGCGGATCGAAAACGTGAAGGAGGTCATCGAGATCAAGGGGCTGCCGGACATCACGGAGACGGAGGAGGAAACGATCTGGGGGCCGGTGATCGGCTATGACAGCCGGTTTCGTCCGCAGGTCCTGGTCTGGACGGCCCACCGCCCCGAGGCCGTAAACCTGGAGATGCTCGGCCTGGAAACGGCGCGCACGGTCGACGAGGCCATCGCCGTGGCCAACCGCAGCGGCATCCCGCCCCAGAACTTCACCGTCGCCGACGAGACGGGCCGGATCGGCTGGACGATCATCGGTCAGATTCCGCGCCGCGTGGGCTACGACGGCCGCCTCCCCACCTCCTGGGCCGACGGCTCGCGCCGCTGGGACGGCTGGCTCACGCCCGAGGAGCACCCGCGGATCGTCGATCCGCCGTCCGGCCGGATCTGGACAGCCAACGCCCGGGTGGTGGACGGCGACGCCCTGGCGAGGATCGGCGACGGCGGCTACGCCCTGGGTGCGCGGGCGCAGCAGATCCGCGACGACCTGATGCGTCTGGAGAAGGCGACCCCCAAGGACCTCCTCGCCATCCAGCTCGACGACCGCGCCCTTTTCCTGGCGCGCTGGCGGGACCTGCTGCTGCGGGAGCTGACGCCCGAGGCCGTGAAAGGACATCCCCAGCGGGCCGAGCTGCGGCGGCTGGTGATGTCGACCTGGACGGGCCGGGCCTCGGTCGACTCGGTGGCCTACCGGGCGACGCGGACCTTTCGCACCCAGGTGCGGGACCGCGTGTTCAACCTCCTGGTCGATCAGGAATCCATGCCGGAAGCCCTGCGCGTGCGGCCGAACCCACAGCTCGAAGGCAGCCTCTGGCGCCTCGTCACGGAGCGGCCGGTCCACCTCCAGGACCCGCTGTTCCCGAGCTGGGACGCCGAGCTGCTGGCCGCGGTGGACGACACGATCGCCCAAATGAAAACGGACGGGCCGAAGCTGGCGGACCGCACCTGGGGGGAGCGCAACACCACCCGCATCCAGCACCCCTTGAGCCTGCTCGTCCCCTTCCTCGGCCGCTGGCTGGACATGCCGGCCCACCCGCTCCCCGGCGACGAGGACATGCCCCGCGTCCAGGGCCGCGTCCACGGCGCCTCGGAGCGGCTGGTGGTCTCGCCCGGGCACGAGGAGACGGGGATCTTCCACATGCCGGTGGGCCAGAGCGGGCACCCGCTGTCGCCCTACTACGCGAACGGGCACGCAGCGTGGGAGGAGGGCCGGCCGACGCCCTTCCTGCCCGGAAGGACGGTGCACCGGCTGGCGCTGAGGCCGTAGAAAGACCCTCATCACCCCGGCCCTCTTCTCCCGCCCCCTCCCCACCCCCCACACCGGGAGAAGAGGGCCGGGGTGAGGGTCTTCGGGCGGGGGGGCGCTGGTGTGAAGCGCTCCTAGCCGAACTTGATGGGGTCGCCCAGGCTGTCGAGCGAGAAGTTGGCCATGATCTGGTGGCCGTTGAAGTCGAGGACGCGGAGGTCCTCGACGCCTTCGAGGTCCTGGGCGACGGTGTCGAACGAGTGCTCGTAGCGCTCGCGGACGGCGTCGAGGTCGACCTCGTAGGCCATGAACTTGTCGATCCCCTTGTAGCGGAGCTTCTCCACCAGACGCACGTCGGTCAGCTTGGGGTAGGTCGAGAGGACGAGGATGGGACCGCTGCCGGTGAACACCAGATAGGCACGCATCGACCGCTTCGGGCTCATCGCTCTTTCCTCTACTTTCTCTTGAAATCAGGCGACAAAGTAGGCGCTGGCGCGGACCTGCAGGCGGGCGCGGGGCTCGAAGCCGCTGCCGACGACGGCGAAGGCGCTGGAGCTGCCGAGGATGGGGAGCACGATCCAGCCGTCGAAGCTCTCGCCGCCGGCATACGGGGGGACGACCGGCTCGATCTCGGCGATCTTCGTCCAGTGATCCTCGTCGGGATCGAAAGCGGCGCGCAGCTCCACGTAGGCGCGGTCGAGGTCGATGGTGCGCTGGCCCGAGGGGTGCCAGATGGAGAAGACGAAGCGCACCTCGTCGTAGGAGCTGGTCCCCAGGAACGACTTGCCGGCCAGCAGCAGCGGGAAGGTGAAGGAGCCCGCGCTGTCGGTGGCGTAGATCTCGGGAGTGGGGTCGAAGATGATCTGGCGTGGGGGTGTGGGAGTCGCGCTCATCGGTTCTCCTCGTGGGCCTCCTCGGAATGCGCAGGGTCCTGGCCGCGGGCCAGCGCGAGGGCGCGGGCGATGCGCCGCCGGGCCTCTCCGGCGTCGGGGCCAACGCCCAGCAGGGGAGCGGCGAGACCGAAGGCGGAGGCGCCGGCCCGGGCATAGGCCGGGATCTCCTCGACGCCGAAGCCGCCGGCGGCCAGCATGGGAATGTCCCCCAGGGGGCCGCGGATCACCTGGAGGTAGGCCGGGCCGCCGACCGGCGGCAGCGGATAGACCTTGACCAGATCCGCGCCCAGCTCGTGCGCGGCGACGATCTCGGTCGGGGTGAGAGCGCCCATGACCAGGAACATCCCGGCCCGCCGCGCCTCCTTCGCCACCTCGGCATTGACGTTGGGGCTGACCAGGAACTCGGACCCCGCTTCGGCGGCCTCCCGGGCGCGGGCGGGCGTGGTCGCCGTGCCCATGCCGAAGAAGGGCGGTCCGTCGGAGCCGCGGCCGGCGAGCAGCTCGCGCACGAGGCCGGAGGCGCCGGGCACGGTGAAGGTGATCTCGACCAGCTCGACGCCGGCGGCGGCCAGCATCCGGGCCTGGGCAATGGCCTCCTCGCGGGAGGCGGTGCGCACCACGCCGATCACGGGCGAACGGCGCAGGCTCAGGGCAACGAGGGAACGGTTCTGGACGATGGTGGCCATGTGGCGGTGGAGTCTATCATTGCATTTGGTAGCCCCGCTCTTGCGGTTTGGCGACACTAGGAAAGTGGCCGCCGAAGAGCTAAGGTTCGTGCCGGTGGGCAAGACGGCCCTTCCGGGTTATCATGGCCGGACGCAATGGAAGCGCGAGCTTCGTGCATGGAAACGAACGGCAAATGGCAGTGTCCGATCAACCGGTAGGCAGAGAGTCGCTGGACCAGCTCCTGCGACGGTTACGACCGAGGCTCAAGCAGGTCCTCGGGCGTTACCGTATCCCTGCGCACGACGCGGAAGACCTCGTCCAGGAAGCCCTCATCTCCACGATCCAGAAGTGGGAGGTCATCCAGGACCCCGAGGCCTGGCTGCTCGTCACTCTGCGCAACCGCTGCGTCGTCTACTGGCGCAAGCGGCGCAACAACCTCTACAACTCCGTGGACACGGCCATCCTCGAGCTGCTCTCCGAGCCGGTGGCGGCTCCCCAGGAGCGGGCCGAGCTGCTGTGGGACCTCAACAATCTCCTCGAAGAGCTGCCTCCGCGCTGCCGCAAGCTGCTGCGCCTGCGCTACGGCCTTGGCTACGACTCCAGCGAGGTCGCCGAGCGCATGGGCTACCACCCGTCCTCCGTCCGCAAGGTCGCCCGCCGGTGCATGGCCGCCCTCACCTACCAGATGGTCACGCGCGGCTTCACCAAGCTGGTCGTGCCGGCGGTGGATGAGGACGAGGACGTCAGTTAGTCCGGTCGCCGGGTAGTACACTCACTCCGGTGAGCGAAGCTCCTTTCCCCCACTCCTCCGTCCTTTCCCAGGCCACGGCGCAGGCGCTGGAGTTTCCCACCCTGCTCGCCGTCGTGTCGACGTTCGCGGCGAGCGACCTGGGCCGCGAGCGGGTGCTCGCCCTGCGGCCGTTCGAGGAGCTGGAGGAGCTGCGGGCTCACCGCACGCGGTTCGAGGAGGCGTCCCGTCTCGTCGCCGAGCGCTCGCTGGTGCCGGACTTCGACGTGCCCATGGGCGAGCTGCTGGTGCGGCTGATGAACGGCCGGCCGCCGATCGAGGGGATCGACCTGGTGCGGCTGGCCGATCTCGCCAAGGCGACGCGGACCGCGGTGGCGCGCATCCGCGAGGCCGTTCCTCCCTGCCCTGACCTCGGCGCCTTGGCCGGCGGCCTGCCGGACCTCGAGCCGCTGGTCAGGAAGATCGACCGCGCGCTCGACCGCCGGGGCGAGGTGCGGGAGGACGCCAGCCCGCGCCTCGCCGCCCTGCGCCGGCAGATCCGTTCTGTCCGCGACCAGATCTACCGCGAGCTGGGCGACTTCGTGTCCGGCCACAAGGAGGACCTGTCGGAAGACACCATCCCCATGCGCGGCGGCCGGCTGGTGGTGGTCCTCCAATCCGGCGCCAAGGGGCGCACCGGCGGCTTGATCCACGGCCGCTCGGCCACCGGCCGCAGCTTCTACTTCGAGCCGCTGGAGGTGGTGGAGTCGAACAACTCTCTGCAGCAGTCCACGGAGGACGAGGAAGCGGAGCGCCGGCGCATTCTCGGCGAGCTGATCGACGCGGCGCGGGCCTCGTTTCCCGCCTTGCAACAGCACTCGGAATTCCTTGCCGGCCTCGATCTGCTCCAGGCTTCGGCGCGTTTCGCCGGCCGCTGCGACGCCGTGCTGCCCGAGATCGGCGCCCGCCACGACCTGCGCCTCACCGCGGCGCGCCATCCGCTGCTCGATCCCAGCCTGGCGGCGGTGCGCGAGGAGGCCCTGGGGCAGACAGGGCACGAGGAGGCCATCGTCCCTCTCGCCATCGAGCTCAGCGCCGTCCGGCGGATCCTGGTGGTCACCGGCCCCAACGCGGGCGGCAAGACCGTATCGCTCAAGACCACGGGCGTCCTCGCCCTCATGGCCCTGTGCGGGCTGCCGATCCCCGCCGCCGCCGGCAGCCGGGTGCCCTTCCTCTCCCGCCTGGTGGCGACGGTCGGCGACGAGCAGGACCTGCTGGCCGACCGCTCCACCTTCAGCGGCCGTCTCCTGCGTCTGAAGGAGGCCTGGGAGGCGGCGGGGCCGGACACTCTCGTGCTGCTCGACGAGCTCGGCTCCGGCACCGATCCGGAAGAGGGGGCGGCCCTCGCCTCCGCTCTGCTGGAGGGGCTGCTGGAGAAGGGGAGCCTGGGGATCATCACCACCCACCTCGCCCAGCTCGCCGCCGCGGCCCTGGAGTACGACGGAGCGTCCTGCGCGGCCATGGAGTTCGATCCGAACACGGGGCGGCCCACCTTCCGCCTGGTCCCCGGCCCGCCGGGCGCCAGCGAGGCGCTGGCCCTGGCCCGCCG
>JBAPYB010000074.1:0-11230 GCA_049284515.1 Thermoanaerobaculia bacterium
ACCTTCACCAAATGCGCCGGATCCTCCCCGCGCACTGCGCGGAATCGTTCTGGACCCGGCTCCTGCGAGTAGGCGTGCCAGCTCTCCCGGGCCGAGCGGACGTAGTCGAAGATCGCCGGCCAGGTCGTCTCCTCCCAGTGTTCGAGCCCGGGGAGGTCGAGGAGGACGGCGCCGTCCGCGCGGGGCGCGATGCGGACGGTGAGCCGCAGATCGAGGGCTGCGACGAGCGCCGGTCGGCCGTAGACGACCGCGTGCTCGCCCATGAGGATCAGTTTGCCAGGAGCGGAGACGGCGATCGAGGCCATCGCCCTCCTAGATGAGCAGGTTGGAAATCTCGCCGCGTCCCAGCTTCTCGTGGGCCCGCGCCAGATCGTTGGAGGTGAAGGCGGCCATCAGCGACAGCTCGCCGGCGAGGACCACGGCGCCGAGGATCTCCGCCAGCCGGGTCACCGCCTCGCCGCGGCGCTCGGGGTCGGGGGAGACGCCGAGCATGGCGAGGGCTTCGCGCTGCGTGTCGAGCGAGGTGCCGCCGCCGATGGCGCCCAGGGGGACATCGGGCATGAAGATCGACGCGAAGACCGAGTCCGGCCCCCGCGATTCGATGCAGGTGATGCCCATCGAGCCCTCGACGACGTGCGCCGGGTCCTGGCCGGTGGCGATGAAGAAGGCGGCCAGGACGTTGGCGTAGTGGGCGTTGAACCCCAGCGAGCCGGCGGCGATCGAGCCCAGGAGGTTCTTGCGGTACTGCACCTCGACGAGGCTGCGGGCGTCGGTCTTCAGGATGTGGTGGAGGATGGGGGCGTCGAGGAGGATCTCGGCGTAGATGCGCCTGCCGCGTCCCTCCTGGAAGTTGACGTGGGCCGGCTTTTTGTCCACGCAGTAGTTGCCCGAGAGGCCGATGCAGGGCACGCCGGTCGCCGGCTCGATGAGCTCGTTGACCACCCGGTCGCAGGCGATGGTCGCCATGTTCATGCCCATGGCGTCGCCGGTGTCGAAGCGGAAGCGGAGGAAGACCGTGGTGCCGAAGGCGTAGGGGCGCACTTCCAGCAGCCGCAGGTAGCGGCTGGTCGACTCGGTGAGGACGCGGACCTCCTCCTCGTGCTCCTGGATCCACTGCAGGAAGCCTTGCGTCTGGACGATCCCCGAGGTGCGGAAGACGGGGGCGCGGGTCATCCCCACGTCCTCGACCCGCACCACGGCGCCGCCGGCCTCGCGCAGCGCCGCGCAACCGCGGTTGGTGCTCGCCACCAGGGCGGCCTCGGTGGTGGCAAGGGGGACGTAGAAGTCGCCGTCCGCGTGCTTGCCCCGTACCCGCAGCGGCCCCACCACGCCCATGGGGACCTGGGCCACACCGAAGAAGTTCTCGCAGTTGCGGCGGGAGGCCCGCTGGACGTCCAGCGAATGGTGGCCGATGTTGGAAAGCTCCGTGCGGGTCATCTCCTCCAGGGCCTGGCGGCGGATCTGGGCCGCCTCCTCCGGGGAGAGGTCCTTCGGCAGCTCGTGAAAGCGGCGCTCGCCGTCCACCAGCGAACGCACCAGCTCTTCGCGGTCTTCGCGGTCGTCGCGAGTACCGGGAGCCGAGGAGGCTGTCTTGGCCATTTTGCTCATCTTACGACCCTTTTAGGAGCGGCACGCGTTGCAACTCCGAGATGGTTTTCACCCCGAGGCAGAACATACAGATCTTGAGCTCCCGAACCGTGCGCCGCACCTTCTCGGTCACCTTGTCGGAAGAAACCGTTGCCGGCGCCAGGAAGGGATACGCCATCCCCACCAGGTCGGCTCCCATGGCAATGGCCTTGGCGACGTCGAGGCCGTTGCGCACTCCACCACTGCCGATCACCGTCAGCCCCTCGACGCGCCGGAGCTGCCGGATCGACTCCGGAGTCGGAATTCCCCAGCCTGCAAAGAGCTCGCCGATCTCCAGGTCGCCGGCCCGCTGCGCCTCGATGCGCGCCCAGCTCGTGCCGCCCACGCCCGCCGTGTCGACGATCCTCACCCCCTCGGCCGCCAGGGCGCGGGCCGTGGCCTCGGAGATGCCGCAGCCGATCTCCTTGACCACCACCGGCACGCCGAGCTCGCTGACCACGGTGCCGATCTTCGGCAACAGGCCGGCGAAATTGCACTGTCCTTCGGGCTGGATCGCTTCCTGGAGGGGATTCAGGTGGAGGATCAGGGCGTCGGCCCCGATCATCGCCACGGAGTCCCTGCACGCCTCAACGCCCAGGCCGTAGTTGAGCTGAACGGCGCCCAGGTTGGCCAGCAGGACGGCCGAGGGAGCGACCTCGCGGACGCGGAAGGTATCAGCTTTGGTGGGATCTTCCAACGCCTTGCGCTGCGAGCCGACCGCCACGGCGACCTTCGTCGCCTCAGCTCCCGCCGCCAGGTTGCGATTGATCTGCCCCGCCGTCTCGGTGCCCCCGGTCATGCTGGAGACGAGGAGGGGCGCCGCCAGGCGCCGGCCGAGGAAGACCACGCCCGTGTCGATCGAGTCGAAGTCGATCTCCGGCAGCGCCGCGTGGTCGAAACGGTATTCGTCGAAGAAGTTTCGCCCGAGTTGCATGCGCTCTTCGAGGGCGAGTCGGATGTGCTCCAGCTTGCGGTCGCGCTCGGGCGCGCCGTCGGCAGCCGCTGTCCCGGAAACCAGGGGCTCGGTGCCGGCCGGTGCGCTCACTGCTCGCGCTCCCGCAGGTAGTCGATCAGTCCGGCGAGGAACAGCCGGCCGTCGGCGGCAAGATCGAAGGACTCCAGGGACGCGAGGGCCGCACGGGCGGTGCGCAGCCGCTCGGCGATCATGGCGGTCACGGCCGTGCGGGCCCCGGTCTCTTCCAACACCCGCTGGGCTGCGCTCACCTGGGCGGCCGAGGCGTCCGGATTGCCGAGGGCGGCCTGGAGGTCGCGGCGCTGGCCGGCGTCGGCCGCCGCCAGGGCACGGTGGATGAGGAAGGTGTATTTGCCCTCCCGCAGGTCGGCGTCCACCGGCTTGCCCACGGTGCCCGCATCGCCGAACATCCCCAGCAGGTCGTCCTGGAGCTGGAAGGCTTCGCCCACCGCGGCGCCGTAGCGCGAGAGGTCGGCGAAGGCCGCAGCCGGCGCGCCGGCCAGCAGCGCCCCGAGCTGGATAGGGCGCTCGCAGGTGTAGCGGCCGGACTTGAGGCGCAGCACCCGCAGCAGCTCCTCCTCCGTGGCCGCCCGCCGCTGCGCCACCAGGATCTCCAGGTATTGGCCGCCCACCACCTCCTGGCACATGGCGGAGAAGCAGCGGGCCAGCTCGCCGTTGCCCCGGGGGAAGGCGGGCGCCGCCAGCTCCACGGCCCAGCTCTGGGCGAGGTCGCCCAGCAGGATGGCCGCCGACACCCCGAAGTCCGCGGCGTCGCCCCTGAGCCCGCGGGACCGGTGGGCGTCGCGGAAGCGCACCTGGGCCGCCGGCAGGCCGCGTCGCACCTCGGCGTGGTCCATGATGTCGTCGTGGATCAGCAGGTAGGTGTGGAGCAGCTCCGTGGCCAGGGCCAGGGGGAGGGCCTCGTCGTCGCAGGCGCCGCCGAAGGCGCGGTAGGTGTAGACCACCAGGGCCGGGCGCAGGCGCTTGCCGCCGTGGGTGGCGAGCTGGCCCACGCCGTCGATCAGCTCCAGCATCTCCGGCAGCCCGCCGGCCGCCGCCTGGTGGCGCTTGGCCTCCAGCCAGGCCTCCAGCCGGCGCTCGAGCAGGGTCCGAAACCCGCCGAGCAAGCCATGGAAACTCCCAGGCACCGCCGGAAGCCGGTCGGTTGCGGGTGCCTCTGTAGATAGTCCCATACCGTCGTCTTTACCCTGAGAACCGGTCCTGCTGTCCCTGCTGGCGCGTCGTGAGGTGGGAAAGAACTGCTCCGACCCCGCAAAGCATAACCGAAAACCTCCCGGCGGCGTTGCTGGCCGGTACCGGGACGATTGTAGGCGAAAGAACTTTGCGATGCAAAGCCCCTGCATGGCAGTGCTGCAGACCTGCGATAGTCTGAGACGTCTGTTTTGAGGAGGAAACCCCATGAGCCTCGATCTCTATACCGTGGACGCCTTCGCCGACCGGGCCTTCGCCGGCAATCCGGCGGCGGTCTGCCTTCTGTCGGAGCCCCGCGATGCGGAGTGGATGCAGTCCGTGGCGCGGGAGATGAACCTTTCCGAGACGGCCTTCCTGCACCCGCAGGACGGCGGGTGGAGCCTGCGCTGGTTCACTCCGGCCATCGAGGTGGAGCTGTGCGGCCACGCCACCCTGGCGAGCGCTCACGTCTTGTGGCAGACGGGGCGGCTGGCGGCCGGCGAGACGGCGCGGTTCCACACCCTGAGCGGCGTCCTCACGGCCGAGCAACTGGCAGACTGGATCGAGCTCGACTTTCCGGCCCGCACGGCGCCCGCGGCCGAGCCGCCCGCCGGGCTGGCCGACCTCTTCCCGGCGCCGCCCGTGTTCGTGGGGAAGAGCCGCTACGACTACCTGCTGGAGCTCCCCTCGGAAGCGGCAGTCCGGGGCTCCGCTCCCGACGCGCAACGGCTCGCGGCGTTGCCGGTGCGCGGCGTGATCATCACGGCGCGGGCGGCGGCGGGGCCTCATGACATCGTCTCCCGCTTCTTCGCCCCGGGCTCGGGGGTCTACGAGGACCCGGTGACCGGCTCGGCTCACTGCACCCTCGGACCCTACTGGGCCGAGAAGCTGGGGAAGACGGAGCTTCTCGCCTATCAGGCGTCCGCCCGCGGCGGCAGCCTGAAGGTCCAGGTGGCCGGCGAGAGAGTGAAGCTCGGCGGGCAGGCGATCACCGTTCTTCAGGGCCGCCTGCTCGCCGGTTGACGACCGGCGAGCCGCCCCTACGGCTCGTCTTCCGGTGGATTGGGCCGCAGGGCGCGCTCCAGGGTATCGTGGAGGTAGCGGAGGAAACGGTGGAATCCGTCGAGCATCTCGCCGAGGGCCCGCTCCTCTTCGGGCGGCAAGGCTTGGCGCCGGCCGAGGATTCTCTGCACGTTCAACCGCTCGCTCGCCAGCGTGCCAGGAGCCGGCATGGCGCCGTCCTCTTCGCTTCCCGCCCCTTCGCCCCGGCGCCGCATGCCCTCAGGCCTGCCGTTGATGATCTGAATGGCGTTGTGGAGGTCGTTCAGATCGCAGCCGAGAGTGTCCAGGATCTTCTCCAGCGTCTCGAGCGAAGGTCGCTGACGGCCCGTCTCGTAGGCCGAGAGCATGCCCTTCGTAATGCCGGCGGTCTCGGCCACCTCGTACTGCTTCCTGTCTCGCCGGTCCCGCAGCCAGCGTATCGCCTGGCCGAGGCCGTTCAAAATGGGTGTGCGCACGATGCGTATCTCCTCAGACCCCTTCAGGGATCTTGGTGGGTCGATGGGTCGTCCCCATGCCGTGTAGCATAGGCGTAACAAGGGCGTAAGTCAAGAGAGCGGGAGGCGTAACCTTCACCTCAGTTCCGCCTCGTCGGTTCGGCGGAGGAGGTAGAGACGTCGCAGGCAGGTTGCGAGACTTTATCGCAGGCTGGGGGCGGAGGGAGAGGGCAGGAGCCGGCGAGGAGGTGGGATCCCGTCGTTGGGCTATAGTTCGGAGTCGCCAGGGAGCCGTTGCGGCGCAGCCGGCACGGTCGGGGGACCGTTCCCGAGGTCCCGGCGGCCGGATCGCCGGCCCTGCCGGTTTCCGCTTGAGCAAAGTTCGCGCCAACACTGAGGTCTGTCCCCTCTTTGCCGTCCATCCGCACTAGGGACATTTGGACGCAACTCGTCCGGGAGAGCCGAATGGAGATCAGGAAGGTCGGCGTCGTGGGCGCCGGAGTCATGGGAGTCGGGTTGGGCCAGAGCCTGGCACAGACCGGGCACGAGGCGATCCTGGTGGACGTCTCCGAGGCCGTGCTGAGCCACGCCCAGGATGAGATCCGCCAGGGGCTGCGTTTTCAGGGCATGTTTCAGAAGGGCGAGCGCCGCGAGGACGCGAAGACCGTCCTGGGGCGGATCACCTTCACCACCGACCTCGCAGCTCTCGCCGACGTCGACTTCGTGGTCGAGAACGTCCCCGAGAAGTGGGAGATCAAGCGCGAGGTCTATCCCCGTCTGGACGCCATCTGCCCCGAGCGGGCCGTGTTCGCCGTCAATACCTCGTGCATTTCGATCACCCGCGTGGGCGGCCTCACGGCGCGGCCCGACCGGGTGCTCGGCATGCACTTCATGAATCCCGTCCCCTTGAAGCCCATGGTCGAGGTGATCCGTGCCTTCCACACCAGCGACGAAACGCTGGCGATCGCCCGCCAACTCCTGCACCAGATGGGGAAGGACTGCATCGTGGTGGGCGATCTTCCCGGTTTCGTCTCGAACCGCATCCTGATGCTCACCGTCAACGAAGCGGTCTTCGTGCTGCAGGACGGCGTCGCCACCGCCGAGCAGGTGGACCAGCTCTTCAAGACCTGCTTCGGGCACAAGATGGGGCCGCTCGAAACCGCGGACCTCATCGGCCTCGACACCATCCTGTATTCGATCGAAGTGTTGTACGACAGCTACAACGACTCCAAATTCCGCCCTTCGCCGTTGCTCAAGAAGATGGTCGACGCGGGCCTGCTCGGCCGCAAGAGCGGCAAGGGGTTCTACGATTACGGCCTCGGCCGCTAGGATTCGCCATGGACGAAAGTCAGGTCAGGATCAAGCAATTCCTGTCGCGGTTCTTCAAGAGCCACGACCTGCAACTGGACGAGGACATCTTCGCCCTCGGCTTCGTGAGCTCGCTGCTCGCCATGCAGCTCGTCGCCTTCGTCGAAAAGGAGTTCGGCATTCAGGTCGAGGACTCCGACCTCGACCTCGCCAACTTCCGTTCCATCCGGGCGATCTCCGATCTCGTGGCGCGCAAGAGCGCGCCGGCGCCGGCCTGATGCGGGCATGAAGCTCGAGCTGACGGTAATTCAGCGCTCGGCGCGCGACGAGTTTCGGGATTTCGTGGCGGCGGAGATCCTTCCCCATGCCGACCGGTGGGACCGTGAGGGGGCCATCTCCCGCGAGGTGATCGAGGCCCTGCGGGCCCGCGACTACCTCGGCTCCAACGTCGTCGAGAAGCATGGCGGTATCGGCCGCGACATGATCACCTACGGCCTGCTCACCGAGGAGATCGCCCGCGGCTGCTCCTCCGTGCGCTCGCTGCTGACGGTGAACGACATGGTCGCCCACGCCATCCAGCGCTGGGGGAGCGCCGAGCAGCGGCAGCGCTATCTGCCGGCTCTCGCCCGCGGCAACCTGCTGGGGGCCCTGGCGCTCTCCGAGCCCAACGCCGGCAGCGACGCCGGCAGCGTCGAGACCACGGCTGCGGAGTCGATGGATGGTTGGGTGCTCAACGGCCACAAGAAGTGGACGACCTTCGGCCAGATCGCGGGACTGTTCCTCGTCCTCGCCCAATTCGAGGGCCAGCCCACCGCCTACCTGGTGGAACGGGAGACGGCGGGCCTCACGGTGCGCCCGCTGCACGGAGTCTGGGGTACCCGCGCCTCGCAGCTCGCCGAGCTCACCTTCGAGGAGTGCTGCATTCCCCGCGGCAACCTGGTCGGGCGCATCGGCTTCGGCCTGTCTCACGTCGTGGGCGCCGCGCTGGACCACGGACGCTACAGTGTCGCCTGGGGCTCGGTGGGAATCGGCCAGGCGTGCCTCGACGCCTGCCGCCGCTACACGGCGGAGCGCCGGCAGTTCGGGGTGCCGCTCGCCGACCACCAGCTCATCCGCCGCATGCTGGCCGACATGATCGTCAACGTCCGCGCCGCCCGCCTCCTCTGCCTGCGGGCCGGCTGGTTGCGCGACCAGCGGGATCCGGTCGCCCAAATGGAGACCATGGCAGCCAAGTATTTCGCCTCCACCCTGGCGGTGCGCGCCGCCAACGATGCGGTGCAGATCCACGGCGCCAACGGCATGAGCGACGAGTTCCCCGTCGGGCGCTATCTGCGCGACGCCAAGGTGACGGAGATCATCGAGGGCAGCACACAGATCCAGCAGAACGCTCTGCCGATGTTCGACTTCGAGGAGTTTTGAATCTCATGGCCGTCAAGTGCGTCGTCTGGGACCTCGACAATACCGTCTGGGATGGCATCCTGCTCGAAGATCCCGAGGTGCGGCTGCGGCCGGGCGTGCCCCACATCCTGAAAACGCTGGACGAGCGGGGCATCCTGCACTCCATCGCCAGCCGCAACGACCACGCCGCCGCCTTCGCCAAGCTGCGGGAGCTGGGGCTCGACGACTACTTCCTCTATCCCCAGATCAACTGGAATTCGAAGGCGGCCTCGGTCGCCCAGATCGCCAAGGACCTGAACCTCGCCCTCGACGCCTTCGCCTTCGTGGACGACCAGCCCTTCGAGCGCGAGGAGGTGGCCTTCAGCCATCCCGGCGTGCTCTGCGTCGACTCGGCCGTCCTCGACGACCTCGTGGACCGTCCCGAATTCAATCCCCGCTTCATCACCGACGACTCCCGCCTGCGGCGGCGGATGTACCAGGCCGACATCGCCCGCAACAGCGAAGAGGCGGAGTTCGTGGGGCCGCAGGAGGAGTTTCTCGCCACCCTGGGCATGATCTTCACCATCGCTCCCTGCCGCGAGGAGGACTTGAAGCGCGCCGAGGAACTGACGGTGCGCACCCACCAGCTCAACACCACGGGTTACACCTACTCGTACGAAGAGCTGGATGCGCTGCGGCAGTCGCCCCACCACGAGTTGCTCATCGCGAGCCTCGAAGACCGGCACGGCGCCTACGGTAAGATCGGCCTCTCGCTGATCGAGAAAGGCCCCGACGTCTGGACGGTGAAGCTGCTGCTCATGTCCTGCCGCGTCATGTCCAAGGGCGTGGGGACGATCATGATCCAGCACCTCCTGCACCGCGCCAAGGAGGCCGGCGTCAAGCTGCGGGCCGAGTTCGTCTCCAACGACCGCAACCGGCAGATGCTCATCACCTACCGCTTCGCGGGTTTCAAGGAAGTGGAAAGAGTGGGGGACGTGGCCATCATGGAAAACGACTTCTCGGCCCTCCAGCCTTCGCCGCCGTACGTGGACCTGCAGCTTCTGGAATAGGTCCTGGGAGCGCCCGGATCGACCGGGCGCTGGAGCCGCACGCCGCAATCGATCAATCTGGAAAAGCGCGTGCACACTTAGTCTTAGTGGATGATACGGCCCCTCCGTTCCATGACGGCACGGAGCCGGACGCCGTACCTCGAAAGGGGCTCCCATGCTCCAAAGGACCGGTCTCCGTGTCCTCATTGTCCTGCTGTGTCTCTCGGCGGTCGCCACCCCGGTGATCGCCGCCGGCCCCCCAGGTCCCCCGTCCCGGCTCGCCGAGGCACCCTTCGGCTTCCTGGGTGTGCTGTGGCACTCCCTGATGAACGTCTTCGCGCCGCCAGCCAACTGGGCCAAGAGCGGCTCGATCATGGACCCCAACGGCCTGACGGCCACCGCGTGTCGCGGCTCCGTCATGGACCCCGACGGCTGCCCGGGAGCCGGGAATCAAGCCGGAAAGGATCTTGGCTCCCTCATGGACCCCGACGGCTAGCGGTCACCTCTCCCCGTGCCGGCGGCGATTCCTACTATACCACCGGCACGCTTCTTTTTTCTCGTTCGACGGAACTCTCTTTGCGGTACACTAGCGGAAAGCAAGGAATCGCATGCACTGAAAGGGAGGGTTTCATGGCGGACATTCACCTGACCCGGGATCTTCTCTGGGCGGTCACTCGCGGCGAGCTGCCGGCGAGCGTCGTCACCCAGATCGGGACGCAGCACCTCATGAGCCTGTGCGCCACGTGCCGTCAGGAGATCACCGCCTTCCAGAGAGAGCGTGCCGCCCCGGTGACGGACGACTATGACCGGGTCTTCCGTCTCCTCCCTGCCGTCCTTGCGGAGCAGGTCCCGCGGCAGGAGCGGGAGCAGCGCGGGGCCGCGCGCGACTTGGAGGAGCTTCTCGCCCTCCCTCGGGAGGAGCGCATCCGCAAAGTGGAGCGGGCCCGCAACCGCTTCCGCAGCCCGGCCCTGGTGCGGCTCCTGGTGGCAGAAAGCCGCAGGCGGGTTCAGGAGGATGCCGAAGAGGCTTTCCACCTCGCCCGGTTGGGCCGGCTCGTAGCTCACTGCAACCCGCAGATGCCCGGCGCCTTCGACCTTATCGCACTGGCGACGTCCCAGATGGCGAACGCCTGTCGGGCTGGCAATGATCGCCGGCAGGCCGAGGAGCACTTCGGGCACGCTCGCTACGTCATCACCCACCACGGCGTAACGGACACGGAGATCCTCGCCCGCGTAGATTACCTGGAAGGCTCGCTCCGTATGGACCAGCGCCTCTTTGCCCAAGCCGAGGAGCTGCTGGCCCGCGCGGCGACGCTCTACCGGGTGAGCGGCGACCCGGTCGAGACGGCGCGAGTCCTTGTGACGTTGGGAGGTCTCTATTTCTTCCAGGGCGACCGGGCGCGCGCCATTGAGGCCACAACGGCTGCGCTCAAGGGAATTCAGAGCGATCGGGAGCCCCGACTCTACCTCTGCGCGCGCTACAACCTGGCGCGTTACGTGACCGAAGACGGGCAATATGACGAGGCAGCGGACATGCTGAGCGTCGACGAGGATCTCTACCGGGAGTTCCCCGAAGCCTGGACCCAACTCCGCCTCACCTGGCTACGCGGCAAGATCGCGGCCGGCCGCGGTGAGAGCGGCGTCGCCGAGAAGGCATTCCTGGAAGCCCGGGACGGCTTCATCGCTGTGGGGATCGGCTACGACGCGGCCATGGTCGCGATCGAGGACCTCACCCTGCTTTACCTCCGGGAGGGCCGTACGGCCGACGTGAAGCGCCTGGCGGAGGAGATCATCCCCATCTTCGAGGCGCAGGATGTTCACCGCGAAGCCGTGGCCGCGTTGCGGCTCTTTCAGGAGGCCGCCCGCCAGGAGCAACTCACCGTCCAGGCGGTCCGGGAGTACGTGAGATACCTGCAGGATGCCCGCGCCGACCCCTCGCTCCCTTTCCGGCCGGCAACGGCTTTGTGATCCGGATGGTTCTTTGAGGTCCTTGCCGTCCCTGTTGTCCTTGTCGTCCCTGCTTCCGGGTTTCTGCCGCGCCGGCTAGTCGATCTCATCGAGGTCGCGGTACCGAAGTCCCGGAATGCGCGGGGTGCGGACGCCAAAACCACGCTGGCGGTCCACGGCCTCGAAGATTTCGATCTTGTAGGCAAGCCCCTCGGGCTGACCGGCGTCGGACCAATCGTGGCGGCGCGCCCAATTCTCCTCGG
>JBAPYB010000075.1:0-9470 GCA_049284515.1 Thermoanaerobaculia bacterium
CTACCCCTCCTCTTCAAGAACTCCGAGCCCTCCGAAGCAAAGAGACCCCGCCCCTCCACCCAGAATCCCGGAACCGTCAAACTATGGAAGTCTCCCCGGCAGAGCCGGGGGCATACTCTTCGAGTCAGGAGACGTCGTAGGGAGATACTCGCTGGACATCCAGGCGTCGCTGGAGTCACTCAAGGGCCAGGCTTACGCGACAGCCTATTGCAATCGGGAAGTCGTGCTCAAAGAATGGGTACAAGGTTCCGGATCTGCCTTTCGCCATCGCTCACCTGACGTACACCGGGATTCCCTACGAGGGATGCTACAGCATGCCTGTGATCATTTTGCTTACGGATACTCCTACGAAAGGCAAGTCTCCGAATCCGGAGGTTATGCCGGGCACCGGTACTCCACCTGGCCGCCGCCTCTAGCAGATAGGCACGCGATGGTGTGAAGCCGCCATCGAGTCACGCCAAAGATTGGCCGGGACTATCATCCGGTCTGGCACTCAGGTAGTATTTCCTCGGTCGCTCAAGCACCAGAAGCCCATGTGCATATCGATCCAGCTCGATTCAGCCTAGTTGATAGGATGTCCTAACAGGAAGGAGATGGACAAATGCCGCCGAGAAGCAACGTTTCCCGCTACGCATTCGTTGTCATCTGTTGCTGCATGGCACTCCACTCATCGATTGGAGTCGCAGAGGAAGTCCTCAAAAACCAGGACGTAGTAAAGATGGTTTCCGCAGGACTTGGCGAGGAGGTTGTAGTAGCGAAGATTCGAGAGGCTCCCCGCGTGGACTTTCAGCTCGGGATCGACGATCTCGTCGCTCTGCGTAAAGCTGGTGTGAGCGACCGAATCGTTAGTGCCATGCTGGATCGGAGCAAATCCGTCCCGCAACGTCCAGACCGCACTGCGGCAGCACCCGGTTCCGCTAGAGAAAGTGTCTCCCTCAAGACTGCCGACGGTTTATTTCCCCTTCGAATGGTCAATGGGGAAATATCCAATGCTGGGTACAATATCTTCATGAACTATCCTGGTCTTCGTTCCACGGTTCGCACCCACGATAAGCATCCAGCCCTACTCGTCACTTGTCCAGCAGCTCCAGAAGTTGGCCATTATTTCATTGCAAAGTTTGATCCCGACACTAGGCACACAGTACGATCCCTCAAGCTTGGTCAAGCGATTAGATGGAAAGGCACACCAGGGGGACGATTTGCCCCGGATGCAGATTGGATACTGCCATTCGACATCCAAGATGAGAATCAAGGAACTTGGCGCTTCACATTGAAAGTTGACCTTAAGCCTGGAGAGTACGGTTTGTATATTAACCTCCCCGATGCCAGTAATCCTCTGGCAGCTCTGGACAACACCTGCTTTAGAGGTGGCGGAGCTTTCGACTTCGGGGTCGACTGAGGGGCATCAAGCCACCAAACGCCATGAGTAGGAGCGGTACTGCGCGGAAGACCGTGAAGTTTGGTGAACCACCGGCTACTCCACGTCCGCCCCTTCAGCCCGCAGGGCATAGCCGACGCCGCTGCAGGTGCGAGCTGTTTCAGGAGCTGGCGGTCGCCGGCGCCGCGGGAGCCCTAGACGTGGGCCAGCAGGCGCTCCGGCGGCAGGGTGTGGCCGGCGTTGGCCATAAGGACCTGGAGCGGGCGCAGCTCCAGCCGCGTCAGGCGGGCCGTCTTGCCTCCCGCGACGGTGACGGCCGCGAGCTCCAGGTCCAACGAGAAATCTCCAGCTTCCACAGGTGACGGCCCGGCTCGATCCCTACAGGGGGGAGCCCGTCCCGGAAGGCAGCTATGACCCGGCGCTGAAACGGGCCTTCGAAACCGCTTGCCAGCTTCACGACCAGCTTCTTGGCGAGGATCTCGAAGAGGGATTCGATTCCTTGGCGCCCATCGTCTCGGGCTACTCCACGACCGAGCCCTCAGCCCGCAGGGTGTAGCCGACGAAACCTTTCATCGTGGCTCCGGAACCTTCCGTCTGGACTCGGCTGCCGTCCAACGTGACTCTGCAATCTTCCATCGTTGCTCGGGAACCTTCCGTCGAGACTCCGGAATCTACGGGCCTGACTCTGCAACCTCCTGTGCTGACTCTGAAACCTCCCACTGGGATTCTGGAACCTTCCATCCTGACTCCGGAACGTTCCGTCGCGACTCCATAACCTGCCGGCCTGACTTCGTAACCTCCCATCGCGATTCCGTAACCTCCCGGGCTGACTCTGCAACGTTCCATCGCTGCTCTGCAACCTTCCGTGACGATCCCGTAACCTTCCGTCCTCACTCTGCAACCTGCCGTCGGGACTCTGGAACCTTCCGTCGAGACTCCGTAGCCTTCCGTCTTCACTCTGCAACCTTCCGTCCTGGCTCCGCAACCTTCCGGCGGGACTTCGTAGCCTTCCGTCTTCGCTCTGCAACCTTCCATCCTGGCTCTGCAACCTTCCGGCGAGACGACGTAACCTTCCGTCGGGACTCTGTAACCTTCCATTCTGGCTCCGGAGCCTTCCACCCTCACTTGCAACCCTCTATCGTGACTCCGGAACCTTCCGCCGCCGGCTACTCCACGTCCGCCCCTTCAGCCCGTAGGGCGTAGCCGACGCCGCTGACCGTCACCAGATAGCGGGGCTGGGCGGCGTCGGTTTCGATCTTCTGCCGCAGGCGGTGGACGAGCTGCTTCAGGAGCTGGCGGTCGCCGGCGCCGCGGGAGCCCCAGACGTGGGCGAGCAGGCGCTCCGGCGGCAGGGTGTGGCCGGCGTTGGCGAGGAGGATCTGGAGCAGGCGCAGCTCCAGGGGCGTGAGGCGGACTGGACCGGCCCCGGCGACCGAGACGGAGGCGAGCTCCAGGTCGAGGGACAGGTCGCCCACCGCGAGCGGCGCGGGCTTCTCCACTCCTCCACGCCGCAGCAGGGCCCGCACCCGGGCCAGCAGGGTGCGCGGGCTGAAGGGCTTCGTCAGGTAGTCGTCCGCTCCCAGGTCGAGGGCCTGGACCTGGTCCTCCTCGGCGTTGCGCACCGTCAACATCATGATGGGGACCGACGAGCCGTCCGCCCGGAGCCGGCGGCAGACCTCCAGGCCGGAAAGGCGCGGCAGGTTCACGTCCAGGATCACCAGCGACGGCGCCTCGCGCTCGAAGACGGCGAGGGCCGAGGGGCCGTCCGCCGCTTCCACGACCAGGTATCCCGCCTGGCGCAGGGCGTAGCCGATCAGCCCCGCGAGCTCCAGGTCGTCGTCCACCACCAGAATCTTCACGCCGCCGTTTCCTCCGCCGCCAGCTTCCGGGGCAGGACGATTCTCATACGCGTCCCCCGGCCGCCGGTCCCCGGTCCCGCCGCCACCTCCCCGCCGTGGCGCTCGACGATGGAGCGCACGATCCACAACCCCAGGCCCATGCCGCCCGTCTCCGGCTCCTCGCCGGCGCCGGCCCGCCGCACGAAACGGTCGAAGAGGGCGCTGCCGCCCGACTCCGCCGGGAAGCCCGGCCCTTCGTCCTCCACCCAGAGGCAGACCGTTCCGTCCTCCACCGCGCCGCCGACGTGGACGGTCGAGCCCGCGGGGCCGAACTTCTGGGCGTTGGCGAGGAGGTTCACGAAGACCTGGGTCAGCCGCGGCGCATCGCCCTGCACCGCCGGCAGGGGATACGGGAGATCGGCCTCGATCGACTGGCCGCGCTGGGCGAGGAGCGGCGCCGTCATCTCCACCGCCTCTTCGATCACCTCGTCGAGCGCCACCGGACGGCTGCGGATCGAATCCTGCCCCGACTCGATGCGCACGCTCTCCAGCAGGTTGTCGATGAGCTGGGTCAGCCGCAGGCTCCCGCGCTCGAGCGAGAGGACGAGGTCGCGGGTCTCGCCCTCCAGCCCGCCGGGCGACTGGAGGAGACGGTCGCGCAGCAGCTCGATGGAGGCGAGCTGGGCCGAGAGCGGCGTGCGGAACTCGTGCGAGATGTTGGCCAGCACGGCGTCGCGCTGGCGGCGGGCGGCCTCGACGTCCGTCTCGTCCCGCACGACCTGGAACTGCTGGTCCTCGGTGGGAGGAGCGCTGGCGATGACCACGGCGCGCAAGCCGCCGTCGCGGAGCTGAAGGGTTTCGGTGGCGCCGGCACCGCCGCGGAAGCGGGCGTGGAGGATGGGGCAACTCTCCTCGCAGGGCCGCAGGCCGTCCGGCCCCCGCGGGTTGAGCACGTCGCCGCAGAAGCGGCCCAGGGCCTCCTCGCGGCGGATGCCCAGGAGGGCCGCCGTCTGCGGGTTGAGATAGGTGATGCGGCGGTCGCGGTCGACGCTGAACACGCCCTCGGTGATGCCGGTGAGGATGGCCTCGCCCTCGGCCTGCCGGCGGCGCAGCTCGGAGGTGAGCTGGAGCAGCTTGCGGCGCATCTCCTCCATGGTGACGGCAAGGGTGCCGAGCTCGGCCCCCGGAGCGCGGGGAGCCGGCGTGGACAGGTCCCCCCGGCCGATGCGGGCGGCGGCGGCGGTGAGGGCTGCGACGGGCCGGGTGAGGCGGCGGCTGACCGCCCATCCGGAAAAGGTTGCCAAAGCGGCCACCAGCAGCGTCAGGAGAAAAAGGTTGCGCACCAGGCGCGCGAGGGAGCTGGATACAGCGTCCCCCGGCAACTCGGTCTCCACCATAGCCGTCACCGCGCCGGAGGCGGAGCGCAGCGGCCGGACGGAGACGTAGCGGTCCGCTTTCTTCAACAAGCCTGGTTCCGAGGCCTGATCAGGATCGAGGATCGTCACCGGCAGTCCCACCTGGGCTTTGATCTGCCGGACGAACGGAGGATCGAGAACCAGAGCTGCCGCAGCGGAGGCTTCGGCGGTTGCTGCCAGGGGCGAGGCCGCGGCAAACAGGAGCGAGCCGTCCGGCAGGCGGGAAAGGGTGGAGCTCCCCTCCGAACCCGCGTGGCGGGCGATCTCTTCCCAGGGAAGCGGGGCGCCGCCCCTCGCGAAGACACGTCCCTTGCTGTAGATCACCACGCCGGAGAGGTGGCTGGTGCCGCGGAAGCGGTCGAGGAACGCCGTCATTCCAGCTACGTCTCCCTCCGCCAGGAGCCGCTTCACCGTCGGCCGCTCGGCCAGCAGATGGGCCGACGTGGCCACGTCCCGCGCTGACCGTTCCACGGCCTCCTGCGCGCTCGCCCCCGCCAGGCTCACCCGCGCCAGGGCCTGCTCTTCGGCGAACCGCTCGATCAGCCCCACCGCCGCCATTGCCACGGCCACGACGGCGATGAGGACGAGGCCGGCGTTGAGGCCGATGAGGAGGGTGCTGAGGGAGAGGCGGCGCTTCATTGAGTCGTCTCGTTAGCCCGCGGAGGGATCCCAGGGCCGGAGTTCCGATAGGATACTGCCCAGACCGGGAGGTTCGTATGGCCCAAGGACTGATGCTGCAGATCGACGATCAAACTGAGCGTCTCCTCCGAGAGCGTGCCAAGGCTTTCTGGGGAATGGTCGATCGGATCCGCCAGAAACTCGCCGGCCATTTCTTTCCCGACAGCGCGGACCTGATTCGGGAGGACCGGGATCGTTGAAACGCTTGGATCGAAGATATCCCGTCCCCCCTACCGCCCCGTCCGCCACTCGATCGCGCTCTTGATCGCCAGCGTCACCAGCGCCAGCAGGGCCAGCAGCGAGGCGACCGCGAAGGCGGCGGAGAACTGGTACTCGTTGTAGAGGATCTCGACGTGCAGGGGCATGGTGTTGGTGAGCCCCCGCACGTGGCCGGAGACCACGGAAACGGCGCCGAACTCGCCCATTGCGCGGGCATTGCAGAGCACCACGCCGTAGAGCAGACCCCAACGCATCTTCGGCAGGCTCACCTTGAAGAAGGTCTGCCACCCGGAGGCTCCGAGAGTCAGCGCCGCCTCCTCCTCGCCGCTCCCCTGCGCCTGCATCAGCGGGATCAGCTCGCGGGCCACCATGGGCGAGGTGACGAACATCGTCGCCAGCACGATACCGGGAACGGCGAAGATGATCTTCAGGTCGTGCTCCTGGAGCCACGGCCCGAAGAAGCCGTGGGCGCCGAAGAGGAGCACGAACATCATGCCCGAGATCACCGGCGAGACCGAGAACGGCAGGTCGATCAACGTGATCAACACGTTCTTGCCGCGGAAACGGAACTTGGCGATGGCCCACGCCGCGGCGAGGCCGAAGAGGAGATTGACCGGCACTGCGATGAAGGCCACCAGCAGCGTCAAGCGCACCGCGGCCAGCGCCACCGGCTCTTCGATCGCCGCGACGTAGACGGCGATCCCACCTTTAAGCGCCTCGTAGAAGACCAGCACGAGCGGCAGGAACAAAAAGAACCCCAGGAAGACCAGGGCCGTGCCGATGAGCAGCCCGCGGACCCATCGCGGCTCGTTCAACGCCCGCGGCCGGCTCACGAGGCCTCCCCGGCGCGCAGCCTCTTGTTGCGCCGCCAGGCCAGGAAATTGATCAGGAACAACAAGGTGAACGAGGCGATGAGGAACACCATGGCGATCGCCGTCGCTCCCGCGTAGTCGTACTGCTCCAGCTTGATCATGATCAAAAGGGGCGTGATCTCTGAGCGCATGGGCATGTTGCCGGCGATGAAGATCACCGAGCCGTACTCGCCCAGGGCGCGGGCGAAGGCGAGTACGAAGCCGGTGATCGCCGCCGGCGCCAGCTCGGGCAGGATCACCCGCCGGAACGTTTGCCAACGGCCGGCGCCCAGACTGGCCGCGGCCTCCTCCACCTCCGGATCGAGGTCCGCCAGCACCGGCTGCACCGTGCGCACCACGAAGGGGAGGCCGATGAAGGTGAGCGCCACCACCACCCCGAGCGGCGTGAACGCCACCCGGAGGCCCAGCGGCTCCAGCCAGCGGCCCACCCAGCCGTTCTTCGCGTAGAGGGTGGCGAGCGCGATGCCGGCCACGGCCGTGGGCAGGGCGAACGGCAGGTCCACGAAGGCGTCGATCAATCGCCGGCCCGGGAAGCGGTAACGCTCCAGCACCCAGGCCACGAGCAGGCCGAAGACGGCGTTGATCGCAGCGCCCGCGAACGCGGCCCCCAGGCTCAGCCGGTAGGCGGCGAGGGCCCGAGGGCCGGAGACCGTGGCCCAGAAGGCGCTCCACGTCATCGTCGCCGTCTTCAGGAAGACGGTCGAGAGCGGGATCATCACCATCAGGCCGAGGTAGAGCAGCGTGAAACCGAGCGCCAGGCCGAAGCCCGGCAAGGGGCTCCCCCCGCGCAGATGCCGGCTTCGCCCCGCGGCGGATATCTCAAGGTTTACGAGCCCGGATCGTGACGCCGACCCACCTGGTGGACGGACCTCTTTCCGCCGCTTCGAGACCCTCACTCCCCCAGCCCCTCTCTCCCAGCCTCCCCCCCGCCGGCCGGGAGAGAGGGGAGCAGGAAGGGGCGCGGCCATCATTCCGGCTCCTGTCGCCTTGACGCAGCGGCGTCGTTTCACTTTACCGGCCGGCTCCATAGATCTGGTCGAAGACGCCGCCGTCGTCGAAGTGGGTCTTCTGCGCCTTGGCCCAGCCGCCGAAGACGTCGATGGTGAACAGCGCGATCTGCGGGAACTGCTGCGCGTACTTCTGGGCCACCGCCGCCAGCCGCGGCCGGTAGAAATGTTTGGCGGCGATCTCCTGCCCCTCGGGCGTGTAGAGATATTCGAGGTACGCCTTGGCGACCGCCGCCGTCTTGTGCTTGGCGGCCGCCTTGTCCACCACCGCCACGGGCGGCTCGGCGAGGATGCTCGACGACGGCGCCACCACCTGGAAGGCGCCCTTCCCGCCGAGCTCGCGCACGGCGAGCAGGGCCTCGTTCTCCCAGGCGACGAGCACGTCGCCGATCCCCCGCTCGACGAAGGTCACGGTGGCGCCGCGGGCGCCGGTGTCGAGGACCGGCACGTTCTTATAAAGCCGGCCGACGAAATCCTTGGCTTTCGCCTCCGAGCCGTACTTCTTCAGCGCCCAGCCCCAGGCCGCCAGGTAGTTCCAGCGGGCGCCGCCGGAGGTCTTGGGGTTGGGCGAGATCACCGCCACGCCCGGGCGCACGAGGTCGTCCCAATCCTTGATCTTCCTCGGGTTCCCCTGGCGCACCAGGAAGACGATGGTCGAGGTGTAGGGCGCGCTGTTGTTCGGCAGGCGCGCCTGCCAGCTCTTGTCGATCAGGCCCGACTTGGCGACGGCGTCGACGTCGAATGCCAGGGCCAGGGTGACGACGTCGGCCTCCAGGCCGTCGATCACCGACCGCGCCTGTTTGCCCGAGCCGCCGTGCGACTGCTGGACGGTGACACTCTGCCCCGTCTTGCCCTTCCAGTACTTCGCGAAGGCGCCGTTGAAATCCTGGTACAGCTCGCGGGTGGGATCGTAGGAAACGTTGAGCAGCTTGATCTGCGCCGCCGCCGGTGCCGTCAACGCCAGTAAGAGCAACGGGAGATAGAATGGTTTTCTCATGAGCTATGGGCTCCTTGAGCGTAGCCGCCGAGCCTGAGGCGGTACGCGCCGTCGGCGGACTTGATGACGAAGCCGCTCTTGTCCGCCGTGACGCCGCCGGCGGCCTTCGCCTTCTCGGCGGCGGCCTCCTGGTCGAGCTCGATCTTGCGGTCGAGGACGCGGATCTTCTGGTCCAGCTCCTCGAGCTTCGGGTCGGTGGTCTGGGGCGCCGGAGCTTCCTGAGCCGGCGCCGGCGTGATAGCCCCCGCGAGGATGGCGAGGGTGAGGAAGAAAGATCGTTTCATGGTGCGTGTGCTCCTCAAACTTAAAGGTTGTGGAAAGTTGCAGCATCCCCCCGCCCGAAGACCCTCACCCCTGTCCCCTCTCCCACCTCCTCCCCCCGACCGGGAGAGGGGAACCCGGTTGCAGCGATCTTGCTGGTTTGTCCTTGGTGTCCTTGCTGTCCCTTCCGTCCCTTGTTGCTGTTGGGGCCGGGGTGATGAGGGGCTCTTCACGCCACTGCCTCCGGCGAACGCACGATGAGGACCGGGAGGCGCGAGACCTGGGGTAGCAGCCGGCCGACCACCCCCTTGAGCTCGATCTCGCCATCCTGGCCCGGCAGGGGCGAGCCCACCACCAGGAGGTCGTGGCCGCCCTCCCGGAGCTGGGCGAGGATCTCCTCGCGGGCGCCGCCGTAGCGGACGAGGGTCGTCACCGGCACCCCCATGCGGGCCAGCGTCCGGGCGCTGCCGGCCAGAAAACGCTCGGCAGCCTGGGTGGAGACGGCCGGAGCACCGCCGGCGGTCCGCGCAGACTCGGGGAGCACGGTCAGGATGGTGGCCTCGGCCCGCAGGTGGCGGGCGAGGCGGCCGGCGAAGGAGACGTCCGCCTTACCCGGCTCGCCCACGGCGACGCAGATCAGCCAGCGCTCCGGCGCCAGCACCGGGGTCTCGAGCGGCACCAGCAGAAGGTGGTGCGGACCGGCGGAGATCACGCCTTCGGCCAGCTTCACTCCTTCGCGCGGCGCGGCGCCCAGCACCACGAGGTCAGGGCCGGCGCGCGGTCTCCTCGGCCACGGCCGCCGCCG
>JBAPYB010000076.1:0-3969 GCA_049284515.1 Thermoanaerobaculia bacterium
GTCCACAGTAGCTCGTACTGTTGGCGCCGGCTGGCGCCGGGGTCCTGTCCAATGGTGGCCCCGTGATGGTGGAGCACCCGCAGCTCCGGCCGCACCGCCACCTCCCAGCCGGCCCGCCGGGCGCGCAGGCAGAAGTCGAGGTCCTGGGCGTAGAAGCGGAAGCCTTCGTCGAGCGGGCCCGCCGCATCCCAGACCTGCCGGCGGAAGGCCATGGCCGCGCCGGTGACCCAGTCCACCCGCACCGGCCCCGGACCGGCGAGCGGCCTCAGGCGGCGGTAGAAGGGGAGGCGCCGGAGGAGCGCGGGCAGGCCGCTCGCCAGGGCGAAGAACCAGGCGGGCGTTGGCTCCCGGCCGCCACTCCACTGCGGCGAGCCGCCGGGATAGTGGAGGAGGGCGCCGGCGATCCCCAGCGCCGGCTCCTGCTCGAAGATCGCCGGCAGGGCCGCTAACCCCTTGGCCTCCACTTCGGTGTCACTATTGAGGAGCATCAGGATGTCGCCTCCTGCCCGGGCGAGCCCGTGGTTGGCGGCGCGGGTGAAGCGCTCCGCCGTCTCGTGGCGCTGGACGACGACTTGGGGGAACTGTTCCTGCACCGCCTCCGCAGTGCCGTCCCGGCTGGCGTCGTCCACCACGAGGACTTCCATGCCCGGGACCGGCGAGCGGAAGAGCGAGGCGAGGCAGGCGAGCGTCAGCTCCCGGGTGTCGTGAGTCGGGATGACGATCGAGAGAGGGGGAGGGGCGCCCATGCCGGGGGGATTGTAGGCCGATGTGCGGCTCACTGCTGGCCTGGGAATTGCCTTACTCACCCTCGAAGTGCTCTGCCTGAGAGGGGAGATGCCGGTTCCCGGACAAGGAGTGGGAATTTGGCATGACAAAGATTGTTGGTGGGGAGGATTGCCTATGTGTCCGTTGACATATTGCAGCCTCGCCGTCAGAATGCAGCGAATAGCTATCGCGCTATGAGAAACGACTCGTGGAGGAGAAATCTGTGACCGCACTCAAGCACCTCGGTCCCATCAAGTCGCTCGCCCTGGCTCTTGCCTTTGCCTCAGCGGCACCTGCGTTGGCGGACGGGCCGTTCCAGTTTTTCCCGGTAACCCCTTGCCGCGTCGCGGACACGCGCAACGCCGCCGGCACCAACGGGGGGCCTGCCATCGTCGTCTTCAACACCCGCACCTTCCGTATCCAGGGGAATTGCGGCGTTCCGGTCGGCGCCAAGGCGGTCACCTTGAACGTCACGGTGGTGCAGCCGGGAGAGGCCGGCTGGCTGGGTCTCTACCCTTCGGCCACCAACTTCTCCGGCACTTCGACGATCAACTTCGACACCGGCGAGTTCGCGATCGCCAATGGCGCGATCGTGCCCCTGTCGGCCGCCACCAATGACATCTCGGTGCTCTGGGGCAACTACTCGTCCAACCGGACGAATACCACCAACGTGATCCTGGACGTGACCGGCTACTTCCAGTAGCCGGCGGCGCGCGATTCGCTCCAGCGTTGGTTCCGTCGTCGGCGCCAACGTTGGTCGAGTGAAAAAAATCGACGGCTGAAAAGCAGCCTCAACCGCGGGAAGACGTCATGAACTCGATTCGTCCCCTTGCTCTAGCTGTGCTCTTTTGCGCCCTCGCACCTTCTCTCGCCGCCGCGGCCACGCCGCGGATCCGCCTCGCGACTGCCGCTTCCGCCGGCGAGATCGTGACCGTTCCCGGCACGCCGGAGAAGGCTGAGCTGGTCCATCTGGACTCCGCCCTCGCCGACGGGCTCCTGCGGGTTCAGCCCGAGCAGGAGGTGGCCGTCGCCGGCTGGCCGGTGGCTCCCGGCGAACGCGCCGAGGTCGTGCTGACGCGGCGGGACGTCTATGCACCGGACGCGCAGATCCTGGAAGCGACCGAGGGCGGCATGCGCCCCGTACCGCGCTCCTCGCTGGTCTTCCTGTGGGGCAAGGCCGAAGGGACCACCGACGTGCGGGTCATGGTGAGCGTCGATCCCAAGACGCGCGAGCTGCGCGGCTTCACGCTCACCCCGTCGGGCGCCCACGAGCTGGAGCTGGTTCCCAAGTCCTGGCACGCGGGGGACCGCTACGTGGTGGGGCCGCGCGACCTCTTCCTGGACGACAGCGGCAAGGCGACGGCCAAGGACTGGAAGTGCGGTGTGGAGGACCTGCCGCAGCCCGATTTCCTCGCTCCGGCACCGGTTCCCCACAGCGAGAAGAGCCTGGCCTGGGAAAAGGCCGGCATCACGACGCTGCACACGGCGACGATCGCGGTGGAGACCGACAACCAGCTCATGGCGAACAAATTCGCCAACAACACCACCACGGCGACGAACTACATCGCCTCGCTTTTCGCCGTAATGAACGTGATCTACGAGCGCGATCTCCTGGTACGCCTGCTCCAGGGAACGACGTTCCTGCGCACCGGCCCCGACCCGTACACGGTCAACGACGCGCCGCCTTACGATGACGGCCAGAACGGCAACAAGCTGAACGAGTTCACCAACTACTGGAGCGCCAACGAGGGCAGCGTCACCCGCGCCCTCGCGTTGATGCTCTCCGGGCGCGGCGGCGCCGGCGCCGCTGGCGTGGCCTGGGTGAATTCGCTGTGCAACACGGGCATCGGCTATGCCTTCAGCCGCGTCTACGTCAGCGGCACGACACCGAACTTCGGGGACGAGCTGGTGACGGCGCACGAGATCGGGCACAACTTCGGCTCGCCGCACACCCACTGCTACAACACGATCGGGCTCGCCAATCCCGACAACTGCTTCTCGGGCGAGACCTATAATGGCCAGGCCTGCTTCAGCGGTACGCCGGCCTGCCCGGTCGTGGCGACCTACAACGGCGTCCCGGGCGTTTTGGGCACCTTGATGAGCTACTGCCACCTCCTGGGAGGGTGCACCTCCTCCCTGGTCTTCCATCCCGGGACGGTCGACCTGCTGGACGACATCATCCTGAGCCACTCCACCGGCGTGGGCGCCTGCATCCTGCCCCTGGCGGCGCCTGGGCCGACCGTGGTCTCCGTGGTCTCGAACAACGGGCCCACCACCGGCGGCACGCCGGTCACCCTCACCGGCACCAACTTCCAGAGCGGCGCCACGGTGACTTTCGGCACCGGCGGCAGCGCCGTCGCCGGCACCAGCGTGGTGGTGGTCAACGCCGCCCAGATCACGGTGGTGACGCCGGCGCATGCCACCGGCGCGGTACGCGTCACGGTCACCAATCCGGGCAATGTGACTGGTTTTCTCGACAACGCCTATTTCTATGCACCCGCATCGGCGGCCACGGCCTTCAACACCTTGACGCCGTGCCGCATCCTCGACACGCGCAACGCCGTCGGGCCGCTCGGCGGCCCGGCCCTGGTGGCCAATGCCACCCGCACGTTCACTGTCATTGGAGTCTGCGGCATTCCGGCGGGAACCAAGGCGATCTCGGCCAACGTCACGGTGGTGGCCGGCAGCGCCGCCGGCGTCTTCAGCATCTATCCAGGGAACGCTTTCCCGCTGGGGGCCACCAACCTCAACTTCGGGGTCGGGCAGATCCGGGCGAACAACGCCGTCCTCGAGCTGGCCACCGACGGCACCGGCACGATCGGCGTGCAGAACGCCTCCACGAGCTCCAATCACATTCTCATCGACGTCAACGGCTACTGGAAGTAGCCCACGACGTCGACGATCACGTCGGCGGTCGAACCGGCGGGAGTGGCGCAGAAAATCGCCAGGTCTCCCGCCGCGCCGAGCTGGGTGACGGCGTTGTTGGCTCGCGTCTGCCCAGCCGAGAAGTTCAGGGTGCTGGTCGCGGGAACCGACATGCCGGCCGGATAGACCGTCAGGTTGCCGCCGGCCGTGGGGTTGGTCACCGTGAGGTTGATCGCCAGGGCCGTCGCGCCGGCAGGAACACCGCACGCGCCGGCCGCGGCGAAGGTGCGTGACGCGTTGCTCATGAGCGCCGGTCCGCCGGTCGGCCCGGCCGGCTGC
>JBAPYB010000077.1:0-5548 GCA_049284515.1 Thermoanaerobaculia bacterium
CGTGGAGGAGAGGCGCGGAGGACTTCGCGAGTTTGGCGGGGCGATGCAGGGGATCCATCGCGAGGATCGCCGCCACTCCAAGGACCGATTGATTGGACTGGCTCCGCTGAAGAGCCGCGGCCGCCTCAATGGACTCCACCAAGGCGGCGACGCGCGCCCGGTAGACCTCCGGGGGCAGATGAGCCCAGCAAGGAATCGGCGACAGGCGGAGAGTCTCCTCCGAGGCAAACTGCAGGCGCTCGATGGACTGCCGCCGGTTGCGCGCCGCGTACTCCCGCGTCCGTTCGAACCAGTGGCCGGTCATGGGCTCGCCGTCGAGCAGAGCCCGTCCGGATTGCACGCCCGGCCAATCCCTGACTCGCTCCACCAAATTTTCCTTGACTCCGTTGGCCAAGATATACGAGAGGCGCTCGATTTGCGCCCCCTCTTCTTCGGTGACGATCGCCATGTCGTAGCGGCGCCCGAAGACGGGTCCTTGCCAGCCGGTCAGGCGATTGACCTCGCGGGCGAGCTTGGACTTCACATCGCGCATGAAGCCGGAGATCTGCTTGGCGTCCTCGACCACGGCGAGGATGTGGAAGTGCGATGAGAGCGCGGTGACGGCACAAAGGGTGAGGTCGTAGTTTCGCTGACACCGTCCGAGGACGCCGAGGACGAGGTCGTTGAACGCAGGTCCGGGGCGGAAAAGGAAGCGTCCCTGAACGGTGCGGCAGGTGATGAAGACGAGGGTTGGAGGGTCGGGGATGTAGCGAAGTTTTCTGGCCATACCCTTTAAAGAACGGAAAAAGTCGCCTTCATCGCTCATCCGCTCATCGCCAAACTGCGATAAGCCATGTACGACGGGCCTCCAGAGAGGCATCCCGACCGGTCTCCGGCTTCGGGTAGAGGTCCGAAGTTGCGCACAGGCTTGGCGCACAAGCTTGGAAGGTGCCACCGCGGGGCCCTTAGCCACTGACTCGGGCCCCTGGCACCTATTGCAGTAGTTGCCGATCTGGAGGGTCCTGACTCGGGCTGTCTCAGGCCCTTGGCACCTATTGCAGCCGCACCTATTGCAGCCCGTTCCGGTGGCGCGCGTTGTTAGGCCGCAACCGGCTCATGCACAACCGCAACGATGATTTTCCACGAGCCTGCATTGCGCAGGGTGTACGTGAAGCCAAGCCGCGCGATTTCCTCACCCCCTGTATTGAAACGCACAAACGTGCCGGCACAAGTGGCAAGACCCAGCGAGAGCTTGCGAACCGTAAGACCCACGACCTCTGTACGACGGTAGGATTGGCTCCGCAACTGCCCCATGAATTCGGAGAGCAAGGCTCGCGCCGTATTGGCGTCCGGAAACGCGAAAACACCCTGAGGTGCGATGAACATGCCCGGCAGATGATAGAACGGCAGTGCCGCCTCGGGATCCAACGTCTCGAACGCCCGCAGGTATGCGTGAAAGGCTGACTCTGGATCGTCGATCATTGATCTACCTCTTCTTGCGTCCCGCCGAGTAGGCCAGAGGAGTCGAGCTCCGTGGCTTCGCATGCCGGCGAATCGGCACGCTACTGCTCGAAACCGTCTTGCCTGCCGTGCAAAATGCGGCTAGTATGCGGCGCATGGACCAGAGCTTCCGTTGTCCCCGTTAGGACACAAGAATGCAATCAGCCCCCGTTTCCATAGCGGATGCCGTCTCTCGTGAGCTGATGGGCGAACGTGTCCTTTGGGCCGCCTCGCCTGATCGGTGGGCGTACGCGAGCAAATATTGGAAGACTGCCCTCTTTGGTATTCCGTTTGCCGCCTTCGCAATACTTTGGACCTTCATGGTGAGCTACATGCCCGTGAAGGGCGATCGTGAATTCACGACGCTTTTTCCACTCTGGGGGCTGATGTTCGGGGCGTTTGGTTTGTCCATGCTCCTATCTCCCTTCTGGGCGGCTTGGACAGCGTCTGACGTCTACTACGTCGTCACTGAACGACGCGCGATAATCTTCGAGAAGGCGCTCAAGCTCAAAATCCAGTCGTTCACGCCATCGGCTGTCGCCGGCTACGAGCGTATTTCGAGCGGCGGTCCGGGAGGAAATATCATCTTTCAGAGGGTCGCTGTACGTAGCGGCCGAGGGACAAGAGTCAAGGAAATTGGTTTCATCGGCCTACCCGAATACGCAGGCGCAGAGCAAGCGTTGAACGAATTGGTGTCGCGTAGTGCCCAGCCATAGGTTCCAGCAAAACAGGTTCCAGCAAAACAGGTTCCAGGGTCTTCTGGGAAATCCGGGCGGCTTGAACGACTGGCCGGTCCCCCCGGGGGAGGAGACGTTACAAGCAACATGACGCAACACGAGCACGCGCAACACAAGCGCCGCCTGGAGGCCGAATGGCCGGCCGGCATCGAGTTTTTTGGAGACGGCCCAGGGCCAGCAACTCAGGTCTCTGCTCGTGGCTCCGAGCTGGAGCGGCAAGGCGGGCTCAGGCTGGAGAGCCGCGCCGCCGGCAACCTGCCGGCGCGCTGCCGGAAACCAGGGTCGGACAGCCCGCCGTCCGCCCCCTGAGGCCGCGCCCCTCCGGCGAGACGCCGGGGACTCCCAGCTGCCACGCTCGCAACAGTCGATGCAACACAGTGGCCCGCTCCTGCAACACAAAGTACCCTTCGCTGGCCGCCCGACCCGCTCCGTGCATCACAACGGAGCGCCAGCGCATCATTCGACCCGCGGGTCGAATGACGCGACCCCGGGGTCCTGTGTTGCGACCCGCGGATTTCGTTGTGCGACCCGTGGGTCCTGTAGTGCGACCCGTGGGTTTTGTGTTGTGACCCATGGGTCCTGTGATGCGACCCGTGGGTCCTGTAGTGCGACCCGAGGGTCCTGTAGTGCGACCCAAGGGTCCTGTGATGCGATTCGAGGGTCCTGTGAGGCGATCCGGGGGTCCTGCGATGGAACCCCAGGGGCGAATGATGCGACCCGCGGGTCGGGCAGCGCGCCCTTCGGATCCCGTGAGGCGCCCCTTGGATCCCGCGATGCGCATCCCGGGGCGGGCCTTCCGCCCCCCGGGTCGAACGCCGCGCCCCGCGGGTCGCCTGGGACCTTGCCGGTGAGCCGGTCCCGCATTCCTCCTGCCGGCATGCACCAGAGCGACGAGCGCGGTCGGAGTAAGAACAGCCCGGCATCTGCGTAGAATGAGGCAGGAGGCTCCGGTGGCACCTGCATCGAACCTGGTTCCCAGGTGTCGACGTCACGCAGCCGGGATCGCTATGAAAAAAGCTCTGCGCTTCTTCCTTTGGGGTTTGATCGTCGTCGTTGCGCTGGGCGGCGCGCTGTTCGGCTACTTCGTCTACTCGCCTGCTCCCGAAGTGCCACGACTTTCCGGCAAGCTGACCCAGGGGACTCTCGAGGTGGGCGGATGGAAGCGGACCTACCTGACCTATGTGCCGCAGGGGCTGAAGAAAGGAACACCGCTCGTGGTGGTGATGCACGGCTCGGGTGAAAACGGTGCGCGCATACGAAGAGAGACCGGTTATGGGTTCGAGCGCCTTGCTGACGAACATGGCTTTGCGGTCGTCTATCCCGACGGGTACGAGGGCTATTGGAACGCGTGCAACGTCGTCGGTGATTACAGCGCAAACAAGCTGAACGTCGACGACGTGGGATTTTTGACGGGAATCGTCGACAAGCTCATCACCGGAATCGGTGTCGATCGGGAGCGCGTGTTTGCGACCGGCGTTTCCCGTGGCGGTCATATGGCGTTTCGACTGGCGCTCGAAGCTCCTTCCCGCTTTCGCGCCGTTGCCGCGGTAGGGGCGAACGTGCCGGTGCCCGAGAACTTCAAATGCACGACCGCGGGACAAGGCACTTCGTCCGTCATGATCATGAACGGTACGAAGGACCCCATAAATCCGTTCGCTGGTGGAGAGGTCAGGTTCTTCGGCTTTTTGAAGCGCGGCAAGGTCCGGTCGTCGCGAGAGTCGGGGCAATACCTTGCGGACCTCAATCACATCACCGGTCCGCCTGAAACGAAGGATACCCCAGGGACCGGCGAAGATCACGTCGAGCAGGTGCTCTGGCGCCACGGCTCCAACGTCGAGGTGGAGTTCCTTGCCATTCACGGCGGCGGGCATGGCCTACCTCAGCCGTACATGCGCTTTCCGCGGTTTTTGGGTCCGACGCCCAAGGAGCCGAACGGACCGGTGGTGATCTGGGCCTTCTTCGAGCGGCAGCGGCCAAGATAGCTGCAAGTTCCGGGGAGTGAGGGGTCTTGGGCGGGGGAAACCTCTGAGGCACGTTGAGTTAGCGCCTATGGGCCCGGCTGGGGGGCCGGGGGAGGAGACGATTGACAGTTCCGGACCGCTGGTGTATCAAGCGGAGAGTACGGTTCGACAACCGGCAGGAGGCGTCTGATGAACATCCCGGAGGAATTTGGGAAGTATCTGCTTCTCAAGAAGCTGGGCGAAGATCCACTCGGAGAGACCTTCCGGGCCGGCCGGGTGGGCCAGGAGGGGGGCATGGACCAGGTGGTGCTCCTCCGGGTGCTCAACGGCAAGGGCATCGACGGCGAGAAGCTGTGGGCCCGGATCTCCGGGCGGGCCGGTCTCCAGGCGATCCTGAAGAGCCCCAACATCGGCAACGGCGTCGATCTGGGCCGCGTCCGCAGTTTCCCGTATACGGCGTACGACTACATCTCGGGCAAGAACCTGGCGAGCGTCTTCCAGCAGTCCGCCCGCCAGCACTCGCTCGTCCCCACCGATCACGCGCTGCTCATCGCCGAGCGCATCTCCCTCGCTCTCGCCGCGGCTTTCGAAAGCCGTTTCCAGGACGAACGGGTGATGCACGGCTTCGTGGTGCCGCAACTGGTGATGATCTCCAACGAGGGCGAAACCCGCCTGCTCGGCTTCGAGGCCGCCCCGGGCCTGCGCGATCTGGCGGCCGCCGGCTGGCAGGACGAAGCCCTGCGTCCCTATCTGGCTCCCGAGGCGCTGGCGGGCGCTGCGCCTTCCCGCGCCGACGACGTCTACTCCCTGGGCGCCATCCTCTACGAGCTGCTGACCGGCGAGCGGCTGCCCGCGTCACCGGCCGCAGCCCCGGGAGGCAGCTTCGACGTCCTGATCGACGCCGCCGAGCTGCCCAACGAGGGGACGCCGCTGCCCGCCCCGGTCGCGGCCCTGCTCAAGAAGAGCCTGGCACCCCGCGAGCAGCGGATCGCCGACGCGGTGACCTGGCACAAGACGTTGTCGAAGCTGATGATCGACGGCCACTTCAGCCCCACCACCTTCAACCTCGCCTTCTTCATGCACAACCTCTTCCGCGACGAGATCGAGCGCGAGAGCCAGGAGATGCAGGCGGAGAAGAAGCTGGAGCTGCCGAAACGCCAGCCGGCGCCGGTCACTCTGGCCGTGCCGGTGGCCGCGGCCACCGCGGCGGCTGGCGGGCGCGAAGGGACGGCGATGCGCGAGGGAACGCTCTCCGGCACGCTTTCGGGCACCCGGTCCCAGGCCGCTCCCGAGGCTTCGAAGAAGGGACTGTGGATCGGCCTCGCCGCCGTCCTCGCTCTTGCCGTCCTCGGCGGCGGCGGTTACTTCCTC
>JBAPYB010000078.1:0-14289 GCA_049284515.1 Thermoanaerobaculia bacterium
CGTGCTGCTCCAGATGGCCCTCTACGTCGAAGCTGGAGAGACCTCCGCCGCCGACGGTGCCGACCGCGCCGCCGTCGCGCTGGCCGAGGTCGTCGAACGCCTGGGGGTCTTCCTCATCGTGGGGAGCGCCGAGCGCTACCCGGCCTCACGGGACTCGATTGTGGCGCGGCTGCCGGCCCTCGACGCGGGGGACCGCCGCGCTCTCTGGCAGGAGGCCCTGCGCGGCGTCCCGAGCTCCGTGGACGGCCACCTCGACGGCATCGTGCAGCAGTTCGATCTCGGCCCGGAGGGAATCGCCCGCGCAGTGGCCACGGCCCGCGACCGCGCCGGCCTGCGGGCCCGGCAGGGACCGCCGGAGATGCCGGAGATGCCAGAAATTACCGCCGCCGATCTCTGGCAGGCCTGCCGCGAGCAGGCCGCCGGCCACCTCGACGCGCTCGCCCGCCGCCTCACCCCTTGCTACACGTGGGAGGACATCGTCCTGCCGGACGACGTCGTGCGCCAGCTCCGCGAGATCGCCGGCCAGGTCGCCCACCGCTCCCGCGTCTACGAAGAGTGGGGATTCGGCGCGAAATTGAGCCGCGGCCGGGGCATCAGCGCCCTGTTCGCGGGTCCCAGCGGCACGGGCAAGACCATGGCCGCCGAGGTGCTCGCCGGCCACCTCGATCTCGACCTCTACCGCATCGACCTGTCGAGCGTGGTGAGCAAATACATCGGCGAGACCGAAAAAAACCTCCGCCGGGTCTTCGACGAGGCGGAACGGAGCGGCGCCATCCTCTTCTTCGACGAGGCCGACGCCCTCTTCGGCAAGCGCACCGAGGTCAAGGACAGCCACGACCGCTACGCCAACATCGAGATCAGCTACCTCCTCCAGCGCATGGAGGAGTACCGCGGCCTGGCCATCCTGGCGACCAACCTGCGCTCGCATCTCGATCAGGCCTTCCTGCGCCGTCTCCGTTTCCTGATCGATTTTCCCTTTCCGGACTCGAGCCAACGGCAACGCATCTGGCAGCGCGTCTTCCCGCCCTCGGCGGCGACCGCAGGGCTCGACTTCGCGGCGCTCGGTCGCCTGGAGATCCCCGGCGGCAACATCAAGAACATCGCCCTGAACGCCTCCTTCCTGGCGGCGGGCGAGGAGAGCCAGGTGCGCATGGAGCACATCCTGAAGGCCGCCCGCCGCGAGTACGTGAAGATCGAGAAGCTGGTTTCGGAGGCCGAACTCGGAGGGCACGCGCGATGAAAAACGTTTCGATCGGCATCGATCACGTCGCCGTGAGCGGCCTGCCCGCGGGGCCGCGCAACAGCGCCGCGATCGGCCGCGGCATCGAAAGCGCGCTCGGCCGCATCCTCACCGAGCGTGGCCTCACAGGAGTCGCGGCGCGCGACGTAGCGGCGATCTCGATTCCCGATCTGCGCCTGCCGCCGGGAGCGACCGACCGGCAGATCGCCGAGGCGGTGGCGGCGACGGTGCACCGAACGCTCAATGGAAAGAGGTAAAGCATGGCTCTGCATCATCTGCGCCCTGTCTCGACCATGGCCTCATCCCAGCGTAGCCCCGCTCCGCGGACGGTCTCACCTGCGCACCGGGTTCCTGTGACCTCGCACTTCGGGAATCAAGCCATGCAGGCCCTATTGAGCCGCGGCGTGATCCAGGCCAAGCTCACTGTGAGCCAGCCTGGAGACCCTCATGAATTGGAGGCGGAAAGGGTTGCGGACGCGGTCGTCCACGCGCCGGAGCCCAGCCCGGTCGCCGGCCCGCCGAGCGCTCCGACTCCCCAGCCGGCGCAGGTCCAAAGGCTATGCGCCGAGTGCGAGGAAGAGCTGCACCGGCAGCCCGCGCCGGGGGCAGCACCAGCGCTCGGCGGCACGGCAACGCCGAGCGTGTTGCCCCTTGGCGAAGGAGGACATCCCCTGCCCGGCCCTGTGCGGAGCTTCTTCGAGCCTCGTTTCGGCAGAGACTTCAGCCAGGTGCGCATCCACACCGGCGGAGTGGCCGCGGAGTCGGCCCGCTCCGTGGGCGCACTGGCCTATGCATTCGGCGATCACCTTGTCTTCGGCGCCGGCCAGTTCCGGCCTGAGACGGAGGCCGGACGCAAGCTCCTGGCGCACGAGCTGACCCACACCCTGCAGCAACCGGCGCGAGACCAAGAACCCCTCCTCCAGCGTCAGGCCGACGACGAGGAAGGGTCCGTCGCTTCGGCGGAATCGGAAGAGGAAGCCGCCGCCGTCGCAGAGGAAGGGTTCTCTGAGGCGGAAGAGGTCCCAGCCGACGACACGGCGAGCTTGGACACGATGGCCGCTGAGCCGTCAGTAGCATCAGACAGCGATGCCGCACCCGGAGATCAGGTCGAAGGTAAAACCGGCTGCTCCCCCAGCTCAGGGCGCCTCGACTATCCACGCGGGATCCGCAACCGAGATTCAGTCTCGATCCGAGTTGGGCAAGGTTGCAGCACCGTTACCGTCAGACTGACCGCTCACTGGGAATGCGTTGGCTGCGCGCCAGTGACCGATACCTACCGCGTCACTCTCGATGGAGTTCCACGCACTATGCGGACCGGAAATCAGGGCATCGAAGACGAATGCCCGGGTACTCCAGAGCAGACCAGCACCGCAACTTTCCAAGTAAGGCCAGGCACCCGTACGCTCACAATCACCGCCGGAGCAGGTAACGACTTCGATTGCCGTCTCGTGCTAAGAGGTTATTATCGGATCACGTAGATCAGCCGGAAGTGCTATATCGATCCTTACGAGATCTGGAGCCTTTATGCCATCCGACTTTCCCCGTAGCCCCAAGATCCTGAAAGGCGCTCTCGTCGCCTATCAGCTTCCCGACCTGCTACCCACGGTCATCATCTTCCAATACAACCCGGAGCACCTCACCCGCTCGCTCCAGGCGCGTACCGCGACCGGCGGCGGCCGGGGCGACGCGCAGCGCACCGACGGGCCTCCCGAGGAGACGATCTCCCTGTCGGTCGAGATCGACGCCGCCGACCAGCTCGAGCGGCAGGACGGGATCACGACGGCGGTGGGGCTCCACCCAGTCATCGCCGCCCTCGAGCTGCTCATGTATCCCTCCTTTCCTGTCGTGGTGGCGAACCAGATCCTGGCGACCGTCGGCAGCGCGGTGATCCTCTCCGAACCGGCCCCGATGGCGCTCTTCATCTGGGGCCCGGCGCGCGTGCTGCCGGTGCGCGTCTCCAGCGTTTCGATCACCGAGCAGGCTTTCGATCCATTGCTCAACCCGATCCTCGCCAAGGCAGATCTTTCCCTGAAAGTTTTGACCTATCGTGATCTCGACATGACCAACCCCGGCTACTGGGTCTACATGGCCGCCTTCACCCAGAAGGAGGTGATGTCCGCCATGAACCTGGTGCAGGCCTCCTTCAGCGCGAGCGTCAGCGTGTCGTTGTCGATTTAAAAAAGAGGAGATCCGATCATGTTCTTCCGCGGCAGCCGCTACGAGCCCGTTCCCGAGGCCGAGCTCACCACACCCGAGGGGCGGACGATCCGCTACAAGCGGGTGCGCTTCATCCCGGACACGCCGGGCTCGCTCACCCAGAAGGTCAACCAGGGGGACCGGCTCGACCTCATCGCCTATCGCACCTACAAGGACCCGGAGCAGTTCTGGCGCATCTGCGACGCCAACCTGGCGACGCTCCCCGAGGAGCTGGTCGAGGAGCCCGGCCGGCGCCTCCTGATCCCGGTGCCCACGATCTGACGGACGAGCCGGCGCCATGTCCTTTCTGCCCACCTTCTACACCGTCCAGGTGGCGTTCGCGCCGCTGCCGTATCCGCTGCTCATGGCGTTGAAGCAGGTCGAGATCGAGACCTCGACGGACCAGGCCTCCATCTTCCGCCTGCGCTTCGAGCTCAGCCGTTCGCCGCTCGGCGATTGGGACGTGCTGCAGATCGACCTCTTCCAGCCGCGCACGCCGATCCGTATCGGCGTCTACCTGGGGCTGCTGCCGGAAACGATCATCAACGGCTACGTGCGGGAGGCGCGGCTCGACAACCGCAATCAGCCCGGGCAGTCGACGCTGGAGGTGGTGGGCATGGACGCCACCAGCACGCTGATGAACCAGCAGGACAAGGTGATGCCGTGGCCCAACATGCCCGACTTCGCCATCGCCGCCGCCATCTTCGGGCAGTACGCGATGATCCCGGCCACCATCCCCACGCCCGCCTCGCGCACCATCCTGCAGACCACCACCATCCAGCGCACCACCGACATCCAGTTCATCAAGCAGCTCGCCGAGCGCAACTCCTACGAGTGCTACGTGCAGCCCGATCCCGTCCTGGGGCTTGACACCGGCTACTTCGGCCCGCCGCAGACGACGACGCCGCCGCAGGGTGTGCTGTCGGTGGACTTCGGCATCGCCACCAATACCGAAAACTTCAACATCCGCTACGACATGTTGCAGCCCACCTCGGTGCTGGCCACGGCGCTCGATCCCGCGACCAAGGCGCCGCTGCCCGGCATCGCGCCGGCCGCCCTGGAGCCGCCGATGGGGCTGCTGCCGACGCTGCTACGCCTCCAGCCGCCGCCGATCGCCCGGCCGGCCGGCACTGACGCGGCCAATGCCTCGGAGCTGATGACCACCAGCCAGTCGATCGCCAACCGCTCCAGCCGCGCCCTTCACGGCTCGGGCGAGGTGGACGGCCTGAAGCTCGGCAAGGTGCTGCGCCCCGGCCTGCCTGTCGCCGTGCGCGGTGCCGGCCGCGAGCACAGCGGCTACTACTACCTCACCCAGGTGACACACACGCTCTCCAACGACAAGTACACGCAACATTTCGAAGGTTGGCGTAACGCCGTGGGACTGACCGGCGCCGAACTGTTCATCGATCCTTTCGCGGCGATGTGAGGGCGATGGAAAATGGCGAACGAAGGTCAGGGACACCAAGCGGGCGACCGGTTCTACGGCAAGTACCGGGGCCTGGTGCTCAACAACATGGACCCGCTCCAGCTCGGGCGGCTGCAGGCCATGGTGCCGGAGGTGCTGGGCGAGATCCCCTCCGGCTGGGCGAGCCCGTGCGCTCCCTTCGCCGGTCCCCAGGCCGGCTTCTTCGCAGTGCCGATGACCGGCGCCGGCGTGTGGATCGAGTTCGAGGCCGGCGACACGTCGCGCCCGGTCTGGGTCGGCGGCTGGTGGGGGACGGCCGAGGTGCCGATGAAGCCGATGGGCGTGCCGGCGACGCCGCAGACCAAGATCCTGCGCAGCGACCTCGGGCTCATCATCGCCCTCGACGACACGGCGCAAACGATCTCGGTCTCCGACGCCGCTGGCTTGAACCAGGTGGTGGTGAGCGTGCTGACCGGCACGGTGACGGTCAAGGGGGCCATCCAGGTGGTGACGGAGAGCCCGCTGATCTTCCAGGGCAGCCAGAGCGCCGCCCATCCGGCGGTGCTCGGCGACCAGCTCCTCTCCTATCTCGGCCAGTTGGTGTCGATGTTCAACTCCCACCTGCACCCGGGAGAGGCCACGGCCGCGGGACCGGTGACGCCGGCGCCGCCGGTGCCACCCATGCCGCCGCCCTCCCCCAACCTGCTGTCGCTCAAGATCCTCCAGGAGTGAGCGCCATGGCCCAGGCCCGCTATCTCGACGATCCGTTCCACATCGACGCCCGCGGCCGTTCCGCGGACACCGATGCCGACGATCACATTTACGATTTGATCTATCAGGTTCTCTTCACCAGCCCGGGCGAGCGGGTGAACCGGCCGGAGTTCGGCTGCGGCTTGAAGCAGATGGTCTTCCTGCCCAACAGCGACGCGCTGGCCACCGCCACGCAGCAGCTCGTGGCCGGCTCGCTGCAGCGCTGGCTGGGCGACGTGATCGCGGTCGAAAAAGTGGAAGTGCAGGCCGTGGACTCGACCCTCTCAGTGAAGGTGACGTACCTTCGGCGCGACCTCGGCGAACGGCGCGAGGACGTCTTCGCCGGCGGAGCACCGGCATGAGCGCGGCGGCTACCGGCGCGCTGTGCGGCGAGGACCGGCGCAAGGCCGCCGTCCTCGCGCACCCGACGCTCAACGGCGTCGACTTCGTCGAGTACTCGGAAAAGCCGCTGGTCTCGCCGGACCAGCGGTATCGCCTCGACGTGGTCTTCCTCAAAGCCGTTGCCACTCTCCCTGCCCTGGACGACAAGAATTTCCAGGTCGAGGGGGGAGCCCGCGTCGTGGGCATCCGCGTCCTCCCCGGCTCTGGCGTCACGGTGACCGGCGAGCCCCTGCGGCTGCGGATCTTCGTCGATCAGCCGGGCGACTTCTCGATCTACACCCTGCGGCTCCTGAACGTCGCCGTCACGGTGCTCGACCCGCGGCTCTCGTCGGCGTCCTTCAGCTTCAAGGCCGGCTGCCCCTCGGACCTCGACTGCCGGCAGGACGCGCAGTGCCCGCCGGCGCTGCTCCCGGAGCCGGCCCTCGACTACCTGGCGAAGGACTACGCAAGCTTCCGCCGCCTGCTGCTCGACCTCATTCCGCAGCTCAACCCGGGGTGGATCGAGCGCAACCCGGCCGACCTCGGCATGGCGCTGGTGGAGCTGCTCGCCTACCAGGGGGACCAGCTCAGCTACTTCCAGGACGCGGTGGCCACCGAGTCGTACCTCGACACCTGCCGCCACCGCATCTCCGCCCGCCGCCACGCCCGCCTGGTGGACTACCGGATGCACGACGGCCGGAACGCCTGGACGTTCGTGCAACTCGACGTAAGGACCGCCGCCATCGCCGCCACCGTGCCCCGGGGGACGATGCTGCTCACCCGCATCCCCCGGCCGCTGCGCGGCAAGGCCGCGCCGCCGGGGCTGGTGATCGATCCCCTCGACCTGCACTTCGGCGCCGATCCCGCCCTGCGGGATGCCGTCGTCTTCGAGACCACGGCGGATATTGAGGTGGACCCCGGGCGCAACGAGATGCGCATCCACACCTGGGAGGACCTGCACTGCTGCCTGCCGGCCGGCGCCACGGGCGCCTACCTGTTCACCGTCGACCTGGTGAACAAGATAGCCAAAGCGCCGCCCCTCGAAGCGGGCGACTTCATCCTCCTTGAGGAGGTGAAGGGGACAGCAACTGGCCTGCCCCAGGACGCCGATCCGGCCCACCGGCAGGTGGTCCGCCTGACCGATCCGCCGAAAAAAACCTTCGACTATGTCTTCCGCGAGGACCTCTCCGCGGATGGCGAGCTCCAGAAGGTGACGGCTGCAGGCCAGAATCCGCTGCCGCTCCTGCAAGTGACCTGGCGTGCCGAGGACGCCCTCCGCTTCCCCCTCTGCCTGACCGGCAGCCTGCCGGAGAGCGGCGATCCCATCCTCCGCGTCTCCGTGTCGCGCGGCAATGTGGTTCCCTGCGATCACGGTCGTACGGTCGTCGAGGAGCTGCCGCCGCCGGCGAGGGTCGGCAGCCGCTCCAGCCGCCTGCAGAGCATCCTCTCCATGGGGCCGCTCACCTTCCAGGCCATGCCGCTCGAGTCGCGGGACGACGATGTGGACCCGCTGACCTTGCCGCGCTACGACCTGGCCGGGACGGCCAGCGAAGCCCAGCCGGCCGTGTCGCTGCTCGTGCACCATCCAGCCGGCGATCCCGAGCCGTGGCTGCCGGTGCCCGATCTCCTGGAGAGCCACGCGCTCGATCCCCACTTCGTGGCCGAGGTGGACAACGACGGCATCGCGGTCCTCCGTTTCGGCGACGACGAATACGGGCGGAGCCCGGTGACCGCGACCTCGGTGACCGCCACCTACCGCATCGGCAACGGCCGCGCCGGCAACGTGGGGAGCGGCGCGCTGGCGCACCTCGTTCCAAAAAAGTCCGCGTTCACCGCGGTGCAGCAATTCGCGTCCGCCCTTCGCCACCCCGTGCCGGCCGTGGACGGCACCGATCCGCAGACCATCGAAGAGGTGCGCCAGCTCGCCCCCCGCGCTTTCCAGGCCGAGCAACTGCGCGCCGTCACCGAGGCGGACTACGAGGCGGCGGCGCTCAAGCTCCCCGCCGTGGCCGCCGCCAAGTGCGCGTTCCGCTGGACCGGGAGCTGGCACACGGTGTTCGTCGCCGTCCATCCCAGCGATCCGGCCGACCTGGTGACTGCGCCGGGCGGGCGGACCAGCCTCAGCCCCGCCCTGGCCGCGGCCGTGCGCGCGCAGCTCCTGCGCTACAAGCTGGCCGGCTACGACCTGGAGGTGCTGACCGCCCAGTACGTGCCCCTGGAGATCGACCTCCAGCTCTGCGTGGCCCGCGGCTACTTCCGCAGCGACGTGCTCACCGGCGTCCGCCGCGCCCTCTCCAGCCGCCGCAATCCCGACGGCACCACGGGCTTCTTCTACCCGCCGCGCCTCACCTTCGGCGAGGACATCTACCTGAGCCGCATCTACGCCGCGGTCGAGCACGTGCCCGGGGTGGAATCGGCGGAGGTGACGGTGCTCAAGCGCTTCTGGTCGGTGGCGGGCGACGAGCTGGCGACCGGCGTGCTCCCGCTGGCCGACGGCGAGATCGCCCGCCTCGACAACGACCCGAGCTTCGCGGAGAACGGCGTGCTGCGCCTGACCGCGCTGGGAGGTCTGTAGATGGACGCGGCGGCGAAACCCGGTCTCTGCGGCTGCTGCGAGACGGCGGCCTCCCCCACGCCGGAGGCGGTGGACAACCTCCCCGGCCTCGCGGCGGTCGCTTACCGCATCGGCACCTACGCGTCGTTCCGCGAGGCCATGGTGCGCGCCCTGGCCAAGGAGCCGGCGCTCGCCACCCTCACCGCCCGCACGGACGACGACGTGGCGATCACGGTGCTCGACCTGTGGGCGGCGGTGGCGGACGTGCTCACCTTCTACCAGGAGCGCATCGCCAACGAGGCCTGGCTGCGCACCGCCGTGCACCGCGACTCCGTGCTGCGCATGGTGCGGCTGCTCGACTACCACCTGCGTCCTGGTCTCGCGGCGACCACCCGCCTGGCCTTCACCGCCGAGACGGGCGCCATGGTGCGCATCCCCGCCGGCCTCAGGGTGATGAGCACGCCGGGCCAGGACGAGAGGCCCCAGATCTTCGAGACCGTCGAGGCCGCCACCGCCGACTTCCGGCTGAACCGCCTGCCCGTCCTGCCAAAGCCGGTCGTGGTCAATCCGTTGGCGCAGGGGAGGCAGACGGCCTTCCTCACCTCCGACACCGCAGGCTGGCGGGCAGCCAAGGCCCTCAGCCCCAAAGACAAGGTCGTTCTCTTCGGCGGCACCGACGGTCCTCCCGTGTCGCCGCCCGGGTTCACCACCTTGAGCGAGATCGCGGGATTGGACGTACCGGATCGCGTGGTGCCCCAGCGCCCCCTCTGGAGCCGGCCGGTGGAGCTCGGCGCTGCGCTCGCCTACTGGGAGAGGCACACCTTTCCTCTGCTCGAGCCAGTCGCGCCCGCCGCCGTCCCGCAGGCACCCGAGGAAAAGGAGGTCCGGGACGTACGGATCGACGGCGACCGCTTCGTCCTCGTCTGGACCCAGCCGGTGGTCAAAACCGTCTGGACCCCGACGACCGCGGCCCGGATCTACCGCGACAGGATGCGGATCTTCGGCCACGACGCGCCGCAGTCGTATGCCACGGTCGTCCCGAATTCCGACCCTAAACAACCGCCGGTCTGGGGCTCGCTGGACGTCCCGGTCGCCACGGATCCCACCCTCCCTCTGCCGCTGGACCGGGTCTACAAGGACCTCGCCGTGGGCGACGAGCTGATGATCTACGAGCAGGGCAAAGATCCGGTGGTGCTGAAGGTGACGGGTGTCTCCCAGGGGGAGGAGATCCTGGGGACGCTGCCGTCCGGCTCTCTCGCCGACCACCGCCCCCGCGGCACGGTCACCCAGCTCACCCTGTCGGCCACCCTGTCCGTCACCAACCGCCGCAAGGTCCAGATCTACTGGCTCAAGGGGCCCGCGCTCCCACTGTGGACCGGCGACTACTCGGGCCTTTTGACCGGCGGCTCGGTGTACGTGCCGGCGGTCAGCCAGAACGACGACAAGAGCCTGGTGGAGATCGGCCGCACGATCTCGGGGAAGGACCTGGTGCCGGGTATTGCGATCCGTCCCACCGACGTCGCGCCGGGCCGGCAGGTGCTGCTCCTGGACCACAACGGCGACCCGGTGGCCGCCACGGTCACCGAATGCAGGGTCGAGACCTTCCACGGCCCGGATCCCTCGGATCTCGCCCAGGACCAGGACTTCCTGCGCATCGACCTCAGCTCCCTCTCTGACATCCAGCTCGAGACCCGCACCGCCGTGCTGCTCGGCAACGTGGCGGCGGCGACGCACGGCGAGAGCGTGCGCGGCGAGATCCTGGGCGACGGCAACGCCGCGATCCCCTTCCAGCGTTTCGCGCTGCGCAAGAGCCCGCTCACCTACGTGCCGAGCGCCAGGACGGTCCGCGGCGAGAGCGCTCTCACCCTGCTCGCCAACGGCGAGAGGTGGCAGGAGGTCGCGAGCCTCTACGCCCAGCCGCCGACCTCCCGCGTCTTCACTGCCCGCCAGGCCGGCGACGGCACCACCGTGTTGCAGTTCGGCGACGGCACCTCGGGCGCGCGCCTGCCCACCGGGCGCGGCAACGTCACCGCCACCTATCGCCAGGGCTCCGGCCTCGCCGGGCGGCTCGCGGCCGAGCAGCTCAACATCCTCCTCGACCGCCCCGTCGGCCTCAAGGCCGCGGCCAACCCGGCGCCCACCAGCGGCGGGGCCGATCCCGAGGTCCTCGACCGCGCCCGGCAGGCCGCGCCGGCCACGGTCAAGACCTTCGGCCGCATCGTCTCCCTCCTCGACTTCCAGCTCCTCGCCCTGGAGTCCGGCGAGATCGCCAAGGCCTGGGCGACCTGGGTGTGGAACGGCCTGGAGAAGGGCGTCCACCTGACTGTCGCCGGCCAGCAGGGAGGGATCTTCACCCCCGAGGACCTCCAGCGCCTCTACTCCGGTTTGACGCGGCAGCGCGATCCCAACCATCCGCTGGAGCTCGCCAACTTCAGCCGCATCCCGATCGTGATCGAGGCCACCATCACCGTCGGCGACGACTTCGTCCAGGCCGACGTGCGGAAGGCCGCCCGCGACGCTCTCCTCGCCGCCTTCGCCTTCGACGCCGTCGATTTCGCCGCGCCCGTCCACCTGAGCGACGTCTACCGCATCCTCCAGGATGTCCCCGGCGTCTCCTTCGTCGACGTCGACGTGCTCCATTCCAAGGGCTACGAGAGCTGGACGCCGGCGCAGCTCGCCGCCCGCGGCGCCACGGCCGGCCCGGTGCAGCCGCGCCTGCGGATGTTCGCCGCCCGCCCGCTCGCCGGCTCCTCCGCCGCCAACGATCCGTTAGTCCTCGCGCTCTTCGGCGCCCACCCCCCGAAGGTGCTGCCGGCGGAGCAGGCCTTCTTCGCGGACCCGGCGCACGACGCCGTGATCGGCGCCCTGGGAGGGCTCTCCTGATGGCCGACACGACCGATCCCCGCGACCCTCGCGATCATCTGTTCATGCTGCTGCCGGCGACCTACCGCGAGCGCGACGCGGCGCTGGGCGATCCCCTGCGCGGCCTGCTGCGCATCGTCCAGGCGCAGTCGGACCTGATGGCGGCGGACGTCCGCCAGCTCTGGGACGACTTCTTCATCGAGACCTGCGAGCCGTGGGTCATCCCCTACCTCGGCGACCTGGTGGGCAACCTGCCGCTGTTCGACGCCGGCCGCATCCGCCAGCCGCGGACGGCCGAGGGGCTCTTCCCCGACCTCGTGGGCCCGCGGCTGACGCCCGAGGTGGCGCTGCGCAGCCGCGCCGACGTGGCGAAGACGATCTACTACCGGCGCCGCAAGGCCACCCTGCCGATGCTGGAGGAGCTGGCGCGCGACGTCACCGGCTGGGGCGCCCACGCGGCCGAGATGTTCGAGCGGCTGGGCTGGACGCAGCACGTCCGCAACCACCTGCGGATGGCCAACCTGCGCACCCCCGACCTGCGGCCGATCCCCCAGGTCGACCTCCTCGACGGCCCCTTCGACACCACGGCCCACACCGTGGACGTGCGCCCGATCTCGCAGCTCACCGGCTGGTACGGCATCAAGGACCTCGGCTTCTTCCTCTGGCGGCTGCGCAGCTACGAGATGGTCCGGGTCCGGGCGAAGCGGATCGGCGCCGTGGGCGATTTCCGCTACACCTTCAGCCCGCTGGGCAATCCGGCGCCGCTTTTCAGCCGCTGGCGCCGCGAGGGGGACGAGGCCGGTCTCGCCACCGAGCTCCACATCCCCGGCCCCATCCGGCCGCTCGCCTTCTGCGACGACCTGCGGCGGCACCTGAACCCCGTCTCACCGCCCCTGTTCACCGACTTCTACGGGCTCTTCGAGGCGATCGACGATCCGGCGGTGAATCCCTCCGCCCTGCCGCCGGCGCCGGGCAGCAGCTTCCAGATCTTCCGCGACGGCGTCGTGGTGCCGCCCCAGCAGGTGCGCTGCATGAACCTCGCGACCTGGAAGCAGCCGGCGAACCCGAACGTGGTGGGCGTCGACGTGGCGCTCGGGCGCATGGCCTTCGGCTCCGGGTTCGTGCCGGCCCAAGAGGTCGAGGTCGACGACCACTACGGCTTCAGCGCCGACCTGGGCGGCGGCCCCTACCAGCGCGCCGCCTGGCTGGAGCGGCGCAACGATGTGGACGATGTGACGGTCATCCAGGTCGACGGCAGCGGCGCCACGCCGGGGGCGAAGACGAGCCTCGCCGCCGCGCTGCTGGCCTGGCCGGCGACGCCCCGGCAGACGACGGTGATCTCCATCCTGGACAACCGGACCTACGAGGAGGCGGTCACGATCACCGTCTCCGGCGGGCGCCGGCTGGTGATCGAAGCGGCGGACGAGGTCAGGCCGCACCTCCGGCTCACCGCCCCGCTGGTCATTCAGGGCGACGACCCGGAGGCCTCCGTCACCCTTTCGGGATTGCTGGTCGAGGGGACCGTCCAGGTCACCGGCCAGCTCGGCCGGCTGCGCCTGCTGCACACCACTCTCGTCCCGGGCGGCGGCCTCGACGACGTCACCGGGGCGCCGCAGGTCCAGGCCCCCAGCCTGACGGTCGCCGAGACCGACGGCAAGGGCGCTCCGATCAACGAGGAGCTCCGGGTGGAGATCGCCTTCAGCATCGCCGGGCCGTTGCGCCTGCCGCGGCACGCCCTCGGCCTCTGGCTGCTCGATTCGATCGTCGACGGGATCCCCAGTCCCCCGCTCTCGCCGATGGCGGTGATCGCCAATGCCGCCGGCGCCTCGGGGCCGCCGGCGTGGCTGGAGCGCGTCACTCTGCTCGGCCCCGCGTTCGTCAAGGAGCTGACGCTGGCGAGCGAGGTGATCTTCGGCGGCGTCGTGACCGCCGAGCGGCTGCAGGACGGCTGCGTCCGCTTCTCCTACGTGCCTCCCGGCTCGCGCACGCCCCGGCGCTACCACTGCCAGCCGGACCTGGAGGTCGACGCGCGCGCCGAGCTGGCGTTGGCGGCGGCCGCGGCCCAGGGCACGAAGCCGCCGCCGGACTACAAGGACGCCATCCGCAAGGCCGTCGAGCCGTGGCTGGTGCCGTCGTACACCGCGGCGCATTACGGGCTCCCTGCCTACGCCCAGCTCCACCTCACCTGCCCGCTGCAGATCCGCACCGGCGCCGAGGACGGCTCCGAGATGGGGGCCTTCTGCCACCTCAAGCAGCCGCAGCGGGAAGCCAACCTCCGGCTCCGCCTCGAAGAGTACCTCCCCTTCGGGCTGGAAGCCGGCTTCATCTACGTCACCTAGGAGACCCGGCATGAGCGGCGACTACTCACGATTCACCGACCGACCGCGGCGGCGCTACTCCGGCGTCCTGATGCAGCAGGGCCGGGTGCAGCTCGACGCCGACTGGAACGAGCACGTCGACATCGCTCAGCGGCGTTGGGAGGTGCAGGCCCAGGACACCTTCGGCCCGAGCGCCGTGCCGAAGGCGACGACCCCCAACGGCTTCAAGATCTCGGCCGCGGGGGCCAACGACCTCGCCATCGCCGCCGGCCGCATCTACGTCGACGGCAAGCTGGCCGAGCTGTTCCCGGGCGAGCAGGTGGGGAATCCGCCGGCCGCGGTCTCCTACCTCCACCAGCCGTTCTATCCCGATCCGCCGGCTCTCCCGGCCGGCGCCAAGACCGTCTTCCTGGACGTCTGGGACCGCGAGGTCACCTATATCGAGGATCCGGAGATCCTGGAGAAGGCCCTGGGCGGGCCGGACACGGCCACCCGCCGGCAAACCGTCTGGCAGGTCAGGTGGCAGAAATCTGAAGACGGCAAGACCGCAGCCTGCGGCGCGGCGGCGCCGCCGGCCTCCAGC
>JBAPYB010000079.1:0-12496 GCA_049284515.1 Thermoanaerobaculia bacterium
GTGCCCGGCGCGCCCAAGCCCGACGTGAGAGGGGAGCCCGACGGCGGCGGGGCGGACCGGGCGCCGGGTCCGAACGACGAGCGCCTCCTCACGGTCCACGAGCTTCCCGGCGGTGGCCGGGTCGCGCTCTTTCAAGGCGCCCAGAAGGACGGCAAGACCGTGCTCACCGTGTTCTGGCGGAAGTAGCCGAAGTAGAGGCCGCCTGCCGGCGGAAGCAGGTCGCGATGTGGTCGTCCACCATGCCGACCGCCTGCATAAAGGCGTAGCAGATGGTGGACCCGACGAAGCCGAAGCCCCGCCGTTTGAGCTCCTTGCTCATCGCCTTGGACTCGGCCGTGTCGGCGGGGACCTCGTTCTGGACGGCCCAGTGGTTGACCTTGGGCTCGCCGCCCACGAACTGCCAGAGGAAGCGGTCGAACGATCCCGTCTTCTCGACGACGTCGAGGCAGGCCCGGGCATTCTGGATCGTCGCCGTGATCTTGGCCTGGTTGCGGACGATTCCCGGGTCATTCATCAGCTTGGCGATCTTCGTGGCTTTGTAGCGGGCGATCTTGGCGGGATCGAAGCCGTCGAAGGCCCGGCGGTAGCTTTCGCGCCGCCGCAGGATGGTGATCCACGACAAGCCCGCCTGCGCCCCTTCCAGGATCAGCATCTCGAACAACCGCCGGTCGTCGTGCACCGGCACGCCCCACTCCTCGTCGTGATAGGCGACGTAGAGGGGATTGTCCAGCGGCACCCAGCCGCAGCGGGGGAGAGCGGGGAGCATGGAAAGAAGCTATCACGGCGCTCGCCATCCACCCTCTGGGTCAGGGAGGGGGGACGTGGAGGATTTGACCGGCCTTCACGGTATGGAGGGCTCGAGAAACGCGTTGACCTGCTCGCGGCGCACGCTGGGGAAATTGTCCAGAAACTCGTCGACGCTATAGCCGCCTTCAAGATAGTCGACAAGCGTCTGTACGGGCACCCGGGTGCCTACGAACACGGGAGCTCCTCCCATGATCTCGGAGTCTGAGTGGACGACGCTACCATCGGCAAGGGTGACTGGGCGAGTTTCAGACATGGAACACCTCCCGGGCCTCTCGACACTGTACCACGCAGGTCGTGCGGGAGCTGGGGTAGGCTCCTCCCCCGTACCGCCATGCCTGCCAAGGAGACCGTCATGACCCAGACCCCCGGCACCAACCTCCAGATCCGTCTCGCCGCCCGGCCTAAGGGCTTGCCGCAGGACAGTGATTTTCAATCGGTCGAGGGGCCTATTCCGCAGCCGGAGGAGGGGCAGGTGCTGGTGCGCAACATCCTCCTGTCGCTCGATCCCGCCATGCGCGGCTGGATGAACGAGGGGAGGAGCTACGTGCCGCCGGTCGGCCTCGGCGAGGTGATGCGCGGCCTCACGGTGGGGGAGGTTGCGGAGTCCCGCCATCCGGATTTCAAGCCGGGCGACCTCGTCTCCGGCATTCTCGGCTGGCAGCGATACGCCGTGGCCAGGGGCAAGGAGCTGACCCGCATCCCGCCCGGCATCGCGCCGGCCGTGGCCCTCGGTCCGCTGGGCATGACGGGGCTGACGGCGTACTTCGGCCTCCTGGACGTGGGACAGCTCAAGGCGGGCGAAACCGTGCTCGTCTCCGGCGCCGCCGGGGCCGTGGGCTCAATCGTGGGGCAGATCGCCAAGATCCAGGGCTGCCGCGCCGTGGGCATCGCCGGCACGGACGAGAAATGCCGCTGGCTTAACCGAGATCTGGGCTTCGACGCGGCCATCAATTACAAGACCGCGAAGGACCTCCACGAGGAGATCCGCGGCGCCTGCCCGAAGGGGATCGACGTCTTCTTCGACAACGTCGGCGGCGAGATCCTGGACACAGCCCTGCGCAGCCTGGCCCTGCACGCCCGGGTGGTGATCTGCGGCGCCGTCTCCCAGTACAACGCCACCGGGCCCATGAAGGGGCCGAGCCACTACATGGCGCTCCTCGTCCAGCGCGCCCGCATGGAGGGCTTCGTGGTCATGGACTACCACGCGCGCTACGCCGAAGCTCAAGGGCATCTCGGCCGCTGGCTGGCCGAGGGCAGGCTCCACTACCGGGAAGACATCGTCGACGGTCTGGAGAACGCCCCCAAAGCCCTGCTGCGGCTCTTCGACGGCAGCAATAAGGGGAAGCTGATGGTGAGGATTTGAGCCGATCTGCCAGTTCTTTTCTTCCGTCGCGGAAAGACGTTATCTTTTGACGCATCTGGGACGACTCACTATACTCACACCTATGACCGAGCCCACGAGGAGAGCGCTGCATCGCGGGGACGGCTCTGCATCCTCCTCGAGCCAGCAGGAGACCGAGTCCGGCCGGGCCATGCTCTTGCGCTGGGTCGAACGTCCGGACGGGCGCAGGGAGCTGTGGGAGACTCCGCTCACCCGAGAGGATTACCTCAATCCGCAGCTCGGAGACAAATGGGTGCAGGGGAAAGCGCACGGAGAAGCCATCCTCGATCTCGCCGACCGGCTGAAGCGCTGCTTTCAGTCCCGGCCGGACATGATGATCCTCTTCGATGTCCAGCACCTCTTGGGCCCGGGACTGCCGAAGCCCAGCCCGGACATTTCCGTCATCCGCGGCGCACGCCATCCGGAGAAGGTCGAGGGGAGCTACGACGTGGTCAAGCAAGGGGTTCCTCCGTGCCTGATCATCGAGGTGATCTCACCGCGAGATTCCCGCATCCGGGAGATCGACGAGCATGACAAGGTGGAGATCTACCAGCGCACCGGCATCCCCGAGTACCTGCTGCTTGAGCTGCCACGCCAGCCGGCAGGCCGCCATCGGATCTTCGGCTACCGGCTCGACCCTGCTGGAAGGTATCAGCGGATCGTGCCCGACGGGGAGGACCGGCTGTTTTCCGAGACCACCAAGCTCTGGTTCTCGATCTCGCCGGAAGGGGACCGGGTGATGATCCGCGACGCTGCGACCGGGCAACTGGTGCGGACCTCCGAGGAAGAGGCCCAGGGTCGTAAGCTCGCGGAGGGCCAGGTCAAGCGGGAAGCCGAGGCCCGGCAAGCTGAGGCCGAGGCCCGCAAAGCCGCCGAAGCGAAAGCAGAGAGGGAGGCCGAGGCCCGTAAGGCTGCTGAAGCCGAGGTCGCCCGTCTGCGGGCCGAGATCGAGCGCCTGCGGGCCGGCGGCTAAAGGACAGCAGGGACCTAAGGACAGCAAGGACCGAGACCGCCAGACCTGGCGCTATCGTCCGCAGCTTCGAGGTCCTTGTCGTCCCTGTTGTCGTTTATGTCCTTCCTGCCGGTCCGCGACGAAACCCCCTCCTCCCCCGTATGATCCTATGGATATGACCGACCTGCGCGATCCCGATCTCGACGAGCTCGTCCGCGAGCTGAACCGCCGGACCCAGGAGGCGGCCGAGGCGGAGGCCGAGCGGGATTTCGAGCCCCATGACGAGGCGATGTACCAGCAGTTCGAACGGCCGTTGACCCTGCGGCGGCCGGAGCAGGCGCTGGTCGACGAGGGCGAGACGCTCAACCGGTATCTCGCCGAGCTGGTGCGGCGCCAGGCGAGCGACCTGCTGCTCATCGCCGGCCTTCCCCCCGTCTTCCGCGTCAACGGCCGCCTCACCCGGATGGAGGAGGCGGTCACCCTGGAGGGCGAGGAGGTGGGACGTCTGTTCCTCGCCCACCTGGGGAGCAAGGAGCGGCAGGATCTGGAGGAGCGGGGCAATACGGACTTCACCCTGAGCCTCGGCCGCGCCGGAGTGGACGACGGCAGCGGGCCAGCGTGGCGCTTCCGGGTCAACCTCCACCGCCAGCGCGGCGAGCCGGCGGCGGCCGTGCGCGCCCTGCCCTCAGAGATCCCGAGCCTCCCGGGCCTCAACCTGCCGCCGGCGCTGGCCGACCTGGTGAAGCCCAGCCGCGGGCTCATCCTCGTCTGCGGCCCCACGGGCTCGGGGAAGTCCTCCACCCTGGCGGCGATGGTGGGGGAGATCAACCGCACCCGCAACAGCCACATCATCACCATCGAGGACCCCATCGAATACGAGCACCGCTCCATCCGCTCAGTCATCGAGCACGTCGAGGTGGGGCGCGACGCCCGCACCTTCCACGAGGCGCTACGGGCTTCGCTGCGGCAGGACCCGGACGTCATCCTGGTGGGGGAGATGCGCGACCTGGAGACGGTGGCGACGGCGCTGACGGCGGCGGAGACGGGCCACCTGGTGCTCTCGACGCTCCACACCAACGACGCCCAGCAGGCGGTGCACCGGGTGGTCGACGTCTTCCCCCCGGCCCAGCAGTCGCAGATCCGCCACCAACTGGCCCTGTCGCTCCACGCCATCGTCGTGCAGCAGCTCGTGCCGCGGGCGGACGGCCGGGGGCGCGTGCCCGCCGTCGAGCTGCTCCTCGCCAACTACCCCGTGCGCCACCACATCCGTAGCGACAACCTGCAGAAGCTTTACAACGAGATCACCATCGCCAAGCGTCACGGCATGATCGCGATGGAGGAGTCGCTGGCCCAACTGGTCCAGCGCGGGGTGATCAGCGACGAAGAGGCACGGGTGCGGGCGAGCCATCCGGAGGCCTTGGAGGCGATGCTGCGGTCGCTCTAGCTGTCACGGCGATGTGACGGCGAATCTGCAACGTTTTCGTATATCGTACGCGGGAACGCCGACGCGGAGCGGGGGGCCTGGAATGCGACCGATCACCGCCAGCGACCTCATGAACCCCGGGGTCCTCACCGTCCGGGAGGACATGACGGTGCGCGAGCTGGGCAGCTTTCTCCTGGAAAACGAGATCAGCGGCGCGCCCGTGGCCGATGCCCAGGGCCGGCTGGTGGGCGTCGTCTCCATCGCGGACATCGCGGCCGTGGCGTCGGGCGAGGAGAGGGGCGCCGGCGAGGAGGGCTCCAGCTTCTTCGGGCCCAGTTGGGAGGAGGGCCTCGACGAAGAGGACATGGAGGACCTCCAGCTCGACCTCAACGGTCTGCGTGTCGCCAGCATCATGAATCCCAAGATCTACTCCGTGCGCGAGGATGCCACGGTTTCCGAGATCGCCTCCCTGATGCTCAAGGGCCACCTCCACCGCCTCCTCGTCACCCGCGAGGACCGCGCCGTCGGCATCATCACGACCTCGGACCTGCTGGGACTGCTGGTCGGAGAAGACTGACGATTCGATTTTGGATTGACGATTTTGGATTTTGGATTGGAGAACCAGGGCGAGGGGAGCCTTCGTCTTCAATCCAAAATCCAAAATCCAAAATCCAAAATCGTCCTGGTCTTGGCATCTCCCGTGCATCCTCCGCCATCGAATCGGTTCGGTGGATGGAAGGGGGATCCAAGATGCCGCTGTCGCTCAAGCCGGAGCACCTGAAGCGCTACAAGGACATCGCCCGGCTGTTGATGCTGCACGGCCGGGCCGACCTGATGAAGGCGGCGGAGAACGGGTCTCCTCTCGGCGACGAGGACGGAGAGGCCGCCGCGGGCGGCGATCCGGAGCGGCTCGCCAAGGACCTCGAAGAGCTCGGGCCCACCTTCATCAAGCTCGGCCAGCTCCTGTCGACCCGCTCGGACCTGCTGCCGGCTCCCTATCTGGATGCTCTGGCCCGCTTGCAGGACAAGGTCGAGCCCTTCTCCTTCGCCGAGGTGGAGGAAATCGTCTCGACAGAGCTGGGCGTGCGGATCTCCAAGGCCTTCGAGGACTTCGACTCGGAGCCCCTGGCGGCGGCCTCGCTGGGGCAGGTGCACCGGGCGCGGATGCGCGATGGCCGGCTGGTGGCGATCAAAGTGCAGCGGCCGGGCATTCAGAAGGTGATCCTGGACGACCTGGAAGCCTTCGAGCAGATCGCCGGCGTCATCGACCGCCACACGGACGTCGGCCGGCGCTTCGCCTTCCGCGACATGCTGCAGGAGTTCCGCAAGACCCTGCTGCGGGAGCTGGACTACCGGCTGGAGGCGCAGAACCTCACCCTGCTCGCCACCAACCTCAAGGAGTACGAGCGCCTGGTCATCCCCAAGCCGGTAGATGCCTTCACCACTTCGCGCGTGTTGACCATGGAATACGTGCAGGGGACGAAGATCACCGACCTTTCGCCTCTGGCGCGCATTGACATCGACGGCCGCGCGCTGGCCGAGGATCTCTGCCGGGCCTATCTCGATCAGATCCTGGTCGACGGCTTCTTCCACGCTGATCCGCATCCGGGCAACCTGCAAGTGACCTCCGACGGCCGGCTCGCCATTCTGGATCTCGGGATGGTGGCGCGCGTCGATCCGGCGTTGCAGGAGCACCTCCTCAAGCTTCTCCTCGCCATTACTGGAGGCCGGGGCCTGGAGGTGGCGCAGCTCACGGTGAAGATCGGCACCAAGCTTTCGGACTATGACGAGCCCCGCTACCGGCGTGAGGTGGTGGACCTGGTGGGCGCCTATCAGGGCGTCTCGGGCGAGCAGGTCCAGGCGGGGCGGATCCTCGTCCGGCTGGCCCGCCTGTCGGCCGAGCACGGCGTCCGCCCTGCTCCGGAGCTGACGACCATGGGCCGGGCCCTGCTGCAGCTCGACCAGTCGGCCCGCTGCCTCGATCCGGAATTCGATCCCAATCAGATCGTGCAGAGCTTCAGCGACTCCCTCATGCGCCGCCACATGCTGAAGAAGCTCTCGCCGGCCAATTTATTCGCCTCGGTCCTGGAGCTCCAGGAATTCGCCCAGCAGCTCCCCGGACGGATGAATTCGGTGCTGGACAACCTGGCGGGCAACAAGGTCCAGGTCAAAGTGGACGCCTTCGACGAATCCCGGCTGATGGACAACCTGCAGAAGATCGCCAACCGCATCGCCCTGGGTCTGGTGCTGGCGGCCCTCATCGTGGGGGCGGCCCTGATGATGCAGGTGCAGACCTCCTTCCGCCTCTTCGGCTATCCCGGCCTCGCCATGCTCCTCTTCATGATGGCGGCGGCTTGCGGCTTCATCCTCGTGCTCAGCGTCTTCTTCAACGACGACTGGCGGGTGTGGCGCAAGCGGGCGCGTTGAAGCAACGGGCCGGCACGAGGGGCGCCCGTTCGGATATCGTTCCCCGTGAGGTAGCTGCTCAAACCTGTTGCCGCTGAGGGGAGGTCTCAAAAGGAGCAACGCCGTCTATGGCGCCAGGGATTAAAATCCCTGGCTACCGACGCTTGTCCCTCCGGGACCGCCATTTCGTTCTTCCCGTGTCCCGTAGGGACTACCGAGGGTAGCCAGGCGATTTCAATCCCTGGCGACGCAGGCGGCGGCGTCAACTATTTTTGAGATTCCCGCTGAGGGGGCGGTCGATGGAGAAGATTCTCGTGGCGGGTGCCGGTCTGGTGGGCTCACTGCTGTCCCTGTACCTGGCGCGGTTGGGGCACCACGTCCAGATCTTCGACCGCTATCCGGACTTCCGCGAAGCCGAGGTGCCGGGGGGAAAATCGATCAACCTGACCCTCTGCGCGCGGGGCTTCGCCGCCCTCGACCGCGTGGGGGTCGGCGACCGCGTGCGGTCGATTTCCGTGCCCTGCTACGGCCGGGTCATCCACCACGTCGACGGCTCGGTGGAATACCAGCCCTACGGCACCCACCGCGAGGCGATCCACTCGGTGTCGCGCAACCACCTCAACCGGGTGCTGCTGGGCGTGGCCCTGGAGCAGCCCACCCTGGAGTGCTTCTTCAAAAAGAAAATCCTGGAGGTGGACCTCGGCCTGCCGTCGCTCACCCTGCGCGACCTGCGCTCGGGCGAGCTGACGGAGCACCGGGGCGACCGTCTCTTCGGCGCCGACGGCGCCCACTCGGCCGTGCGCACCCAGATGCAGCGCAGCCGCCGGTTCGATTTTGCCCAGGAATACCTGGATCAGGCCTACAAGGAGCTCAACGTGGCGCCCGCCACGGACGGCGGCTGGGCTCTCGCCGGCAACGCCATCCACATCTGGCCGCGCAACCACTACATGCTGATCGGCTTTCCCAACCTGGACCACAGCTTCACCCTGTCGCTGCACATGCCTTATGAGGATGCGAAGCCGGCGTTCTCCTCGATACGCACGCCCGACGACCTGCGACAGCTTTTCGCCTCTTCGTTCGCCGACGTGTCCCCCCTGTTGCCGAACCTGGTGGCCGACTTCTTCGGGCGCCCGGAGGCGTCGATGATCACCGTCCGCTGCACCCCCTGGACCTTCGAGGACAAGGTGCTGCTGATCGGCGATGCCGCCCACGCCATCGTCCCCTCCTATGGCCAGGGAGCCAACTCCGGCTTCGAGGACTGCTCGGTGCTCGCCGACTGCCTGATCGACTGCGACGGCGACTGGCGGCAGGTCTTCGCCCGCTTCGAGGCCCAACGCAAACCCAACGCCGACGCCATCGGCGACCTCGCCCTCCAGCACTTCCACGAGTTACGCGACCTGGTGGGCGATCACGAGTTCCAGCTTCGCAAGATGGTCGAGCGCCGGCTCAACGAGCTCTACCCGGACCGCTACGTCCCGCTCTACAACCTGATCTCGTTCACTCGCGTCACCTACGTCGAGGCGCTGAGGCGCGAGCGCGAGCAGCGCATCCTCATTGATAGCGTGATGGCCGACGCCGCCGTCCGCGAACGCCTGAGGCGCGGCGACCCCGAGGAGTCGCTCGATCCGCTGCTGAGAGACCTGACGATGAAATTCCTGGGCCGGCCCGCGGTGCGCCTGGCGGGGTGACCGGTTGCGCGTTCGGCGACCCCTTTCTGCGGTACGATCTCCATGTCATGCTAAAAAAGTGGCTCTTTTCCGGTGCGCTGATGCTGGTCCTGATCCTCCTGGGCCTGTCGGCTTCCAGATGGGGGCCGCGCCTGCTGGAGCTGGCCGGCACGCAGTCGGCGCGGATTCAAGGGCTGACCGCTCTGGTGCAGCTCGCGCTGTGGCTCGGCGCCGCGGCGGTTGCGGCGGTCCGCCTCGGGCTCTGGCGTGGCGGCCGCAGGACGGAGGCCCCGGCGCGCCAGGACGGACTACCCCCCTCGATCGAGCACCTGGAAGTCCACGTCGAGGCTCCCGACGCCGGTGACTTCCTGCGCCGGCTTGGGCTGGGATCGCCGCCGGCGGATCTGGAAGAGGCCGCCCGGGTCTACCTCCAGGTTCTGGTGGATACCTACCGGTATCTCGACCTCCGGGGCATGGGCATCTCGGACCGCGTCGCCCTCAAGCTGCCGCTCCTGGAGATGTACGTCCCTCTGAAGGCCCGCTTGCACACGCCGGAAGGAGAGACCTGGGCCCGCCAGCTCCGCGTGGCCGGCCGGATGCCGGCCGCAGAGGAGGGAGCGGACATGGGAGAGCGCCTGTCCGCACCCGTGCCGGTGCTGGAGCTACTACAGAGGCACGACGGCCTGGTCCTCCTCGGGGATCCCGGCGCAGGCAAGACCACCTTCCTCAAGGTCCTGGCCCTGGCTCTCGCTTCCGGCCAGGGAGAGGCCCTGGGGTTGGGCGGGAGGCTACCCATCCTCCTCCCCCTCGCTGCCTATGCCAACGCCCTGGCCGACAGGGATGTCTCTCTCGACGCCTTCATCGCCCGCTATTACGAGGATGAACGGAAGATCCAGGTCCCCCTCGGAGCCCTGCTCGAGCAGGCCCTCCAGAGAGGGAGCGCTCTCCTTCTCCTGGACGGCCTCGACGAGGTGCGGGACGCAGGGCGCCGCCATCTCGTAGTCGACCGGGTGCGGGACTTCTACTCTCGGCACCGGCAAGCCGGCAAGGGAGGCAACCGCTTCGTCCTGACGAGCCGGATCGTGGGCTACCGCGAGGTCCGGCTCGCTGCGGAGGGGCTGGCGGAAGCCACCCTGGTGGATTTCGACGACGAGGAGATCGAGGAGTTTCTCAGCAAGTGGACGGTGTCCATCGAAAAAGCCGTGGGCGGCGAGACCGAGGTGGCCCGGGCCAAGGCCGAGCGGGAGCGCGGGGAGCTTCAGGCGGCGGTTCGCGTCAATCCTGGAGTGCGATCCCTGGCCTCGAATCCGCTGCTCCTCACCATTCTGGCGCTGATGAAGCGCGGCGGCATCGCGCTCCCGGACCGCAGGGTGGAGCTCTACAAAAACTACGTCGAGACGCTCCTCAAGCACTGGAACCTGGCCCGCAGCCTGGCGGGCCGGTCAGGCCGGGAGGTGGACCTGGTGGAGACCCTGAAGGTCCTGGAGCCCCTCGCCCTCTGGATGCACGAGGTGTCGCCCGGCGTCGGCCTGGTCAAGGAGGGGGAGCTGCTGCGCAAGCTGGAGTCCCTCTGCGCCGGCCGCGGGCACGCGGATGCGGCCCACGCCGCCGAAGGCTTCCTGTTGGACGTCCGAGATCACTCGTCGCTTCTCCTGAGCCGCGGCGAGCACCACTATGGCTTCATTCATCTCACCTTCCAGGAATATCTGGCGGCCGTGGCCCTGGCGCGCAAGGCCCGGGAGGGGGCCGTCGTCCTCATCAAGGCCTTGGCGCCGCACGTGGGCGAGGCCCCGTGGCACGAGGTGGTTGTCCTCACCGTCGCGCACCTGGCGATCATCGACCAGTGGGAGCAGGCGGCGAGCGAGGTCGTCGAGGGCCTGCTGGGCTTGGCGCCGGGCCCACCGGGCGAGGCCGCGGTCTGGATGGGAGAGGCCGTGGCGGATGCCGGCCCAGGTGCCGTGACGGCTGCCTGCCGGAAGAAAGTGGTCGCCGCCCTCCTCGATACTCTGGGGGCTGCCGGCCGGGTCGAGCCCGCGCGCCGCGCCGCCGCCGGCAAGGCCCTCGCCGCGGTGGGAGACCCCCGGCCCGAGGTCATGACCGTGGAGGCTATGGAGCTCCGCACGGTGCCCGCCGGGCCGTTCCACATGGGGAGCGAGGAGGGTGACCCGAACGGCTACAAGGATGAGAGGCCGGCGCACGACTGCGATCTGCCGTACGAATACCGGATCGGCCGGTACCCGGTGACCGTAGCCCAGTTCCGGGAGTACGTGGACGCGACCGGAAAGATGCCGGGAGATCTGGACAGCCTGCGCGGCCCCGGCAACCACCCGGTGGTTTCGGTGAGCTGGTCCGAAGCCCTGGCCTTCTGCCGTTGGCTGGAGGGCCGCTGGCGAAAGGAGGACCGCCTGCCGGAGGGTTGGAGAGTGGTCCTGCCGTCCGAAGCGGAGTGGGAGAAGGCGGCGCGCGGTACCGACGGGCGGAGTTACCCCTGGGCTGGTGGCTTTGACCCTGACCGGGCCAACACTTGGGAAGCAAAGGTCCAGGACGTCAGTGCCGTCGGTTGTTTCCCTGGTGGAGCCAGTCCCTGGGGTTGCGAGGAGATGAGCGGCAACGTCTGGGAATGGACAAGGAGTGCCTGGAAGGACTATCCCTACGTGGCCGCGGATGGCCGGGAGGATCTAGAAGCATCTTCGCAATCCCTCCGTGTTGTGCGCGGCGGCTCGTGCTTCGGCGACGCCAGGCTCGCCCGTTGTGCGTTCCGCTTCAGGAGCGAGCCGGGCTTCCGCCTCGACGGCCGCGGGTTTCGTGTCGTCGTGCTCCCATTCTCCTCTGGCCTCTGATCTCCCTGGTCTCTGAAACTCTGGACCTCTTTGGCGGGGGGAGTCCAGAGGGGGGCTTGCGACGCCGCTGCACGGAGCCGGCGTGAACCGGACCGGTCGCCGCAACACCGAAGACCCTCATCACCCCGGCCCTCTTCTCCCAGCCTCCCCCCGGCCGCCGGGAGAAGAGGGAGAACAGCAAGAAAGGACGATAGGGCCCTGGTCGGCGGTCGTTAACAGTTAAGGGCTCGTCACAAAATAACTGTCCCAACCCTTCGGAGCTCAGCCCCGGAGGGGCGAAAGTATAGAAGCCTGGGGCGTCAGCCCCAGGTGAGAGATCCCACCAACCCGAAAGCCCCGGAGGGGCGACAGAAGACCGGATCCCGGAGGGCTGCTTTCGCCCCTTCGGGGCTGAAGCAAGAACTGGCACAGTTATTCTGTGACGAGCCCAGGGCTCGTCAGCCTCGAAGGGGCGGCAGCATTCAGAAGCCTGGGAGATTAAAGCCTATCTTTGCCGGGAGTCATGCCTGAAGGATCAAGAGCCGCTCCTGATGGTCAAGGAGTTATTCCATAAGGTTCAGGAGTGACTCCTGAAGGTTCAGGAGTCTTTCTGTAAGCACCAGAAACCGCTCCTGAAGGGTAAGGAGCCGCTCCGTAAGATCAAGGAGCCGTTCCTGAAGGGTAAGGAGTCGTTCCGTAAGGTCAAGGAGTCGTTCCTGAAGGTTCAGGAGCCGTACCTCAAGGATCAGGAGTCCTTCCGTAAGGCTCAGGAATGACTCCTGAAGGTCAAGGAGCCCTTCCGTAAGCTTCAGGAACCGCTCCTGAATGCGAAGGAGTTGTTCCTGAAGGTTCAGGAGCCGCTCTGTAAGGTTCAGGAGTCGCTCCGTAAGGTTCAGGAGTCGCTTTTGAATGCCGAGGAGTCATTCCTGAGGGTTCAGGAGCAGCTCCTCAAGCTTCAGGAGTCGCTCCGCAAGGTTCAGGAGTCGCTTCTGAATGCCAAGGAGTTCTTCCTGAAGGTTCAGGAGTCGCTCCTGCCACGCC
>JBAPYB010000080.1:0-10478 GCA_049284515.1 Thermoanaerobaculia bacterium
CTGCCGGCACAGCGCGTCGCCCGATTGCAGAAGCCTGTCCGGCTCGCGCCGTCCGCGCAGGCAGGCATCGCCCTCGGGGCGGTGCCCGAGGTCCGCCTTCAGGCCATCGACCGCGACGCGGTCCTCAAACAGGACGCCGTCAACGAGCGGACGGGGATGGAAAAGCTCTTGCGGTTCGCCGTCGCCCGCGACGTCGAGGTCGCCGCCGCCAACGGCAATTGGTACGAAGTCGCAGGGGGTGCGCGGCTGTGGGCCGGCGACGTCGTTTCCTCCGAGGCCCTCGGCCTGCGCCTCCACTTCAAGAACGTCCATCTGCCGGCGGGCGCCGAGCTGGCGGTCTATGCGGTGCCCGATTCGTCCGGCGCCGGCGGCACTGCGCGGAACGGCTTTCCCGGCTTCGACCCGGAGCGTGCCGTCGAGCGCCATCAGGGCTCGGAGGCCGAGGCGGCGACCACCGACTTCTGGACCGCTACCCTGCCGGGCGAGCGGGCGCGCGTCGAGTACCTGGCTCCGGCCGGCGCCGCCCCGGACCTGCCCTTCACCGTGGACCTCCTGCAGCACGTCTATCTCGATCCCGTGGCCAGGCTGGCGAAGAGCCTGATCCAGAAGCAGGCCGGCGACTGCCACAACGACGTGACCTGCTTTCCCGAGTGGGCCGATCAGGCCAAGTCGGTCGCCGGCCTGGGCATCATCGTCTCCGGCGGCAGCGCCTTCTGCACCGGCCAGCTCCTCAACGACCAGGCGGCCGATTTCACTCCCTACTTCCTGACCGCCCACCATTGCCTCAGCACACAGAAGGATGCCGGCAACAGCGAGCTCTTCTGGTTCTACCAGACCGACACCTGCAACGGCACGCCGCCGGACATCAACAGCGTGCCGCGCTCGAACGGAGCGACGCTGGTCTCCACCAGCTCCAGCTCCGACTACACCCTGATGATGGTGGAAGGTGCCCTCCCGGACGGCCTGTTCTGGTCCGGCTGGACGTCGACGCCGGTGGCCGACGGCACCGATGCCGCGGGCATCCATCATCCGGAGGCGGACTTCAAGCGCATCAGCTTCGGGTTCAAGGACGAGAGCTCCGCCTGCCCGAACGCGAATTTCGACCGCATCAGTTGGACGAGCGGCGTCACCGAGCCGGGCTCCTCCGGCTCGGGCATCTTCCGGGCCGACACCCAACAGCTCTTCGGCCAGCTCCTGGGCGGCCCCTCCTTCTGCGGCGCCAGCCCGGCCGACCTCTTCGACTGCTACGGCGCCTTCGCCGCCACCTACCGGCAGATCAAGAATCCGTTGCGGCGAGGGTGGGACGACACCTCGGAGCCCAACAACACCTGCGCCCAGGCGCGGGTGGTCGCGACCGGCACGCTCAAGAACCGGGTTGTCAAGGTCCTCGCTCCCGACTGGTACAAGATCAAGGTCCGGCCGGGCAGGACGGTCACCGTCCGCGTCAGCTTCGTCGATGCCAACGGCGACGTCGACCTCGATCTCTTCGGCCCGGACTGCGGCACGGACCCCCTGGTCACCTCGCGCACCACCAACGACCAGGAGGTCGTCACCTGGACCAACGACGGCGGCCAGCCGGCGTTCTTCTCCTGGAAGGTCTACCTTGCCTCCGACACCCGCAACTACTACAACATGACGGTGTCGATCCACTGAGAGCGGTGCCGGGCCCGGGACCCCCCGCCCAAGACCCTCACCCCTGTCCCCTCTCCCACCGCACTCCCCCCGACCGGGAGAGGGGGACCCGGATGAAGCGGTCTTGCTGTTCTCCCTCTTCTCCCGGTGAGGGGGGTGGGAGGGGGCGGGAGAAGAGGGCCGGGGTGATGAGGGTCTTGGGCGGGGGCTTCTGCGGGGCGCCGTGGTAAAATCCCCTCAGATTCCAGGGCGCTCTCAAGCGACCGAAAAAGGAGAACAGGATGGACACGTTGACTGGCAGTAGGCGGCGTCCGGCGGGTTGGCTCTTGGTGACCGGGCTCTGTGCCGTCGCCTGCGCGAGCGCCGGATGGGCGGCGACACCGTCCGGGGGCGAGTCGCAGGTCCCCCAGACCTTCGGCATCCAGATGCCGGGCCGCACCTTGAAGGCCCAGAAGCCGGTTCGGCTCATGCCCTCGGAGCGGGCGGGGATCACCCTCGTCGCCGTGCCGGAGGTTCGGCTCCAGGCCGTCGACCGCGACGCCCTGCTCAAGGAGGACGCGCTCAACGAGCGCGAGCACCGCACCAAGATCACGCGCTTCGGCATCGCCCGCAGCGTCCAGGTGGCCGCGGGCGACGGCAACTGGTACGACGTCGGCGGCGGCGCCAAGCTCTGGGTGGCCGACGTCGTCTCGGCCGACGCGATCGGCATCCGCCTGCACTTCAAGAACGTCCACCTGCCGGCCGGCGCCGAGCTGGCGGTCTACAGCCCCAACGACAAGACCGGCGCCAGCGGCACGCTCCGCAACGGCTTCCCGGCCTTCGATCCCGGCCGCTACGTCGAGCACTACCAGGGCTCGGAGGCGCAGGCCCTTCGCACCGACTTCTGGTCCGGCACGATGTTCGGCGAGCGGGTGCGCGTCGAGTACCTGGCGCCGGCCGGGGCCGCGGACGCCGAGCTGCCCTTCGCCATGGACAGCCTGCAGCACCTCTACCTCGACCCGGTGGCCAAGGTGGCGCAGAGCCTGGTGCAGACCAAGGCCGCGGGCCCCTGCCACAACGACGTGACCTGCTTTCCAGAGTGGGCGAACGTGGCCAGATCGACCTCGGTGATCGCCATTGTCTTCGACAACGGCACGGGCTTCTGCACCGGCCAGCTCCTCAACTCCCAGGCGGGGGATTTCACGCCCTACTACCTGACGGCGAACCACTGCCTCAGCACCTCGCAGGACGCGGCCAACTCGGAGTTCTTCTGGTTCTACCAGACCTCGACCTGCAACGGCACCCCGCCGTCGCTCGACAGCGTGCCGCGCTCCGAGGGCGCCACGCTGCAGTCCACCAGCGCCACCTCCGACTACACGCTGCTGATGGTGGAGGGCACCCTGCCGGACGGCCTGTTCTGGGACGGCTGGGTCTCGGCGAAGGTCGCCGACGGCACCGACGCCGCCTGCATCCATCACCCGCAGGCGGACTTCAAGCGCATCAGCTTTGGTTTCAAGGACGAGAGCTCGGCGTGCGGGGATCCCAACTTCGTCCGCATCAGTTGGACGGACGGCCCGACGGAGCCCGGTTCCTCCGGCTCGGGCGTCTACCGGGCCGACACGCACCAGCTCTTCGGCCAGCTCTATGGCGGCCCGTCGGCCTGTGGCAGCGAGACGTTCGACTGCTATGGCGCCTTCGCCTCGACCTATCCGAAGATCAAGAACCTGCTGAAGGCGGGCTCGGACGACAGCTCGGAGCAGAACGACTCCTGCTCCAAGCCGAAGACCGCCCCCAAGGGCACCCTGCGCGGCCGCATCGTCAAGGTCTTCGATACCGACTGGTACAAGATCAGCGTGCCGGCGCACAAGACCCTCACGATCCACCTCTCCTTCGTGAACGCCAACGGCGACATCGACCTCGACTTCTACGGCTCGACCTGCGGGGCCAGCCCCCTGTTCACCTCGCGCTCGACCGACGACCAGGAAACCATCCAGGTGACCAACGCCGGCAGCAAGGCCGCCGTCGGCATCTGGCAGGTCTACCTTGCCGACGACACCCGCAACAGCTACGACATGACGGTCTCGATCCAGTGAGATCGGTCCCTTGAAATCGTAGGCCGCCGGGCCCGGGATTCTGACTCCGGGCCTGGCGGCTGCCGTCCCTACCAGGCCTTGCCGCCGATCACCGTCCCTCTCCACGCTCCCGAGCTGGCGCCCGGCCTCTGGGTCCAGGGTCCGGAGGTCTCCATCGCCTTCGCGCGCGGCGCGGTGGTGCTGGTGGACTTCTGGGAGTCGACGTGCGTCAACTGCCTGCGCACGCTGCCCTATCTCAAGGCCTGGCACGAGCGCTACGCCGGGCGCGGGCTCGTCATCGCCGGGGTCCACACGCCGGAGTTCGACTTCACGGCCGATCCGGAGCTGGTGGCGGCGGCCGTGCGGGCCGAGGGAATTCCCTATCCGGTGATCCTCGACCCGGACCGCGGCACCTGGCTGCGCTTCGCCAATCACTACTGGCCGGCCCACTACCTGATCGACGCGCGGGGGTATCTGCGCTACGAGCATTTCGGCGAAGGGGCGTACGGCGAGACCGAGGAGTGGATCCAGCGCCTGCTGCGCGAGGCGGGAGACACGGGGGCGATGCCCGAGCTGCTTGCACCGGTGCGGGAGGAGGACCGGCCGGGCGCCGTCTGCTACCCGGCGACGCGGGAGACCCACCTCGGCTTCCACCGCGGCAAGCTCCTGGCGCCCGAGGGCTACCGGCCCGGAGAGGAGGTGCGGCACCGCGGCCGGCCCGAGGGTCCGGCGCCGCCGGGGATGTTCACCGCCCGCGGCCTCTGGCGGCATGAGGCCGAATACCTGGAGACCCGCGAGGAGGGAGCGGAGCTGGAGCTGGTCTGCGACGCCTCGGGAGTGAACCTGGTGCTGGCGCCGGCGCTTGAACCGGTCGGTGAGCTGGAGATCGAGGTGGACGGCGGCCCCGTGCCGGCGGCGGAGCGCGGCGCCGACGTGGTGGAGCGGGAGGGGCGGACCTTCGCCGCCTGGGAGCGCGCGAGCCTGGTGCGGCTGGTGGACTCCCCCGTCTTCCGCCAGCGCCACCTCGTATTGCGGTTCCCGCGGCCGGGCGCCCGGGCCTACGCCTTCAGCTTCTCGACCTGTTGTCGCCTGGGGGAGGTTGACAAGGGCGGCTCGATGAGCTAAAATTAAACAATCAATAAATAGTCGCTTCCGTGAAGAGCGGGAGAGGGCCGTCATGGAAGACTCTGCAGAGCTCGGAGCAGGCAGCCCTAGCCTGCCGCCCCATATCATCGAGACCCTCAAATGGCTTGTGACAACTCTGGGAGTCACCGGGATCCTGGTCATCTTGGGTTTTATCGATGAGTTTGCATACCAGGATCGACTGGGCTACGAATTCAAGACCGGCGACTTGTCCGGCTACTCCGTAGAGGCCGGACGGTTTCTGCTCGCGACGCTTCTAGCTTCCTTGACCTGGGCGGTAGAGCACTACCTGATTGCGCTTTTTCTCGTAGCGTTCTTGGGCGGGCTAGGCTGGGCGGTGCGCAAATTTCCTGCTGCCATGAACAGTGGAACGAAGATCGCGGTCATTTCAGCTTTGCTCGCCTTGAATCTGGTCATCTTCGACTTTCCGACGGTGGGCTTGCAGCAGGCGCTGATCCTTCCGATCACTCCTCCTCAAAACTCCTCCCTGGCCTGGCCTATCGGTGCGTTGACCCAGCGAGTCTGGGAGCACGAGATCTGCTCGCGGATCGACAAGACGCAGTTCCCGATCCTTGAGACCATGGGCGGCAAATGCCGGGAACGACTTCCCGAAACTCACGAGAGGATCCGAAAGGATCGGTTTGCGATCAACGCCCTCATTAGCCTGGTGCTGGTTTTCCTCTTCCTCTCGGTCTTGAAAGAGGCGAGAAGCCTGCCCTTGTCGCTCATGACCGCCGTGGTCATTCTGGGTTTCATGAATCTCCTGATGCTCCCTTATGTCTATGCGAAGACGGAACGGTCCACCTTTGCGGACAGTGTCGAGGTGACTTGGGCGGAGGCCGGTGTGGCGGCCCGGGCCGGGATGAACGACAGTTTCTTCCTCCTGTATCAGCGAGGAGGCGAGGTCGCGCTGCTCGGGAAAAACGACGGCCTGATTTGGAAGGTCCCTGAAAAACAGGTTCACCTGCTGCGCATCGTAGATCGAGTTGACGTGATTTCGTTTCTCGCCAAGAAGCGGCTCGTGCCGGCGACGGCCCCTCCCCCTTAGTTTGGATTCCACAGAGGAGTATTACAATGAGCGGCAAGAATAGAGTGTTTCTGTTGACCGCGCTGATCGTGGCCCTGGACATCCCGTTGTGCCGGGCGCAGGAGGAACCTGCCATCGAGATTCCTGCGATCGGTTTTCAGGATGTCCTCCCAGTCTTTTTCGTGGGAAGCTTCCTCGACTTCACGGTTCCTTTGGCGGACCTGGTTCGCACGGGCAGTCCCGACCTCCTTCAGGCGCGAGTCTTTCGTGGCTCCCGGTCCTACCTGGAGGAGAGGCGTCAGTTCCCCATGGAGGATGGTTGCATCTTCTATCGAGCGGGAATTTTTTCTCTCGGTCAATCCGTCAAAGGTCTGCAGGTCCTCAACAGCCCCCGGGGGTCCGCTTTGACAGTGAATACGGGTTGGTTGTCCCGCGATCAGCCTGACGTGGGCGGAGACCAATACTTTGTCGTCGTGATCGAAAAAAGGACGATCGTGAAGGACTACATCAAGCTTCGTCCTGAAGACGTATCTCGCTATTTCGCCAGAGGGCTGGAATTCGTCGTCAAATCGAACCGCCGGCCGACGCGGGAAGAGGAAAAGGAGCTGTTCGCCGCTGGGCGTACGGGCCAGGCAGAAACGACGGCCGTCGCGGAGCGGGAAGACGCCAATACCGGCGAGGTCAAGACGCGCTGCCGGTGGTTTTCGACGATCCAAACCACCGGCACCGCCTATCTACGGAGCGAGCCCTGTTCCGGGGGTGTCGTGGCGCAAGCACTTCTGGGCTCTCCCTATATAGGGTGATGCCCGATGCCTTCCCGGTACTCCGGGTGGCGCTTGAGAAAGGCCTGGACGAAGGGGCAGGTGGGAAAGAACTTCGCTCCCTGGGCCTTGATCTGGTCGAGGACGGCCTGCACGAGCTGCTCGGCGACGCCGTGGCCGCGCAGCTCCTCGGGCACGAAGGTGTGTTGCAGGTCGTAGACGTCGCCGGTGCGTTCGTACAGGATGTGCGCCTCGTGGCCGTCCACGATGGCGTAGAACTTCTTGGCCGTCTCGTCGTTCAGGACCTGCAAGCTCATCGGCTCTCTGATCTCCGCCGTGCGCGGCGGCCCATGATGGCCGACGTCGGGCCGCCGCGCGTTGATACCGGACTCGACGGGGCTACTCTCCTTCCTTGTCGAGCGCGAACACGAACACCGTGCCGCCCTGGCGGAAGTACGTCCACTCCTTGGACTGGGGATCGGTCGGGCGCTTGTTCGGCAGGCTCGACACGGCGTTCCCGCCGGAGGCGATGGCGACGTACTGCCGGCCATCCACGGAGTAGGTCATGGGCGCGGCGTCGATTGCGGCGCCGGTCTGGAAGCGCCAAAGCAGTTTGCCGGTCTCCGCGTCGAGGGCATTGAAGAAGCCGTCCGACGTACCGGCGAAGACCAGGCCGCCGGCCGTCGCCAAGGTGCCGCTGACCGGGTGCGGTATCGTCTTGTAGGTCCACTTCACCGTGTCGGTGTTGACGTCGATCGCCACGAACGAGCCAGTCGGCTGCGGGTCTGTCGAGGCCACCACGGCCATGCCGCCGACGTCGAGCGGCGAGATCAGGGAGGCGATTCCCGAAAGGACCGCCTGGTCGTGGCACTCCTTGGCTCCCGGGGGGATCTTCTCCAGCCACTGCCAGATGTCGTACGGCAGCAGGCAGAACAGCATCGGTTTGTTGATCACCGACACGTAGGCGTAGTTGAACTTCGGATTGAACGAGATCGGGCTCCACTCCGAGCCGCCGCTGATGCCGGGGGCGAGGTGGACGCCGGTGACCTTCGACGGCGTCCACATGTTGTTCTGGTCGGCGAACGCCGCGACGGTGGCCGGCACACGCTGTTGCTTGGCGGTGGCGAGGCTGGGGTCCTGCGGCACGTCGATGTCCTTCATCTCGATCAACGACTTGCCCGTCTTGCGGTCGAGGATGTAGAACCAGCCGGTCTTGCCCGCCGCGCCGACCGCCTCGACCGGCTGGCCGGTGATGGTCGTGGTGAACAGGATCGGCGCCGCCGCCTGGTCGTAGTCCCACAGGTCGTGACGGACTTCCTGGAAGTACCAGCGCAGCTTGCCGGTGTCGGAGTCGAGGGAGACGACCGAGCAACTGTAGAGGTTGTCGCCGGCGCGTTTGCGGCCGTTGAAGTCGGGGTTCGGGTTGCCGGTGCCGAAGATCACCTGGTGGTTGGCGACGTCGATCGTCGGGTTCATCCAGACGCCGGCGCCGCCGACCTCGTACGGCTTCTTGTCCTTGCTCCAGGGCCACCAACTGTCGGGATCCTTGGCCGGCCAGGTGTCGCCGCCCGGCTCGCCTGGCGCCGGGATGGTGTACCACTGCCAGAGGCGCTTGCCGGTGTTGACATCGTAGGCGTTGAAGGTACCGCGTGTCTGGAACTCGCTGCCGGCGGCGCCGAAGAAGATCTTGTCGTCCCAGATGATCGGCGCCGCCGTCATGCTGTAGCCCTTGGAGACGTCGAGGACCTTCGCCTGCCCGGGCGTGCCCGGATCGCCGAACGTCGGGACCGGCAATCCGCTCGTGGCATCCAGCGCGATCAGCCGGCCGTCGATCGTGCCGATGTAGATCCGGCCCTTGTAATACGCCACGCCGCGGTTGTTCTGGCCGCAGCACAGCTTGAGCTGCACCAGGAAACCGGGCCCCACCTTGACCTTCGGATCGTACGTCCAGCTCAACGCGCCGGTGGCGGCGTCCATGGCGTAGACGACGTCGGTCCCGGTCGCCAGGTACATGATGCCGTCGACCACGATCGGCGTGTTCTCGAAGGAGGTCTGGGGGTTGACGACGCTGGTCTGGAACGCCCACGTCACGTGGATCTTGCGGACGTTCGTGGTGTTGATCTGGTCGAGGGTCGAGTAGCGCCGGCTGTCGAGTGTGCCGTTGAAAGTGTCCCAGTTGGCGCCGGCGCCCTCCTGCGCCGGTGCGGCGCTGGGGAGAAGGCCGACGGCCACGAAGAGGACAGAGGCAAGGAGGCAACGTTTCATGCGGATCTCCTTTCGGTTTGGTGATCAGCCAATCAACCGCGGGGGTGGCCGCCCGCGCCACCTGAACCGCTTCTTACGAATTTATGAATCGAGTCTAACTCAGGTGCCGGTGAAGTGGGAAGAGGGAAACGGCGTGGCTCTCAACGCCGCCAGCGCAGCCCGGCCCGCAGCAGCCGCGGCGAGCCCAGGGTGACGATCGGCGTGCGGCCGATCTCGTAGGAGCGGCCGAGCAGGTTCTCGCCGGCGGCGAAGACGGCGAGCCCGCGCCCGAGCGGGCGCTCGGCGGAGAGGTCGACGGTGGCAAAGGAGCGTAGCGGGAACTGGTTGCGGTCGTCGTCGAACTGCACGTCCACCCAGCGCAGTTGCAGGGCGGCCGCGACGGCCGCGGGCGCCGCGAGCTGTACCTGGAGGCTGGCCTGCTGGCGCGGCACCTGCGGCACCCGCAGCCCCTCGAGGGTGGGATCGGCGGGGAAGCGGACGACGCGGGCGTCGGAGAGGAGGTAGCCGGCGACGAGCGTCCAGCGCTCGCCGGCGCGGGCCGTCACCTCCGCCTCGACGCCGCGCGAGCGGGTGAGGCCGAGGTTCTCCCGCAGGCGGATGATGAGGTCCGGCGTCGTCGACTGCGTGACGTTGGCGATCGTGCGGTCGACCTCCATCCAGAACAGCGTGGCGCGGCCCGACACCCGGCCGCCGGGGGACGACGCGAGCGCTCCGGCTTCGCCGCCGGTCAGGCGCTCGGCTTGCAGGCCGGGGTTGGCGAGCGTCAGGACGTTGCCGAGGCGGAAGCCGCGGTAGAGCTCGTTGAGCGTCGGGGCGCGGAAGGCGCGGTAGGCGGCGGCGGTCAGCGACAGGACGGAGTTGGCACGGAAGAGCAGCGAGGCGCGCGGGCTGAAGGCGGACTCGCGGCGGGAGGGCGACGCCGTGCTCAGGTTCGACCAGCGGTCGAAGCGGCCTCCCAGGGTGAGCGAGACGCGCGGCGTGGCGCTGACCAGGTCTTCGGCGAAGAGCGCCTCGGTGTGCTGCCGGCCGCCGGCCGCGGTGTGGAGGAAGCCGCCGCTGGCGGTGGGGGCCTGCTCCTCGCTGGTGCCGTGGACCGCGCGCAGCTCGACGCCGCCGAGGAGGGCTTGGTGCTCGCCGAACGGCTGCGTGGCCTGGGCGGAGAACCCCTGCGAGTCGGCCGGCACCGTCTGCAGCCGGGTGAGCCGCTCGCTGGCGCGGTCGGCGGCGATGGAGGAGAAGCTCTGGTGGTACGTCTGGTCGCCGGCCCAGCCGCGCAGCGACAGCGCGGCGGCCCCGGCTGTCCAGTCGGCGCCGGCGCTCGCCTGCCGGATGTGGGTGTCGTTGGTCTGGAGCGGCGTGCCGTTGTCGCGGTCCTCGTCGTAGAGCGAGGCGCGCAGGAACGCCCGGCCGCCGCCGGTGAAGGCGCGCTCGAGCCCGGCCGCGAAGGAGGAGTGGCGCGAGTCCATCGGCGTATCGACCGCGCCGCGCTGCTGCGGCGAAACGGTGACGTAGCCGTCGGTGGAGAACGACTCGGCGGCGAGGCTCGCGCCCCAGTCCCCCTGCCGGCCGGCGAGGAAGGCCGAGGCCTCGGGGGTGCGG
>JBAPYB010000081.1:0-53901 GCA_049284515.1 Thermoanaerobaculia bacterium
CCGTCGAGGTGCGCAGCGACGCGCCGCTCGACGAGTCGCTCAACCTCGAGGATCTGATCGAGGTCGAAGCCGGCAAGCCCCTCTCCGATCTGGACGTCCGCCACACCCTGCGCAATCTCCAGGCGACCGGCAATGCCACGGAGCTCGAGCTCTACACCCGCGACGATCCGGCCGGCGGGGGCGTGGTGGTCGTCGTCGTGTTCCGCGCCGCGGTGCAGGTGGAAGAGGTCCGCATCACCGGCCAGCTCGGCTTGAGCCGCGACGATTTGCTGCGGGCGGTGCCCCAGGGGGTGGCCCAGCCTCTCTCCGAGGAGCGGGTGGTGCGCGGCGTCTATGCGCTCCAGGACCTGTACGAGACCAATGGCTATTTCAAATCCCGGGTGCGGGTCTCGGTCTCCACCAGCGCGGTGCGCCGGCGGGCCGTGATCACCTACCAGGTAGAGAGCGGACCTCGCGCCATCCTGCAGACGATCGAGTTCGACCACCCGGTGAAGCCGTTCGAGCCGGCGGCCCTGGTCAAGCAGCTCAAACTCAAGCTCCGCGACGGCTTCAGCCGCCGGGACGCGCGGGAGGCCGCCGACCGCCTCCAGGAGTGGCTGATCGGCCAGCGCTATGGCGCGGCCCGCGTCGATCCCCCGAAGGAGGAGGTCCACCGCAAGGCCAACACCGTCAAGCTCACCTACCCCATCGAGATCGGCCCGAAGATCGTCCTCAAGGTCCTCGGCGCCGAAGAAAAGACGCTGCGCCGCAAGGGGCTCCTGCCCTTCCTCGGCGAGGCCGGCTATGACGAGGCCCTCGTCCAGCAGGCCGTGGGGCGGCTCAAGAGCTACTACCAGCAGCAGGGGTACTACGACGTCAAGGTCACGACCGAGGAGAAGCATGCGGACGGCGAACTCCAGCTCACCTTCCGCCTCGAGCCCGGGCGCGTCTACACGCTCAAGGAGATCGACTTCGAGGGCAACGAGCAGCTCGAAAATCCGGAGCTGGTACAGCACATGAACACCACCCGCCGCAACCGGCTGCGGCCGGGCAGCGGCCGGCTGGTGGATTCGGAGCTCAACGACGACCTTGACAACCTGCGGCGCTTCTACGCCCTCTCCGGCTTCCCCAACGCCAAGGTCGGCCCCTCGTCGGTCGAGCGGCATGGGGACGACCTCAAGCTCGTCATCCCCATCAAGGAAGGGCTGCGCCAGCGAGTGGCGAAACTTCAATTCCAGGGCTTGGAGAGCCTCGACCTGAAGGCCTTGCAGCCCAACCTGGCCCTCAAGGCGACCGGGCCCTTCCATACCGCCCTCCTCGACCTGACGCTGGATGCCATCCGGGCGGCGTTCGCCGCCAAGGGCTATCCCCAGTCCCAGGTGTCGGCCCTTCAGGACTGGAATCCCGATCACACGCTGGTCGACGTGACCATCCAGGCGCTCGAAGGCCAGCAACGGTTGGTGGACCGCATCATCGTGCGGGGCAACCGGCAGACCCGGGGCGAGGTCATCCGCCGCACGCTCGACCTCAAGCCCGACGACCCGATCAGCGACACCAAGCTGCTGGAGGTCGAGCGCAACCTGTATCGCCTCGGCATCTTCTCCCGGGTGGACGTCGAGCTCGTCCAGGCCGGGCTCGACGCCTCGGAGCGGGACGTCCTGATCCGCGTCGAGGAAGGGAAGTCCCGTTCCGTCACCTACGGCCTCGGCTGGGACTCCGAGTCCGGCCTGCGCGGCCTCTTGGGCTACTCCGACAACAACGTCTTCGGCGAGGCCTACAGCCTGCGCACCGACGTGCGCTGGAGCCAGCGGGACAAGCGCTTCCGCTTCATCTTCAACCAGCCCACCCTCTTCAGCCAGCCGGTCTCCCTCACCTCCACCGTCTTCTATGAGGACTCGGCGCAGGTCAACCTCTCCTTCGAGGTCACACGCTATGGCGCCCGCAGCGAGGCGGTGCGCGTCTTCGGCAACCGGCGCTTGAGCCTGGCGCTCGACTACCGCATCGTCAAGCTGCGGGTGAATCCGGGTGTCGCCGCCAACGACATCGAGCGCAACGACCTGCCCTATCAGATCACCAGCCTGGTGCCGAGCTTCTTCTGGGACCGCCGGGACGATCCAATAGCCACCACCCGGGGCTGGAGCTCGCTGGTGCAGGTCCAATACGCTTTTCCCGCCTTCAAGACGGACACGGAGTTCGTGAAGCTCTTCCTGCAGCAGACCGGGTTCTTCAACCTCGGCAAGCCCGGCGTGATCGCGGCCAGCCTGCGCGCGGGCGGCATTCAGCCCTACTTGTCGTTGCCGGCCAACGCCAGCGATCCGTTGCGGAGCTTCCCGAGCCGCGACGTGCCGATCGCCGAGCGCTTTTTCGCCGGCGGCGACTCCACGAACCGCGCCTACGGCCGCGACGAGCTGGGCATTCCCGGCGAGACCCAGATCCTCAAGACGAGCGGCACGGGCTACCTGCCGGTGGGCGGCGACGGCCTGCTCCTCTTCAACCTCGAATACCGGTTCCCCGTCTTTGGCGACTTCGGCGGCACGCTCTTCTACGACGCCGGCAACGTCTGGGCCGACTGGCGGTCGATCCGTGTCCAGGACGTGAAGAACGGCGTCGGCCTCGGCGCGCGCTACCTCTCGCCCATCGGCCCCATCCGCGCCGGCATCGGCTGGAAGCTCAACCGCGAGAAGGGGGAGCCGGGGTACCAGTTGTTCTTCAACATTGGGAACCCGTTCTAGGCGCGCAGTTGACCGTCTCCCGGCGGCACCGTAGACTGATCCCAGGTCGCTTTCGCGTCCAATCCTTTCCCTGCGTTCCGGGGCGGCGCGACCGGCTCCGGGCGAGAAAGTCTGAGCGCAATGTCCAAAGAAAGTCCCTTCGCTCCCATCGAGGAGGCGATCGAACGGTTCCGCCAGGGTGAAATCGTCGTCATCTGCGACGACGAGGACCGCGAGAACGAGGGAGACTTCGCCATTGCGGCCGAGAAGGTCACCCCGGCGGCCATCAACTTCATGGCCCGGTTCGGCCGCGGCCTCATCTGCCTCACCCTCACCGAGGAGCGCTGCCGCGAGCTCGACCTGCCGCTGATGGTGGAGTCCAACAGCTCGCCGTTCGGCACCGCCTTCACGGTCTCCATCGAGGCCCGCGGCAAGATCACCACCGGCATCTCCGCCGCCGACCGCGCCGCCACCGTCCTGACCGCTATCGATCCGGCGACCCGGCCGGAGGACCTGCTCCGCCCCGGCCACGTCTTCCCCCTGCGCGCCAAGCGGGGCGGCGTGCTGAAGCGCGCCGGGCAGACCGAGGCCTCCGTCGACCTCGCCAAGCTGGCCGGCCTCAAGCCCGCCGGCGTGATCTGCGAGATCATGAACGACGACGGCACCATGGCCCGCGTGCCCGACCTCGTGAAGGTGGCCGAGGAGCACGGCGTGCTCATGATCACCGTCTCCGACCTCATCAGCCACCGGCTGCGCCACGAGACCCTGGTGAGCAAGGTGGCCTCGCCCAACCTGCCCACCCTCTACGGCGACTTCCGCATCCACGCTTACCGCTCGGACGAAACGGGGGACGAGAACGTGGCGCTGGTGATGGGCGACATCCACCCCGAGGAGCCGACCCTGGTGCGGGTCCACAGCCAGTGCCTGACGGGCGACATCTTCGGCTCCTGCCGGTGCGACTGCGGACCCCAGCTCGAGCAGGCGCTCACCCGCATCGCCGAGGAGGGCAAGGGCATCCTCCTCTACCTCCTCCAGGAGGGGCGCGGCATCGGCCTGATGAACAAGCTGCGGGCCTACGAGCTCCAGGAGCAGGGACACGACACGGTGGAGGCCAACGAGCGGCTGGGCTTCCGTCCCGACCAGCGGGACTACGGCATCGGCGCCCAGATCCTCGTCGACCTCGGCGTGCGCAAGATGCGGCTGATGACCAACAATCCCAGCAAGTACGTGGGCCTCCACGGCTACGGCCTGGAGATCGTCGAGCGCCTGCCCCTCGAAGTGCCGCCCACCGAGACCACTCGGGCCTACCTGCGAACGAAGCGCGAGAAGCTCGGGCACCTGCTGAAGCTCGTCTAGAGATCCGCGGCCGGCGAGGGGACGTCCCCACCGTCATGAAGATTCTCTACGTCACCTCCCGCTATCCCTGGCCGCCGCGGCGGGGCGACCAGATGCGGGCGCTCCAGGTGCTGGATTTCCTCTCCGCCGAGCACGAGGTGACTCTGCTCACGCCGGCTCCGGGGGCCGACCCTCCACCGCCGGCCGGGCTGCCCTACCGGGTGGAGCTCTATCGGCCGGGGGGCGGCCTCGCCCTCCTCTCCGGCCTGGCGCGGGCGCTCTTCAAGGGCCTGCCGTTCCAGACCGGCCTTTTCTACCAGCCGGACCTCGGCCGCCGGCTGCGCGAGCTTACGCTCCAGCACGACCTCGGAATCCTCCAACTCGTGCGCCTGGCCAACCACGTCGGCGATTTCGGCGAGACCCCTCTCATCGTCGACCTCATCGACAGCCTGGCCCTCAACGTCTCGCGGCGGGCGCAGGTGGACCGCTGGTGGCTCGTGCCGGCGCTCAAGCTGGAGGCGCGGCTGCTGGCCGCGGCCGAGCGCCGGCTGGCCGAGCGAGCGATGCGCCTGCTGGTGGTCTGCAACCGCGACCGCCAGGCGATGGCGGACCGCCTGCCGCCGGACCTCGCGGCGAAAATCGCGGTCGTACATCTCTCGGTGCGGGAGCGGAAGGTGGACCCGGCGGAGGAGGGGGACAAGCTCTGGCGCGAAGGGGACAAGGGACCCGTCCTCGTAATGACGGGCAATCTCGGCTACTTCGTGAACGCGGACGCTGCGGCCTGGTGGCTACGGGAGGTCTGGCCCGCGCTCCGGCGCGCCCGGCCGGACGTGCGCCTGGTGATCGCCGGCGACCGGCCCTCGCGGGCGTTGCGACAGGCGATTGAAAAAGCCGGGGCACGCCTGATCGAATCGCCGCGGGACCTGCGCTCGATCATCGCCCAGGCGACGATCTCCATCGCTCCGATGCGCTGTGGCTCCGGGGTGCCAGTGAAAGTGCTGGAGGCCTGGGTCGTGGGCACGCCCGTCCTGGCCTCCCCTTGGGCCGGAGCGGGGACGACTGGGCGGCAGGACGAGGATTTCAGGCTTCTCGGCCCGGACCCCGGCGACTGGGTGGCCGCCGTCACCGACCTTCTGGACCATCCGGAAACCCGCCGCCGGCTCGTGGAAGGCGGCCGCCGGCGCCTTGCCGCGGACTATTCCCGCGACGAGGTGCGCCGGCAGTTGCAGGACGTCATCCTTGGGCTGGCGCCCCTCCTCAATCCTCTCCCGCTCGCCGCGACCGGGGCGCCCGCCCGGCCTGCTTCAGAGCGCGCGCCAGGATGAAGTCGATTTGCGCGTTGACGCTGCGCATCTCGTCGTCGGCCCACTTGCGGAGAGCTTCATAGACCTCCGGATCGAGCCGTAGCGGGTAGTTCTTCCGCTCCGCCATCCGCTTGGCCCAGGCCTAGTAGAGGCTCCCGGCGTTGATCACCGGCTGCGGATGGCGGTCGCCGCAGAGCACCACCAGCAGATTGCTCACCATGGCGGCCTTGCGCTCGTCGTCGAGCTGGACGACGCCCTTTTCCGCAAGCATCTGCAGGGCGTGCTCCACCATGCCGACGGCGCCCTCGACGATCTTCGACCGCGCGGCCACCACGGCGCTCGCCTGCTGGCGCTGGAGCATCGCGGAAGCGATCTCGGGCGAGTAGGCGAGATGCGAGATGCGGGCCTCGATGACCTTGACGCCGGCCTGCTCCAGCCGCTCCTGGATCTCCGCCGAGAGGCCGATGGACATCTCCGACGTGTGGCTGGAGAGGGCCATCTCCCCCTCGTGGTCGGCGACGTAGGGGAAGTGGGTGGCGAGGTTGCGCAGGGCCGACTCGCTCTGGACGTGAACGAAGTTGATGTAATCGTCAACATTGAACAGGGCCTCGGCCGTGTCCACCACCCTCCAGACCACGACGGCCGCGATCTCGATCGGGTTGCCGCTCTTGTCGTTGACCTTCAGCTTGCCGGTCTCGAAGTTGCGAGTGCGCACCGAGATCGCCTTCTTGGAGTAGAAGGGGTTGGCCCACCGCAGACCGGCGTTGCGGGTCGTGCCGCGATAGTCGCCGAAGAGCTGCAACACCTTGGCCTGATTGGGATTGACCACGAACAGCCCGGCCAGCCCGAGGATCGACACGAACATCGCCAGAATCGAGCCGGCGACCCCGACTCCCAGCCCCATGGCGGTGGATTTGAACAGCCAGTAGCCGGAGGCGAAGAACAGAACGAGAAACACCAGCAGCACTCCGAGGCCGGAACCGCCGTTGTACTCCTTTTCACGGATCATGGTGACGTATCTCCCTTTCTTGGATACCAGAATGATATCACTCTGATGACAGATACGTAAGGGCAGAGGGGAAGTTTTCAGTATCATGGTTCGCCATGGACCTGTCTTTCGCGGATGCCACCGTCGCGGATGCCGCGGCAATCGCCGAGATGCGCACCGCGGTCGCGGAGCGCCTGACGGTGGAGCATGGGCGCGGGCACTGGTCGTCCGCCGTCACCGAACGGAGCGTGCTGCGGGGCCTTCAAGCGCATTCCCGCGTGCTCATCGCGCGGCGCGGCGCAATCATTCTGGGAACCCTGCGCCTCGCCACCAAGAAGCCCTGGGCGATCGATCCCACCTATTTCACCGCCGTCCGCCGGCCCCTCCACCTCACCGACATGGCGGTGGCGCCTGACCGTCAGCGGCAGGGAGTTGGGCGGCGCCTCCTGGAGTATGCGGCCGGCGTCGCCCGCTCCTGGCCGGGCGATGCCATCCGTCTCGACGCCTATGACAGCCCGGCCGGCGGCGGCGGTTTCTACGCGCGCTGCGGCTATCGGGAAGTCGGTCGGGTGACGTACCGGGGGACGCCGCTGATCTATTTCGAGCTCGTGCTGTAGCCGATCTAGCCTGGATGTCCGCCGCCGGGGCTTTCAAAGCTTTCAGCGCTTGCGTAGTATGCTGTGCGCATGAAACGTACGAATCTTGTGTTGGATGAGCAGCTTCTTGAAGAGGTCACCCGGGTCAGTGGGGAGAGGACTTACTCGCGCGCGGTGACTCGGGCCATTGAAGACTACTTGCGGCGATCCAAGGCGGGGCGCATCCTCGAGCTCGCGGGGAGTGGCCTTTGGGAAGGGGATCTCTCTGAGATGAGAGGGGACGCCCCAACCCGCAAGGAGCCGCGTGGTCCTCGTTGACACTTCGGTTTGGATCGAGGTCTTCCGGAAACCGACTTTTACTCTGCTGGCTCAGGTCTCGCGCCTCGAAGAGCGGAGAGTCTCTCTATAGCCATGCAAAACCTCGCTTCTTTGGGGAGCGGCTTCTTGGGAGAAATCGCTATGGAGCCATCTGTCGAGCTTATGGAGCTGGCGAACCACATGGAATGGGCGGACGCCGTCGTCTGGGAGACCGTGTTTCGCTCCGAGGCCGGCCGGAGCAATGACAAGGTTCGGACGTGTTTGCACCACATCCTCGTGGTGCAACTTGCCTTTCCTCAGGTCTGGCGCGGTGAACCGCTACAGGTCCCGGCCCTCTCCGAGTTTCCCGACCTGGCGTCGCTCGCGCGCCGGTCTCGGGAAGGGCATCAACAGTTGCAAGCCTTTCTTGCGGACGCCGGCCCTGAAACACTCGCCCGTGAGCTTCGGCTGCCGTGGCTGGCGGAGATGGAGCAGGCCCAGAACCGGCAACTGAAGAGTCCCACGCTCCGGCAGACCGCGCTCCAGGTTGTCATGCACAGTACCTATCATCGCGGCCAGGTGAACGCTCGCCTGCGCGAAGCCGGAGTGGAGCCGCCGCTCACCGATTACATCGCCTGGGTATGGTGGGGCCAGCCGCCCGCGTCCTGGTCATTCCTCGAGCCGTGAGCGGAACAAAAAATGCCCCGAAGGGGCAAAGGCATGTAGCCTGGGGCTGGCGCTGTTTGCCAGCCCCAGGTCAACAGCAACTCAACAAAATCCAAAAGCCCCGAAGGGGCGACGGCGGATTGGTGATCGATTCCACCTCAGCACAGGCGTTGGTACTCGCCCTGTTCTGAGCACGTCGCGAGATAGCCTGTCACCTCGCGGCGGCTGCCGTCGCCCCTTCGGGGCTTTGGGAAATGTGGGGTCTGGGTTTCCTGGGGCTGGCAAACAGCGCCAGCCCCAGGCTACACGCCGCTGCCCCTTCGGGGCAAAACCACCGCCGGCCGCTTCATGGCAATGTGAGTTTCGCGGCGAGGGAGGCGCGCCCTTTTTGAAGTCAGCGTCGGGCGGCGCGCCTTGGTGCGTCGCCCGCTCCTTGGCGCCTTGGGCTCGGTGTCTTTTCCAAAGCGCCGCTCGCAGCCTCGAACACCACCTCCGGGTGCCGTTCGACGACACGCAGCAACACTCGCGCGCTACCCTCCGGTTTACGCCGCCCCTGCTCCCAGTTGCGAAGAGTCCCGACGCTGATCCCCATCATCGCCGCAAACTTCGGTTGACTCAGTCCGTGCTTCTCTCGAAGATCCCTCACGTCGGGTTCCTCAAAGGTGAACCGGCGTGACGGTTCCCGCTGGCCTCGAAGGATCGCCCCTCCTTCCCGCACACTCTCCAGAAGCTCGTCAAAAAGTTCTTTCTTCATGGGTACTCCGATTCCACGATTCTCCGTAGGGCTTGACGTTGCGCTACCGTAAGATCCTCTCGTTCGTTCTTTGCGTAGGCAAAGAGCATCAGGATTCTCGCCGACTCCGGGTGCCAGAAGTAGATCACCCGAGCTCCCCCTCGCTTGCCGCGGCCCGCCACGGCCCAGCGGAGCTTTCGCAGGCCGCCTGAGCCAGGAATGACGCTCCCGGCTGTCGGCCGCTGGACCAGTTCGAGTTGCAGGGTGCGGTAGTCATCATCTTCCAGCAGGTCACCGATCCGCGCCGTGAACACCTTGGTTTCGACGATGACCACAGGAGCAGTCTACGCCAACGGCGCACTACCCGCAAGAGTCGCCGACCCGGCTCGTCGGCGACGAGAGCCCTTCGGCAGGCTGCGCTTCGCGACCCTCTTGGGTCCGCAGCTAAGGAGGCGTCCTTCTCCACTAGACCTGGCACCTATGCTGCACTGCAAGCCTATCCTTATCCAGCACTAAAACTTATCTTGTCCGTGGCGCGTCAGGAACGAGCTTCAGCGATATTGTCAATTGAACCGCGCCGAAATGCCGTCGGTCTGTAGTCGCGATCCGGCCTATATTGAGATGTTCCGCTAAGGCAAGGATTGCTAGATCGACAAATCCTAACCTTAAATCGTTATATTTGAGATTTATCTCCGCAATCCTGGCATAACGTCCGGGAGTGAGATCCACAACGTTAAAAACTCCCTCAACCAGGCTTCGATAGAAGACGGCCTGTGCATCGAAACCCAGACGCTTGCCGAGAAGATAGTCAACTTCAGGTATAACGGGAGAAGGAATAATTAGGTTGACCTCTGAAGAAATGAATTTGTAAGAAGCGGAATGCCAGTCGTCACGACGGTCGTAATAAGCATAAACGATTCCCGTATCAAGGAGAGCTGTCATAGACCATCCTCGCCGAATCCCAATTCGCCCAACAATTCTTCTGATCGCTCTGCCGTGTCCGTATGTCCGCTGTCGAAGGCGCCAGCACCAGGCGGCAGCTTAGCCTGCCGTTTTTTGTAAGGTAAACTTCTACCGCCCCCCTTCAAACTCCTGATGTAGCGGGAAAACACCCAGCCTCTTAGAACAACTTCTCCTTCATTGTCATGAAACTCTACTAGGGTCCAACTCCGGCTTCGAGTCTCTAGAAGCCACACAATATCAGCAGCATACAGGCGACCGACCACAGGAGTCGACTGGCTCGGCCCTCGCCGAACGAGCAGCTCTGGGGCGACCACTACCCTCATGTCGAGAGGAAAGGTTACCCCGCTGCTTTGTAGCTGCTTAACCGCCTGGTTTACTGCCTTCTCAACGTGATGCGGAGTCTTCAGGACGTTTGCCGCAACGTAGGATTTGGCCGTGTCATAGATGAAATTACCGATAACACTTATCAAGATTGCGAGGAGCACCTTCGTTGCTCCAGGCGCAAGCGCAATAGCACCCGACTTTATTGCCTTCAAAAGTTCCTGAATCTGGCCAAGGGTCCGTGCAGGGGTCTTCTCAAAGAAAGCGTCTGCAAGTCTTTCGTTGGCAAGGGCGATAGCTTGACCAGCCTCCTCATCGTCTATCTCTTCGAGATCACTCGGCAATAAGAGTAAATTCGAGCTAAGCTCAGATATTTGTCTAACAAGAGCCATTGCATCTGTCCCAAAGAGACTCATTTGCTCCAGAGAAGAGGGGATTTGTGCGGTTCGAGCCCACTGCAATTGGGCGCTAAGCAACGGTGAAAGATCATTCCATGCAGACTGCGCGGCTACGATCTTCTGAAGTTCAGCTAGCTGAGAATAAGAATCCTGGAGAGAGGGAAGATTTAGGCCAGTAAGTTGGTTTGCGACCAAAAGTCTCTCGCGATTGACGAGATCGCCAGCGATTCCGGAAGAGATCTGGTATGGCGAAGGGGTTGCTAATCGAACCTTTTCCAGCATTTCATCGACTTGGGCTAGCGCGTCGTACCGATAAGCACTCGAGAATTGATTCGTCAATGTACTATACCCAAGCAAAGCTTCGCGAGCCTGGGCAACGAGATTAAGATCATCGTAGGCTGAAGCCTGGACGTGAGCTTGCCGAATAGCTTCACTTGCCGAACTTGCAAGCCCATGCATGGATTGGTATTGTTCTAGCATGCGTCGCAGTTGATCGTCCATAGACTCTCCGAAAACGTATCTGATCTAGGGTAAGATATATTTAGGAAGCTTGTCCCCATTCTAGGTGCTAGACGATTCGCGTCAGCGAGGCCGCGAGTGGCACCCGAGGGCCTAACGGCTGGGTCCAGGCAATCTGACGAAGTCGGAGTTTACGTCTCCGACCGAATCATCGGAATCACGGTAATCTCCTGACTGAACCTCACGAAATCCGCAACGTTATGGGTTAACAGGCGGTTGACCCCATGCGTGAGCATCGTGGCGACGATGTTGGTGTCATGCACCTGTTTTCCGAGGACGCCATATCGCCTTACGAGCGCCACAAGGCTGGCGGAAACCTCGGGAGAGTCTGCCACGACCCTGAACTCTTTCTGATAGATCTCAACGTTCTCGAGAGCTTCTGCGGACCTGAGTAGTGGAGTTGGAGCCGGTCGCGTAGCCGTGACCAGGTACTCTCGCAGAATTTGCGGGCTGATTACGAAGTTGACGCCTCCTTGGCGAGCGTCGTTGAGGGCCGCTGTTGCTTGCTGATGCCAGGGTGACTGGGCATTGGTGGCATAGATCAAAATGTTCGTGTCGACGAACCCGTCCTCAGCGTCCGTCGTCGTCATAGATCTCCTCTCGGCGGAACGTCGAGTTGGCAGGCCAGCCCGGCCAGTCGAAGACCTTTAGCCGAAGAGGAGGCTTGGGAGCATTCCCAGAGGACACAACGCCTGTGGCCTCATCGAGAACGAGCACCGCTTGGTGATCTCCGGGAGGAATGTCCGGCGGGACCCGTGCCACCACTCTAAGCTCGCCGCCGGGGGCAACAGTCGCCTTGATCTCGAACGTTCTCATGCCGGAAGAGTACGCCAGAGCCCTCTACGTCGCAAGTGCGGCGCAGCGGCGGGCGGCGGCTTGGATGTCGCTGGCGATGTGGGTGGAAAAGACGCACCGAGAGGCTGGCACCCAGTGGGGACTTGGAAAGAGAGCTTTCAAAGCTCGGCGGACTTGGAAAGAAAGCGGCCTGTTTCTTTCAAAGCGCGTCTGGTACCGCGGGGCTCGGTATCCTTACCGCGAGCCCTGGTATCGATACTTTGGCCCGCCGATGCTTACCGGGAGACGCGGTATCGATACCGCGGGGCTCGGTATCGATACTTTTGAGGTCGCGCCCGCCACGGAGCCGTCCCGCCGTTATTGGCCTGCGGAGGGCGACGTGGACGGGCTGGGAACGGCTCTACGTCCTTCGCTGAGAAGATGCCTCGGAGTAGGCGCCAGATATATCTCCGAATCCCATCGCGGGCCTCAGCTTGACAACTGGCCCGATGACGCTCCCCGAACAGCCTGCAGGATCAGCTTGGCCTTCTCGACGGCCTGGCCAGCATCTCTTGCCTCTGCGTGCTCGCTTCCTCCGTAGTCAGCGGTGGATCGCAGATTGGCCAGCCAGGAAAAGCCGCCCCGACCTCAACCGAGAACCTTCCAGGCTTGACGTAATCGCGATGGACCGCTCGCTCGACGGCGGTGTGCTTCGAATACGACTGCCCATCCAGAGCCAGGAGGGCCGAAACGGCGTAGAAGGCTGCGTAATATGCTCGGGACGAAGAGGCGTCGGGATCACGATCTACTAGGTCTTCGGCCGTCTGAAGAGCTCGTAGCGCCCGCTCCCAGAGCTCCTGGACCTCCGGGCTCACAGATACAAGCCCTCTCGCCGAGCGCTCCGGTGGATGGCATACCGTCCTTCCGCGAAAGCCTCCGAGGACACGGGCAAGGCGTGGATGGGACGATCCACTTTCAACTGGAGAGGGTACAGGGCCTTGACGATCGTCTCGAGGTCTCGGCCTAGCCGAACCGGTCCCTCCAGGAGGACCATGAGGTCCACGTCGCTGTCCTCGCCAGCCTCGTTTCTCGCCTCCGAGCCAAAGAGCAGCACTCCCCGGAAGCGTTCCTGGAATGCGGCCTCCAGCCTCGGACGGATCTCGGTCCTTATCTCTTCGCTCAGCACGATGTTTCCCCCTACTCCACCGTCACGCTCTTCGCCAGGTTCCGCGGCTGGTCCACGTCCGCACCGCGGCGCACGCCGATGAAGTAGGCGAGAAGCTGAAGAGGGACGACGTTGACGATGGGCTGGAGGTGCTCCGAGACCGAGGGGACCTCGATCACCTCGTCGGCGATTCCTCCGAGCTCTTCGGGGTCGTGGTCGGTGAGGGCGATGACGACGCCGTCGCGGGCTTTGACCTCCTGCATGTTGCCCTTGACCTTCTCCGCCACGTGGTTGCCCGTGGCAATGGCCACCACCGGCAGGCTCTCGTCGATCAGAGCGATGGGGCCGTGCTTCATCTCTCCCGCCGGGTAGCCCTCGGCGTGGATGTAGGAGATCTCCTTGAGCTTGAGCGCGCCTTCGAGAGCGATGGGGTAGTTGATGCCGCGCCCCAGGTAGAGGAAGTTCCGCGACTGGTGGTACCGCCGGGCAAGCTTGTCCATGTGCGCCTCCTGCCGGCGGATGACCTCGTCCACGGCCTGGGGGAGGCGCGACAGCGCGTCCAGGTACGACCGCTCCAAGTGGCCGAAGCGCACCTGGCGCAGATAGAGGGCCAGCAGGTACATGGCCACGAGCTGCGTGGTGAAAGCCTTGGTGGAGGCGACGCCGATCTCGGGGCCGGCGTTGGTGTAGATCACGCCCTCGCTGATGCGGGTGGCCTGGCTCCCCATGACGTTGCAGATGGAGAAGAGCCGCGCGCCGCGTTCCTTGGCGGCCTCCATGGCCGAGACGGTGTCCGCCGTCTCGCCGGACTGCGAGATGCCCACGGCCAGCACGCGGTCGGAGACGATGGGGTCCCGGTAGCGATACTCGGAGCCGTAGTCGACCTCGACGGGCACGCGGGCGATGTCCTCGATGAGGAACTTGCCCACCAGCGCCGAATGCCACGAGGTGCCGCAGGCCAGCAGGTGAAGCCGCTCGACTTTCGCCAGCTCGGCCTCGGTCACTTTCACGGTGTCGAAGAGGATCTCCGCGCTCTCGAAGTCCACGCGCCCGGCGAAGGTGTCCTGCACCGCCTGCGGCTGCTCGTGGATCTCCTTGAGCATGAAGTGCTTGTAGCCTCCCTTCTCGGCCTGGATCGGGTCCCAGTTCAGATGCTGGACGGCACGCTCGACACACTGGCCCTTGCGGTCCACGATCTCGACGCCCGCGGGCGTCAGCCGCGCCAGGTCGCCGTTCTCCAGGAAGATGACGTCCTTGGTGTAGGCGAGGAGGGCCGCGGGGTCCGAGGCGAGGAACTGCTCTTCCTTGGCGAGGCCGATGACCAGGGGCGGCCCCTGGCGGGCGGCGACGATCTCCTGGCCGTCCGTCTCGGTGCTCACCACGGCAAAGGCGTACATCCCCTCGAGCTCGGAGACGGCCTTGGCCACCGCGGCCCGGAGATCGCCGTCGAGGTAGGAGGAGATGAGGTTCGCCACCACCTCGGTGTCGGTGTCGGAGGTGAAGGTCCAGCCTTCGGCGAGCAGCCGCTTCTTGAGCGGCAGGAAGTTCTCGATGATGCCGTTGTGGATGAGCGCCAGGCGCTGGCGCGAGTCCACCACCGGATGGGCGTTGCGCTCGCTGGGCGCGCCGTGGGTGGCCCAGCGGGTGTGGCCCAGGCCGTAATGTCCTGAAAGGGGATGCTTTTCGAGCTTCTCCTTGAGCCGGTCGAGCTTGCCTTCGGCCTTGGCGGTCTGGAACTCGCCCTCCTCCACCGTCACCACGCCCGCCGAGTCGTAGCCCCGGTACTCCAGGCGGCGCAGGCCGTCCATCAGCAGTGGAACCACCTCGCGCTGGCCCACGTATCCGACGATTCCGCACATATTTTCAGCCTTCCTTCTTAGTAGGATCGCTTTTCAGGGGATCCATCCTGCGGCGCAACCCGCCGGCCCAGCCTTCCAGGTTCTTCTGCCGCACCCGGGTCACCGCCAGCGCGCCGTCCGGAACGTTCCGGGTGATGACCGAGCCGGCGGCGGTGGAGGCGCCGGCGCCCACCTTCACCGGCGCCACCAGCATCGTATCGCTGCCGATGAAGGCTCCGGCGCCGATCTCCGTGGGATTCTTGCGCACGCCGTCGTAGTTGCAGGTCACCACACCCGCACCGATATTCGCTCCGGCGCCCACCGTCGCGTCCCCCACGTAGGACAAATGGTTCACCTTGGCGCCGGCGCCGATCTCCGAATTCTTCACCTCGACGAAGTTGCCCACGCGAGAGCCGCTCTGCAAGCGGGCTGCCGGCCGCAACCGGGCGAAGGGGCCCACCCGGCAGCCGTCCCCCACCTCGGCACGGTCCAGAACGCTGTAGGGCTCGATGATTGTTCCGCCGGCGACCGTCGTGTCGCGCAGCCAGGCGCCCTGGTGGATCACGCACTCCCGGCCCACCACGGTGCGGCCGAGAAGGGAGACGCCGGGATGGATGACCGTGTCTTCGCCAACGCTGACGCCGGGCTCGATCACCGTCCGCGCCGGCTCCAGGATCGTCACGCCCGCCTTCATCAGCGCCTGGAGGTGACGGTCCAGGAGACGGCGGTGGACCTGGGCCAGCTCCGCCCGGTCGTTGACGCCCAGGGCCTCGTCCGGATCGTCCAGATGGATCAGGCGCACCGGATGGCCATCCCTGGCGGCGTTCGTCACCGCGTCGGTCAGGTAGATCTCGCCCTGGGCGTTCTCCGTCCGGAGATTGCGGAGGTAGGTGAAGATGTCCGGCGCGGGCAGGGCGTAGAGGCCGACGTTGATCCGCCGCACGGCGAGCTCCTGCGGCGTGGCGTCCCGTGCTTCGACGATCGCCCGGAAGGCTCCGGAGCCGTCGACGAGGACCCGGCCCAGCGATCCCGGTTCCTCCAACTCGGCCACCGCCATCGCCCCCCAGCCCGCCTCGGCGTCGCGGGCCAGCCTGTCGAGCGTCGCCGGATCCACCAGCGGCACGTCGCCGGAGAGGACGAGCGCCGTGGCCTCGCCGGGAATCTCCGTTTCGGCCTGGGCCAGGGCGTGGCCGGTCCCCCGCTGCTCGGCCTGGAGCACCCACGTCAGATCCTCCCCCTGGATCTTCTCCCGCACCCTTTCGGCGCCGTGGCCGATCACCACGAGGATGCGCCGGCAGCCGGCGGCCCGAGCGGCGTCGATCACCCAGGCGAGCAGCGGCCGGCCCGCGGCCTCGTGCAGGACCTTCGGCCGCGAGGACTTCATGCGCGTCCCCTTGCCGGCCGCGAGGATGACGGCGATGCGAGGCTTCAAGATGCGACCGCCCGGGCAGCCGGCGCGACGCGGCGCAGCGCCGCCACCTCGCGGTCGAGGGCGTCCAGGAAGGCGTCGACCTCGTCCGCGGTGTTGAAGAGGCCGAAGCTGATGCGCAGCGAGGAGAGAGCCTCGTCGGGCAAGAGGCCGATGGCAAGGAGGGTCTTGCTGGGCTCGACGGCGCCGGAGGAGCAGGCCGAGCCGGTCGAAACGGCGAAGCCCGCGAGGTCGAGGCGGATGAGCAGCGACTCCCCCTCCGCCCCGGGAAAGGCCACGTGCGAGGTATTGGGCAGCCGGGGCGAGCGTTGGCAGTGGAAGATCGCGTCCGGCATGCGGCGGGCAAGCCCCGCCTCGAAGCGGTCGCGCAGAGCGGCGAGGTGCGCTCCGCGCGCAGCCATCTCCTCCCGCGCCGCGGCGGCGGCCTCGCCCAGGCCCACGATGGCCGGCACGTTCTCCGTGCTCGCCCGCCGCCGCCGCTCCTGGCTGCCGCCCACGAGATAACCGGTGAGCTCGACACCCTTGCGCACCCAGAGCGCGGCGGCGCCCAGCGGCCCGTGGAACTTGTGCGCCCCGAGCACCAGGTAGTCCACCCCCAGGGCGGTGGCATCGACGGCGATCTTGCCCACCGCCTGCACGGCATCGCAGAGCACGGGCACGCCTCGCTCGCGGCAGGCGGCAGCCACCTCGGCCACGGGTTGGAGGGTGCCGAGCTCGTTGTTGGCGAGCATGAGGGCGACGAGGCGTGTGTCCGGCCGGAGCGAGCGGACGACCTCCGCGACAGGCACGACCCCGTCCCCGGCGGGGGACACCCGCGTCACCTCGAAGCCCTCTTTCTCCAGCCGCGCCGCGGCCTCACGGATCGACGGATGCTCGACGGCGGAGATCACCAGGTGCCCCGAGCCGGCCGAGCGGGCGCAGTGGAAGAGGACGGCGTTGTTGGCCTCCGTACCCGAGGCGGTGAACACCACCTCCGGCGGGCGTACACCCAACAGGGCCGCCACCTTCTCCCGCGCTTCCTCGACCGCGTTGCGGGCCGCCTGGCCGAACCGGTGGAGCGACGAGGGATTGCCGTGAAGCTCGCCGATCCAGGGCAGCATGGCCTCGCGGGCTCTGGGATGGAGAGGCGTGGTGGCGTTGTTGTCGAAATAGACAGGGTGCATGGCAGGATCCTCGGGGAACCTTTTTCCCGCAGGCATTGTACCCCCGGGCCGGCCCGCCCCTTCGGGGCGAACCCTCACTCCCCCAACCCCCTCTCTCCCAGTCTCCCCCCCACCGGCCGGGAGAGAGGGGGCTAAACCAAGATTCTTCTGGTCTTTTTCAGACAAACCACTCCCTCTTCTCCCGACGGCCGGGGGGGAGGCTGGGAGAAGAGGGCCGGGGTGATGAGGGTCTTCCGGCGGCTCGGATAGGCCGGCAGAAGTAGAATCAATTCGGCGGTTGAACGCCCCTCCCGTCGCAAGGGACTCACCGGTGCCGGCCACGGGCAGCGAGGCCCCGGCACGGTTGTTGAATCCCTCCGGCACGTCCAGGGGCTCCTGTCTCTGGAGGTTTCGGCAGTCAATTGGAAGGTGAACGAATGTACCGATTGCGCTCGCTGATCGTCCTGCCCCTTCTCCTGATCTCGCTCTGCGCCCTGATCCCCGCCACCGCCCACGCGGCCGAAAAGATCACCCGCGCGGAGCGCAAGGCCCAGCAGGAGGCCATTCAGAAGCTGCCCGAGAAATACAGGCAGTGGCTGAAGGTGGTGGATCTGCTGATCAGCCCTCAGGAGCTGAAGACCTTCCTGGCGCTCGACAAGGACTACCAGCGCGATGCCTTCATCCGGCAGTTCTGGGACGCCCGCAATCCTTACAAGGGCGGCGGCCGCAACGCGTTCCAGGAGCAGTGGGAAGCCAAGGTGGAGCTGGCCCTGGAGCTGTTCGGCAACCTGGACGACGAGCGCTCCCGCATCCTGCTGCTCAACGGTACGCCCAACGGCCGCATCGAATCCCATTGCTCCAACATCATCTGGCCGGTGGAGGTCTGGTATTACGCCCACGCTGAGCGCATCGGCTCCGAATTCATCGTCGTGTTCTACCGCCACTGGGGCGCCGGGCCGTTCCGCGTGTGGAACCCGAACGAAGGCCTGGGCGCCCTCTTCTCCGAAGGCGCGGGCTCCTCGGGAGAGCACAGCCTGTCCGCGATCGCCAACGGTTGCCGGAACGGCGACCAGCTCGCCGGCGGCATCAACTACGTATTGGGCCAGGGGATGGGCTACGACATCCTCCAGGCGCGGATCTCGTCCAAGCCCGAGGATCAGAAAGGCGAGTGGGTCACCTCCTTCAGCTCCTACTCCACGGACATCGATCCGGGAGCCAAGCTGCTGCCCGCGAAGCTGAGCCTGGACTATCCCGGACGCTGGCAGGGGCGCACGGCGGTCGAAGGGGTCATCACCGTGCCGGTCTCCGGCGCCGGGCAGTCCAACCTGGGCGGCACGCACACCTTCGACATGATCCTCAACGGCGAGGTGCTGCAGAACGGCCGGATGTTCGAGAACTTTCGCTACAAGTTCGACTTCCCGGCCTCGGCCGCTCCCAGTCCCGCCGACTCGCTGCCGGTGATCTTCCAGCGCTATCTCCGGCCGGGCGACTACGTGCTGATCGTGAAGCTGGTGGACCTCAACTCGAACAAGGTCTTCCGGGAGGAGCGCCAGATCTCGGTGCCTGCGTCGGACAAGCCGGCGCCGGCCCCCTTCGCGGAGGACGCCGACGAGGCCAGCGCCCGCATGCTGGCCGAGGCCAACGCCGCCATCGCCAACGGCGAGACGACGGTGAAGCTGATCCGCCCCTTCGGCGAGCTCAAGGCCGGCATGCAGCGCTTCGACACCCTGACCACCGGCAAGGACATCGACAGGGTGACCTTCGTCCTCGACGGCCATGCGTTGCTGACCAAGAAGAAGCCCCCGTTCAGCGTCGAGCTCGACCTGGGCAACCTCCCCCGCCCCCGCACCCTCGTCGCCAGGGCCTACAACGCCGCCGGCACCGAGGTGGCCTCCGACGAGATGGTGGTCAACGCGGCGCCCAACCGCTTCCAGGTGCGCCTCATGGAGCCGCAACGGGGGAAGCGCTACACCAACAGCCTGCTGGCCAAGGCCGAGCCCCAGGCGCCGGACGGCGGCGTGGTGGAGCGGGTGGAGTTCTTCCTCAACGAGACCAAGGTCGCCACCCTCTACCAGCCGCCCTGGGAGCAGCCCATCGTGCTGCCCAAGGCCGAGGCCCTGGGCTACGTGCGAGCCGTGGCCTACCTGCCGGACGGCAGCTCGACGGAGAACCTCGTCTTCGTCAACGCGCCCGAGGACATGGCGGAGGTGAACATCAATTTCGTCGAGCTCTACACCTCGGTGCTCGACAAGCAGAAACGGCCGGTGGAAGGCTTGGGGCAGAAGGACTTCGCGGTGACGGAGGACGGCACGAAGCAGGAGATCTCCCGCTTCGAGCGGGTGACCAACCTGTCCATTCACGCCGTCGTGGCCCTCGACATCTCGGCCTCGATGGAGAAGAGCCTGGACAAGGCCCGGCAGGCGGCGCTGGAGTTCTTCCAGCGCACCATCCGGCCGAAGGACCGGGCGTCGGTGATCACCTTCAACGACCACCCCAACCTGACGGTGAAGTTCACCAACGACGTTCCGACTCTGGCCGGCGGGCTCGCCGGCCTCAAGGCCGAACGCGGCACGGCCCTCTACGACAGCATCATCTTCACCCTCTACTACTTCACCGGCGTCAAGGGACAGCGGGCGCTGGTGCTGATCTCCGACGGCAAGGACGAGGGCAGCCGCTTCACCTGGGAGGACGCCCTCGACTATGCCCGGCGGGCCGGCGTCACCATCTACAGTATCGGCCTGGGAGATGACGTGGACAAGCGCAAGATGTCCAAGCTGGCCGAGGAGACGGGGGGCAGGTCCTTCTTCCTCAAGAACGTGGACGAGCTGGCGGGCATCTACGCCAGCGTCGAGCAGGAGCTGCGCTCGCAGTACCTGATCGGCTATCAATCGACGAACACCAGCGGCGGCAACACCTTCCGGAGCGTGGAGCTGAAGGTGGACAAGCCCGGCTTGGAGGCGAAGACGATTCGGGGGTATTACCCGTGAGACGCCCCTCCAGGGCGGACCCTCACTCCCCCAACCCCCTCTCTCCCAGCCTCCCCCCCACCGGCCGGGAGAGAGGGGGCTTAAGGAAACTCGCGTCTTTGTTTTTTCCCAGGCAAACCCCTCCCTCTTCTCCCGGCGGACGGGGGGGAGGCTGGGAGAAGAGGGCTGGGGTGATGAGGGTCTTGCTCCTCCTCCTCCTCCCCCTCCCGGCCGCGGCCTATCACCCCTACGACCGCGCCGTCCCGCCCGCGGAGCGCGAAGCGGTCGCCAGGCTCGCCGAAAAGTACCGCACGTGGTGGGAGGAGGTCGACGTCCTGCTCTCCGACGAGGAGCGCAAGACCTTCCTCGCCCTGGAGAAGGACTACCAGCGCGACTCCTTCATCGAGAAGTTCTGGCAGGTGCGCGACCCCGTCCGTCGCAGCCTCGGCAACGGTTTCAGGGAGCGCTGGGAGGCCAACGTCCAGCAGGCCCGCGCCATGTTCGGCGACTTGGCGGACGGGCGCTCCCGCGTGCTGCTGCTGAACGGGCCGCCCGACGAGCGGGTGGAGTCCAACTGCTCGCTGATCCTCTGGCCCCTGGAAGTCTGGTTCTATCCGCCCAGCGACAGGGTCGCGGAGCCGTTCGCCGTCGTCCTCTACCGCAAGTGGGGGGCCGGCCCGTTCCGGGTGTGGAATCCCGGGGCCGAGGGGAGCGACGCCCTGTTCGCCTTCAGCATTCTGGAGAAGGGGCCCGACCCCCTCGTCGCCGCTGCTGCCGGCACCCAGCGGCACAGCCTGGGGGAGATCAATCCCCTCGACGGCAGCGGCTGCGGCGACGACGACCACGCCAAGAAGATCCTCGCCGGCATCATCTGGGTCGCGTCGCAGGGCATCCATTGGGACATGATGGAGGCGCGGCTGGTGGGCCGGCAGCCGGGGCCCGGCAAGGAGTGGATCTCGACCTTCAATTCGTATTCGACGGATGTGCCGGCTGGCGCCGCCCCCCTGCCGGCCAAGGTCGAGGTGAGCTTCCCCGGCCGCTGGCAGGGGCGCACCATGGTGCAGGGGCTGGTCACCGTGCCGTCGAACGCCGCCGGCCAGGCCGTCCTCGGCGAGGCCCGCTCGTTCAACCTGCTGCTGAACGGCGAGGTGCTGCGCGACGGCCGTCTGTTCGACAGCTTCCGCTACAAGTTCGACCTGCCGGCCACCACGGTCGCCGACGCGATCCCGCTCTCCTTCGAGCGCCCCTTGCGGCCGGGCGAATACACCCTGGTCGTCAAGGTCCAGGACGTCAACTCCAACAAGGTCTTCCGCGACGAGCGCGCCCTCGAGGTGCCGGAGATGGAGACCCTGGCGCCGGCCGTGCCCGCCGCCAGGACCCCTGAGGCCCTGGAGGTGAACCGCATCCTGGCCGAGGCCGACGCCGCCCTGAAGAGCGGCGAGACGACGATCAAGATCATGCCGCCGCCGGGCCAGCTCCAGGCCGGGATGCAGCGCTTCGACACCCTGACCACGGGCCGGAACATCGCCCGCGTCACCTTCCTCCTCGACGGCAAGGCGGTGCTCTCCAAAAAGGCGCCGCCCTACAGCGTCGAGCTGGATCTCGGCAAGGTGCCCCGTACCCACCTGCTGGGCGCCACGGCATACGACGCGGCCGGCGAGGTTCTGGCTTCCGACGAGCTGCAGGTCAACGCCGCCGGCAATCGCTTCCGCGTCCATCTCGCGGAGCCGCAGAAGGGGAAGCATTACGAGTCGAGCCTCCTGGCGCGCGCCGAGGTCGATGCGCCGGAGGGCGAGGGCGTCGAGCGGGTGGAGCTCTTCCTCAACGAGTCGAAGATTGCCACGCTCTACCAGCCGCCCTACGTCCACCCGGTGGTCCTCCCGCACGGCGAGCCCATCGCTTACGTGCGGGCCGTGGCCTATCTCACCGACGGCCACTCCACGGAGAGCGTCGTCTTCGTCAACGCGCCCGAGAACCTGGAAGAGGTGAACGTCGACCTGGTGGAGCTCTACACCACGGTGCTCGACCGCGACGGCCATCCCGTGACCTCCGGGCTGGCGGCGAGGGACTTCGGCGTCACCGAGGACGGTGCCCGCCAGCAGATCGTGCGCTGCGACCGCGTCACCGACATGCCGATCCACGCCGCGGTGGCGATCGACATCTCGGCCTCCATGGAGAAGAGCCTGCCCAAGGCGCAGGAGGCGGCCCTGCGGTTCCTCGAAGGGACGGTGAAGCCGCGGGACCGGGCGGCCATCATCACCTTCAACGATCATCCGAACCTGGTGGTGAAGTTCACCCGCGACCTGAAGGACCTCGCGGGCGGGCTCGCCGGGCTCAAGGCCGAGCGCGGCACGGCCCTCTACGACAGCCTGGTCTACTCCTTCTACACCTTCAACGGTCTGAAGGGCCGGCGGGCTCTCCTCCTGCTCTCGGACGGCCGGGACGAAGGGAGCCGCTTCACCTGGGAGGAGACCCTGGAGTTCGCCCGCCGGGCCGGCGTCACCGTCTACACCATCGGCCTGGGCGAGGACGTGGAGAAGGGCAAGCTCAAGCGTCTCTCCGAAGAGACCGGCGGCCGAGCCTTCTTCCCCAAGGAAGCCGCGGAGCTGCCGGCCATCTACTCGGCGATCGAAGACGAGCTGCGCTCCCAATACCTGATCGCCTACCAGTCCGCCACCCTGCGCAAAGATCCCGGCTTCCGGACGGTGGACCTCAAGGTGGTCAAGCCGGGATTGGAGGCGAAGACGATTCGGGGGTATTACCCGTGAGGGTACTCCTCCCGCCTTCTGCGCGCGAGTTGAGGAATGCCTCAAGGGAGTGAATGACGGGGCGAGGGAATCTTAGGACGCCAGCACTGCTCTTGAGGGGACCTCGGCAAGTCCCTTCGCCAGTGGGCGATTGTTTCCTGTGAGCGGCAACCAGTCGGTCCACGTCCCACGTTCTCTGCCAAGCAGCCCGCGCTTGCTCTCCAAGACCGCCAACCTGCCGGCGGCGGTGATCAAGCCTGAGTGCTTTCTCTCGGGAGACTGGCTGATGGGAGGGCAAGGGGTCTCCGCCGTAATAGGGATTTCGGCCGTCGCAGTGACGGCCAGCTCCGTGACCGCTCTTCCAAATCCAACGACCGGGCGAGGATGAATACGGCCTTCCTCGATCCATGAGAGCGGATCGAGACCAGCCATCACCAGCACATCGCCGAGCAGCCTGTCCGTCTGCTCCCAGGAAAATGGGCTCTCCCCGCCTGCCCCTTCGACGAACTGGGGAGAGAGAAAGATGAGCGGTCGCCCGTCCGGCCCACTGCGGTTCCAGAGGGGCCGCAAATCCAGCAGGCTCTGCGCGAGACGCTCCCGATGCTTAAACGGATTGAGCTGCGCGAGGTGGGAGAAATTGCTGACGGTAATGCCCAGCCGAAACAGGCATTCCGGCGCACCGCAAAAGGCCAGTGCGTTTTGCCTTCCCCGGCCCCGATTCCATCCCAGAGAGAGCATGTAGCCGGCCAGCCCGCGTCGCCGCCAGATCCCTCGGCAGAGCTCAGCCAGTTGCGGATATGCAAATGGATCTGACGCCGGGAAGGGATACCAGTAGAGCCCAAAAAGCTCGAGACCCTCGCGGGTCTCGATACTACAGAGAGTCTCGACTGCCTCTGAGAGGACTTCGAGCCGAGCATGCCGCATGCTGGATTCGGGGGACTCGGAGCAGTGGAGACACCGCTCAGCGCAGCCGACGGTCATCTCGATGACGTCAACCTCGATTGCAGTGAACGAGGGCATAGCCACTCCTCCAAGAGGTTTCATACTATACACCCAAACGGCCGTCAAGCCTCCGGGATTGCTTTCTTCTCGATCTCTCCAGTAAGATCTGAGGAAGCTCTCAAGAAGCTCGGTAGCTCCAGCTCTAGCCCACGAGTGGAGGGAGGAAAGCGCTTGCATGCTGTCCACGTTGTCAAACGGCTGAAAGATCCCTGTGGAAATGGTCCGCGCTGTCTGTTCGCCTCCAGCTTGGAGAATGCCGTTCTCATCGGCGGAGATGAAGGCACGGTCGACGAGTTCAAGCTGTCCGACGTTGCTGGCGAGCCGGCCGTCCGGGTTGGGGGCGGTTCTTCTCAAGATCATCGCACCGGTGGCATTCGCTGCCTTCTTCCGCTCACCGAGCTCAACCAGCCTGGCATCGAGTTTCCTACAGGCTGGCTCCTGTACGGCACGACTTCCGGCACTGTCTATCTCTGGAAGTACCGGGATAAAAAAGTCTCCTCGGGTACGACTAACCCCCCGTTCAAATTGGACTCGCGTCAATTCCCAGCACGCAATCCTGTTACGTGCATCGCTCCATGGGACAGCAGCACACTGTTCATTTCCTGGCGGTTGGCACCGGCCAAGCTGGTGCACTTTGAGAAAACTGACTCTGGACAGCCGATAAAACTCCTCTGGGAGTCCGCCAAAGAACTCTCCCTGATTGGAGTGCTGGCTCTGGTTCCTCAGCTCTCAGGAAAAACTCTTTGCATTGAAGACTCCGGGAAGCTCTCTCTCTGGGATCCCGACACCAGAGAAAAAATTGACGGGGACAATCGTAATCCTTGGCGAGGACGTTGGCCGCCCAGCATTGCGATGGGCTTCAGCGCCGACTTGGGGCCCGAGGGGCAAACCGAAACCTACCTGGCTACCGACGCTGGGGTCTTCTATGTCAAAACTGACAGAGGCAAGATCCATGTTGAAGCGGTAGATCTTCCTGGTTTCTATGGCCCCGCCGCCTCGATCAGCCGCCGGAATTGGAAAGGGACTGCCTTCCTCTGGGTGACGAATCTCAGGGGGACTATCTACTCTTTTCAAAAGAACAGAGAGGGTCTCTGGGAACCTCTGCGCTTCCATCAAGAGTCATCCCGCGTCGCTCTTTCGACCACAGTCATATTAGAAAACCAATCCCTCATGCTGATTCATGTTTGCCGAACGCGCGAGATAATAGCCACCACGTACTCGGACGACAAACCAAAGAAGCCCAAGCCTATTGAACTATTGAGGAACCCGGGCTCCGAAGCACTTCCCCTACCGGACCTCCATGGGAGTCAAGGAGTCTATCCTACTCAAGGGGAGTGGTGCGATTGGGACGCTAGTTCACAATACCTTTCCTATATTGAAGCCTCAACCGACGACGAAGGATTCCTCGCCGAGTTCCTCTCCGGGCCCGAAACCATACCCCTCGCAGCAACCACGCTCGGCAAACCCGCCTTACCGGAAGAGCTCCGCAAGAATCTGTTTCTCTTGGTGGACAGCCTCGTAGGCTGTATCAACCGCCGCTGCCGTGACGATGCCGACCTACATACCGAGCTCAGCCTCGCGCTGATCCGCTGGCTCCGGCAACTGGAAGACACTTTCCCGGAAGCAGATCAAGGCGCCCGCACTGTATTCAGTGAGGCAATCCACCGGGCTCGGAAATGGAGTCTCTTCGGGAACGCATATAGCCAACAGCGAGATCTCCGTGGCCCGCTCCGCGCGCTGGCAGCTCCAGAAGGCCACGAACATCTTTATGACATGGAACTCTTTGTATATCGCGCCCTGCTGTTTTCGCGCCACATCTCCACGGATTCGGAGCAAGTAGTCGCCCCAGGGGATCCCTCGGTTCCGTGGGGCTTGGCACTCCTGGAATCGAAAGGCTCCGAAACAGTCTTTCTCGGCTCCTCTTGGGGGGGGCGGTCAGTTCTCGCACACCAGGCCCGAATCTCCTCCTTGGATAGGGGCGAACAATGGTCACTAGTGACCCCGGATTGGGCTCAAACTGGGCCAGAGGCAGACCCATTTTTTTGCGCCCTTTATCCAAATCCAAAGATTCCCGACGACTTCCCGAATACACAATGGCACAGTCGAAGCCTTATTCTTGTGGAGGACGCGACGGCGACGAAGGACTCCGTGCTAATGCTGGATGCCCCGGCACACCTTGGTCCCGCTGAGGCCCAGGAGTTCTTCCGGCTCACTCGATTCCGCTTCGCGTCGGAGGGGGCAACCTACGAACAACTCCCCAGTCCTGAAAGGTTCGGCAAAACAGAGAGCGTCTTCTCTCTGCATCAGTTATCGAAGGGACTGGTGTTTGCCGGCCTCGCAGGCTCAGAAGGCAGAGCTCAGTTCAAGCTTCTCAGAATTTGTAAAGATTACGCCATCAGCACCCTGAAGGGTTGTCTCCTTCCCACCGAAGACGGAGACCGGAAGTGGGAGAAAGTTATAAGTCTGACCGCCGCATACCCGGAGTTGGACAAGGGAGAGAGAAACCCTATCTGGTCTGCGGCTCTCTTGGAAGAAGATAACAGCAACGGTAAATACACCATCGTCATCGGTTGCAGCGACGGCCAGATCCTTCGCCTTGCTCTCACAGTTGATGGTATGACCTACGAATGCTCACCCACTCAGGTTGGCCGCTTGGGGACAGCAGTTCGCGCCCTTGAATGCCGGATGACAAGATCCAATCGGCTCCGCGTTTTTGCGGGAGGGGCGGATGGAACTCTGATTGCTCTTGAGGAAGCAAGAGGTGAGCTCAGGTTCGACTCTCTCTGGGCGACGAACGAACAGTCGCCGATTGCTCGCATACACCGCCTCACCCTGCAAGATGGCCTAGAGTCCGCTGTTCTGGCCGTGACACGACAGGGCAGGCTCACTCTCTTCTCCGATGTTGAGATGGTTGAACCTCGCCCGGGAGAACAATCGGATAAGGAAGCTACATCCAACCCTCGCTTTCTCAGGATACCCGGTGAACGTCTAGGCCGATTCGACTTAAAAGACTCCGTCTTTGCCAGTCAAAAATTATCACTCCGAGGTGGTGATTCAAGCCACACTCCTTTTTGCTCTCTTGCCCTCGCGACCGGAGCCGGAGCAATTCGCATTGCGACCCTCCATCTCCCGAAACGCACAAGGGTACGCCGAGAGGAGTTCAAAAAGCTATGGAAACTCTGGCATGCCATCGTCGAGAACGATTCACTTGACAACTGTAGACTTCCGGGGGCTCTCGCATTCTCGGTACCGAGTCTCACCGCGGCGCCGGTAAGACTCCTCCTGCCTTCAGAAAAGTCCTCAGAGGAGAAGGAGAACCTCCCGGATGAGAAGAGAGTCCCCTGGCAACTTCAACCCCTCCGCAAGCTCGCAAAGGAGTTGACCAATCTATCCGAGCCTGCTAATAATTCCCCAAGCCCTCTTCGGGAGAGCCTCCTCCAATCGCTTAAATATGCTTACCAGCTCCGTGATTTCGAGCTCTTCAAAGCCATTGTTCGCGTCTCTTTACGATATGTCAATGCACGCTTGTATAGGTGGAAACACGACGAAGCGGACATCTCGTGGTATTCTGAGTTGGCAGACTGCCTTACCGAAGTTAAGAGCTTGTGGGTCGGAGACCCCGAAGACAGCGACATCCGGGCGCGCATTGTGATCATGAAGGAATGGATCGCGCCTTCTACCTATGTCGCGCTTGCAAATCTTCTCGAGATAAAACCCGATGAAGCCGATGTAGCCATTCAGAAGCATGTCAAGCTAATTCACGAAGTTTTTGAGACCGGTAACGCGCGGGTTGCTCTTGAGACACTACGCGCTCTCGACTTCGCGCTAACCAAGGCTCGGTCTTCACTTCCACAAAGGACAGATAAGGAAAGCCCCCTTCTGCGCCGACTGTTTCAAGCCATTGGCGCCTTCGCTTCGCGGGCAGTGCATGGAACACAAGGTGAGAACGGGTTGGCAGTTTCTCACGAAATTGCACGACTCTACGCCCTTGGTCTCCATTGTGCGCCATCTGCTGCCGTTGCCCTTGCTCACCGGATGTCCGAAGCTGATCTACCCGATGAATTCGGGGCTAAGGTCGTGAACCAGTTTACACTACTCTCAACGCTACTCTACAAAACGGGCGCCCCCCCTACTCTTGACAAAGCTGAAAAGCTCTTCAAGGAAAACTTCGGGCTCGGCAAAGAAAAAGACGTAACCGCAGACAACCCGACAGACTGGAATGCCACGCTTCTTGAAAGAGGTAAGGATTTCCGCGAGATCCTTCAGTGGATCACAAATACCACGGACCAAATGCTTCGCAATCCTGAAAATGTTCAATTATTCGAGATTAAAGAGATCTTGGCTCGACTGAAAGAGCACCACCCTCTTGACGAAAAACTCGGTACAGAAACTAAAAAGGATGACCCCTTTCGCCACTCGGCCAATTTTTGGCGCTCAGCCCTCGAAGAGCTTACCCAGAAAGTATCTAGCAGCGACCTCCGAACTGAGGCAGCAAACTCGAATAGTAACGTGGCCAATCTCATTCCCCGGTCGATAAGACCCAGCCTCGTACTGAACAGTACGGCAATGGTTGAGTGGTGCAAGGACCAGATCGTCCGGCTTGACCAGATGAAAGAGTCGTACAAAATTTTTGACCCGCAAAGGCGCCAGTATAAGGAGGCTCTTCAAGGCCTGAGGATAGCGGCTGAAGGTCTGCGCACCGGCGCAGCACTCCAGAGAAATGTCGTGCTCGGGGTTCTAGGCCACGGTCTATTGGAAAACCTCGACTACCATCTCTTGGCTCTCTGGGAAGTTGCCCAATCACTCGATCCTATCCAGACTTGGAACTGGCGACCTGAATCGGAACCTGGTGCCGATCAATCAACCTCTGGCGCCTTTGCCGTGACCGTTCTCTCTGCGATCGGGAGGGCTGAAGTCTCGACCAGAACCCTCCGTAATATTCAGAACCTTCTCATGCAGAGATTGACAGCCAAAAGGGATATGACTGTTGAGGACCTGGCGCAGAACTCTCCTGAGGACATATCTACTTGGCTTCCCCCGTCTCCCGAGCAGAGAACCAAGAAATGGAAGTTCTCGGATTCTGCCGTAGCAGCCTTACACTTCGCTTTCAGAGAGCTTCGGCAGAACGAGAAAGAATACAACAACATTCGGCCAGGCTTACTGGAGATACACCAGACAAGCCGAGAGGAACGTGTATGTCTCAAGATTAATTTCTTTCCTCCTGATGACGACCTTGTAAGAAAGCGGCTAGCAGAGATCAAAGAGTTCGACATGGAGCAGCCAGCAGGTCTGAACCCTGTTGGAAGAGGTCACTCCCACGGACTGGGACTCTATCTCTCCAAATTGGCGCTGGCGGCCGTGGGTTGGAGCTTTCAAATAGAATATGAGAAAAACAGCAACACGCTGGCTTTCAAAATGGAGGAGGCAGATGGAAAAGCGCTGGCATCTGGTGATAGCTGACGATAGGCAAGAATTTCCTTCTTTCTGCTGGAGGTTTCTGACCCGAGCAATCGGGCTCTCCAGCCCGGACAGCGAGCTTCCTGAAGAAGCTTTATCATCGCCAGATGGCGCTCTTACACTTCACTTTGTGAGGCTGGATGACGGGAAGGAGAGCCAACAACAAGACCTCCTAGATCTGATCCTCGGCCTTTCGAGAGAGAAGGAAAGTAAGGTCTTTGCAATCATTGATGTATTTGCAGGGAAGCGACACGACGCCAAGCAGCTGGCTGCCGCCCTGACTAAGCATGGTGCCGAAGAGGCGATGTTGACCCCTGCGAGGAGGGGAGGAGATTTTTCTTTTCAGTTGGTCAGCGCCTATCCGTTCAATCCTCAAGAGTTTGGCGTGACTCATATTGAGACGAAATCGCTTGATTTCCTCGAGAGACTGAGGACCCGCATTGTTGAGCCTGAGATTAGACACAAGAACCCTGAGGAACTCAAAGTACGCCACATCCTGGTCAGTGGCGCTGGTTTCGAGATGCGTAACTCGGCCTTTGAGCCCGGCCTGGATAGTACCCTGGAAGTCATGATGGCGATGCCTGCTCCTTTCGCGAGAGCAACCAGTGGTCAAGGGGAGAGCGAGCAGATCGTGCTTCAGCCCCGTTCCGGATACCACTTTCCTGTCCCCCAGATTATTGCAAACGATCACCCCCTTGCCATAGCGGCGAAAGAAGGCAATCTGGACGATTATTGGGACCGACTTATAAAATGGCATCTGGAGTATCTCTTGAAGCAAGAACAAGGCTTCGAACAAGCTCCCAACAGCTCGCGAGAAGAGAGGAAGAGGTCATTGGTCTTGAGGGAGATGGAGCTGCGCGATGCCTTTCGGCGTGCGTTTCTGCGACTCGACTGGGGTTTCCTGGATCAAGCGTTGCACGCCGCGAAATTGGGTTGGCATGCATGGCTGACAACGAATTATACTCGTTTTGCCGATCGGGCGGTGGACGCGGTGGATGCAGTCGCCTCAAAGGGTAGTGTCAAATGGCGCGTCCTCTCTTCTGTGTCGGAGGCGCGGGCACTCTCGCGAACCGTGCTCGGAGTTGAGGCGCGTACGGGCCGGCGTCTGTTTAAGTTGCATGGCGATCTGGCCCACCTTCAAACCATGGCGATCGCCGGAGAAGACAAAGACTCCTACAGTCGATTACCCTTCCCTGTCGATAAACTTCACTGGATCTACGATGCTGCTACGCAATATCTTCAGGCAACCCTTTCAGAGGCGCGAGATTTCAATGGTGTAGCCTGGCATGTCGTTGGGCATGCTCTGTGGGATTCTCCGCTTCTAGATCTTATGAGGGAAGTCTCGAAACAGATTCGTCGGCGCGGAGGAAAGCCGACGTGGCAACGGTTTATAATTGCCAACAGAGATCCTTCCGGGCCGGAGAAACGGCTCAAGGATATTGCGGAAAGGAGCGAGATGCAGTTCTATTCCGGCGAGGCGAAGACATACATGGCACATCTCTTAAGACGCGATCTCTCCTACTTTGAGTCTCCTCTATGGAAGAGGAGTTGGAAGACGAAGGTGTTCTAGGGAGCCTCACTACCTCACCAGAGAAGGAGACCAAGAGCGTTCCTCCTTGGGGGTATCACCTCCTTCTGCTGCGCGGGATCGTGCCTCTCGCCTTGGACCCCAAAAGGGCTAGAATGTCTTGATGTCAGTTCTGCCCCACTGCTCCCTCCGGCCAGTCCTGCTCCTCATTCTTGTCCTCGCCTCCCCGGTCCTCGCCGCTGCCCAGACCCCGCCCGACGACCTCGCCCCCCGCTACCGCACCTGGCTGGAGGACGTGGCGCTGCTCATCAGCCCCAAGGAGAAGGCGGTCTTCCTGGCCCTGAAGAAGGACTATCAGCGCGATACCTTCATCCGCAAGTTCTGGCAGGTGCGGGACCCGTTCCCGCAGACGCCCCAGAACGAGCTCGAGGAGCGCTGGGAGCAGCGGATCGCGATCGCGCGGGAGCGCTTCGGGAGCGTTTCGGACGACCGCGCGCGCATGCTGCTGTTCAACGGCGAGCCCGCCGAGGTCTTCCCAGTCCACTGTGACGTGCTGATGCCGCTGGAGATCTGGAGCTACTCGGGCACCGAGCGCATCCGCAGCTCCTTCACCCTCGTGTTCATCGCCCACGGGCGCTCGAGCTACAAGCTCTGGTATCCGAACGACGGTCTCGAGCCCCTGCTTTCGGGCGGCACGCGGGTGCCGGCGGACAATCCGACCCGGGGCTACCAGGCCATCGGCGAGCTGTGCTCGCGGGGAGAGGACATCTCCGCCCGCTTGGCCGAGGCCCTGGACTGGCGGCAGATCGAGACCTCTCAGAAGCTCATCCCCAAGCCTGGCGAGGAGTGGCTCTCCACCTTTTCCTCGTATGGCACGGACCTCCCGGAGGGCGCCGCGACCTTTCCCGCCCAGGTGGACCTCTCCTTCCCCGGCCGCTTCGGCAGCCGCACGGTAGTGCAAGCGCTGGTGACCGTGCCCCGCGAGGCCGTCAAGCCGGAGCGGATCGAGGGCAGCTCCACGGCGAGCTATGTCTTCACCGTCGACGGCGAGGTGCTCAACAAGGACGAGCTGTTCGAGCACTTCCGCTACCGCTTCGCCCTGCCGGAGTCCGAGGTGGCAGCCGGGCCGGGGGGGAAAATCCCCCTCGTCTTCCAGCGCTTCCTGCGGCCGGGGAGCTACTCCCTGGTGCTGAAGATCGAAGACACGGCAGGCAAGAGCTACTTCCGCGAGCAACGGGAGCTGGAAGTGCCGGTCGTGACGACGGTGGCCTCCGAGGCGCCGTCCGCCGTCCCCGCGGCCCCGGGAACCACCGCTCCGGCGGCGGCCCTGGCCGAGGCCAACGCCACCCTGGCCACGGCCGCTCCATCGGGCTCTCCGGCGAGCAGCGGCGTCGCGGAGGAGCAGACGCTCCGCCTCCTGCCGCCGCCCCCGGGGCTGATCACCGGCAAGGCGCGGGTGGAGGCCCTCGCGGCGGGCGCCGGCATCGCCAAGGTGAGCTTCGAGCTGGACGGCAAGCCCGTGCTCACCAAGGGCAGGCCGCCCTTCAGCGTCGAGCTGAACCTCGGCGCCCAGCCGCGCGTCCACACGCTGAAGGCCCTGGCCCTGGACGGCGCCGGCAAGAGGGTGGCCGAGGATCAGATCGAGCTCAACGCCGGTCCTCACCGCTTCGCCGTGCGTCTGGTGGAGCCGCAGACCGGCAAGACCTACAAGTCGAGCCTGCGCGCCCAGGCCCAGGTCGACGTGCCGGAAGGGGACAAGCTGGACCGGGTGGAGATCTTCCTCAATGACGACCGGGTGGCGACCCTCTACCAGCCGCCCTTCACCCAGCCGATCCTCCTGCCGCAACGCAAGGACGTCACCTGGGTGCGGGCCGTGGCCTATCTCGACGACGGCAACTCGACGGAGAGCACGGTGCTGGTCAACGCACCGGAGCTCACCGGCCACATGGACGTTCAGTTCGTGGAGCTTTACACCTCGGTGGTGGACGGCAAGGGCCACCCCGTCCAGGGGTTGAAGAAGGAGGACTTCTCCGTCGTCGAGGACGGCGCGCGGCAGCAGGTCCGGCGCTTCGAGCTGGTGAAGGACGTGCCCATCTACGCCGGCATCCTGCTCGACACCTCGGCCTCCATGAGCGAGGCCTCGAAGCTCGACGAGGCGGTGAAGGGAGCCTTGCGCTTCTTCCAGAAGGTGATCACCCCGAAAGACCGGGCGTCGGTGATCACCTTCAACGGCCAGCCGACCCTGGCCGTACGCTTCACCAACGACGAGACGGTGCTGGCCGGGGGCCTCGCCGGCCTCAAGGCGGACGGCAACACCGCCCTCTACGACAGCATCATCTACTCCCTCTACTACTTCGGCGGCATCAAGGGGAAGCGGGCCATCGTCCTCCTCTCCGACGGCAAGGACGAGGGGAGCCACTACTCCTTCGGCGACGCCCTGGAGTACGCCCGCCGCAGCGGTGTGTCGATCTACACGGTGGGGATCAACCTCTCCAGCCAGGACGCGGACGTCCGGCTCAAGCTCTCCCGCCTGGCGGACGAGACGGGAGGCCGCGCCTTCCTCATCCAGAGAGCCAACGAGCTCGAGCGGATCTACGACATCATCCAGGCCGAGCTGCGTTCGCAGTACCTCCTCGCCTACCAGTCCAACAAAGAGCGGGAGCCGGGCGACGCGGAGAAGTTCCGCACCGTGGAGGTCAAGATCGCTCGCCCCGGCCTCGAAGCCAAGACCCTGCGGGGTTATTACCCCTGAGATTACCCCTGAGCGCCCTCCCCTCCCTCGTCCTCGCCTCGGGCTCGCCGCGCCGGCGCGAGCTCCTCGCCGGCCTTGGGCTCCGCTTCACCGTCCGTGCCGCAGGCCTGGACGAAACGCCCCGGGCTGGCGAGCCGCCGGAGGAGACCGTCGTCCGCCTTGCCCGCGAGAAGGCTGCGGCTCAGGGTCAGCCTGGAGAGCTGGTGCTGGCCGCGGACACCGTGGTGGTGATCGACGGCGAGCTGCTGGGCAAGCCCCGGGACCCGGAAGACGCTCGCCGCATGCTGGCGAAGATCGCCGGCCGCGAGCACACCGTCCTCACCGGCGTGGCCCTCGAAGAGCCCGGCCGCAACCGGCGAGCCTCCGCCCTGGAGAGGTCCCAGGTGCGGATGGCGAAGCTTACCTCCGAGGAGATCGACTGGTACGTCGCCACCGGCGAGCCGCTGGACAAAGCCGGCTCCTACGCCATTCAAGAGATCGGAGCCCTGATCGTCGAAGAGGTCCACGGCAACTACACCAACGTCGTGGGATTGCCGCTGCCCCTCACCCGCCGGCTGTTTCGGGAGCTGGGGTGGGAGATGCTGGATTTTCGGTAGGCTCGGCTTCACTGCGAGGACCGATCCACTTGGCGAAGAATCTCTTCACCTCTTCGTCACTCGCGAAGTCCCCCTCGTCCGCCTCCCGAAGCCCGGCCTCAATCTGGCGGATCTGCCAATCCTGAGGGTTCATACTATTTCCTCGTACGTATTACTTTTACCCCGGCACTAACGCGGCGTTCTGTACCTGCCAGCCTGCGGCGCTCTCGCGCAGAGACTCCATCTCTTTCCAGTAACTCTCGATCGCCTCCCGGCCGGCACCGCTCAGGCGCACGAGGGTCTGGGTCTTCTTGTCCACGAACCGCTTCTCGATCTCGACCAGTCCCCCCTCCTCGAGCTTCGAGAGATGGGAGGAGAGGTTCCCCTTGGTGAGGCCGGTGATCCGTTGCAGAAACAGGAAGTCGGCTCGCTCGCAGGCCGAAAGCGCCGCCAGGATGGCGAGGCGCGTCGGCTCGTGGACCCGCCGGTCGAGATTCGCGAGCTGCTCGAAAGGAGTGGGATTCACGACTGACCCTTCTCTGCCGGCCGCCCGAGCGCGCGCACGAGTTGCCAATGATCGAGCAGGCCGGCCAGGACGAAGGCGGCGCCGCAAAGGACCAGAGTGATCGGCAGGCTGCTCAACGGCGGCACGAAGACTTGAGCGATCCGGGCGATCCCCCTGTCGAACAACGATTGCAGGACATAACCCAAGGACGCACCGAGAGTTGCAAGCCCCAGCAACAAGAGTCCGATCACCAGGTAGAAGCTCTGGGACAGGCGGCGTCCCCTCCAGAGCCAGGTGCCGAGGAAGAGAGAGCCGCAGAGGAAATACATCATCATCAACAACGAGGAAGGATCAAGCTTGAGGATTGGAGCTCCGCCAACCATGACGGTTTGCGATGCGAGCCGCGACCAATCGGTCGGTTGATCGATGACGACCGCCGGGCTCATCATCCATAAGATCGAGAACGGAATGAACGCCAGTCCCACGAATGTCCCAATCCGCCGTGCGCCTGAATTCAGAAATCCTCGGGGTCCGGCGACTGCCGTCGCGGCACCCGCGGGACTCAGGCTCAGGATTGGCTCCAACCCGGGCGCGGGAGACTCAACCTCTCCAAACCGGGTCTGGTAGTACGACCTCAAACGGACCCTCAGCAGGATCGCTCCCACCACGACCACCACCGAGAAGATCTGTGCCGGAACGTTATGGAAACCGACCGCGAACGCCAAGCCGAGAGCAATCAGGCCGGCGGGCATCATGAGCCGCAGCCCTTGGAGCTCGTTGAAGTGGCGGGTGACGAACTGGATTTGGTCGAGATCTGCAGTGTTCATGCGGCCTCCTTGCCGGCAACCGGTCTACATCACAAACCAATTATGACAAGAAGCCGGTCTCGTGTCAACCGGTTTGCGGCGAAAACTTCTCTCCGGCTACTTCCGCAGCAGCTTGAAGGCGTGGTTCGAGGTCCCGGTGCGAATCGCGTAGCCCACCCAGAGGATGCACAGCGGCTCCAGGAGCCGGGCGCCTTCGATGCCGCCGACGTCGATCGCGGGCCAGCCGAAGTCCTTGAGGATGCCGGTGACGGTCTTCTTCGCCTCGCCGTCGTTGCCGCAGATGAACATGTCCGGCGGACCGCCGGGGAAATCGGGATGGACCATGTGAGCGTGGCCCACGATGTTGAAGGCTTTCACCACCCGGGCCCCCGGGAGCCAGCGCTGCACCTGCTCGCCGGCGGAGTCGGAGAAGCCCACCACGAGATGGGGGCCGCCGTCGAAGCCCAACGGATTGGTGGTGTCGATCACTACCTTGCCGTCGAAGCTCTTCGCCTCCGCGAGCTGGATGACATGCTCCGTGCCGCTCCACAGGGTCGCCAGCACGAGGACTTCGCCGAACGCGGCGGCCTCCGCGAACGTTCCGGCGGACGCCTTGGCGCCGGCCGACTCCACCCAATCCTTCAGCTTCCCGGGATCGCGGGAGCCGATCTTCACCTCGTGCCCGAGACCCGCGAACCCCGTCCCGAGCGCCTTGCCGACGTCGCCTGAACCGAGGATACCGACTTTCATGAACTCTCCTCCACGTGGGGGTGCCCGCCAAGGGCGATCCTCGCCTACTCTGTCAGATTGCCGGAAGCCTGTGTAGACCTGACCGGCGGCAACTTCTGGAAACGTCCTCACCTCCGTGGCGCTTCTCTTGTAGAATCAGAGGGCTATGAGCACCTTGCCGGCACCGATCCAGAGCGCAATCCTGAAACTAGAAGCAGGTCTTCGGGATCTCTACGGCGACCGGTTCCGCGGGCTCCTCCTCTACGGCTCCTATGCCCGGGGTGATGCGAGAGACGATAGCGACGTCGACCTGCTGCTGCTCCTTCAGGGGCCTGTGGATCCAGGGAGGGAAATTCTGGCGACGGGAGAGCTCGTCTCAGAGCTCTCCCTGGCCTCGGAATCCCTCCTAGCCCTCATTCCGGCAGACTTCGACTCCTATAACCGCGGTGAAGGGATTTTCTTCAAAACGATCCGAAAGGACGCTCTGCCGGTGGCGGCGTGACCGACATTTCTGGGCTTCTGGAGAAAGCAGCTCGATCCTTCCGTTCGGCTGAGGAACAGATCGCTGACGGTGATCCCGATTTTGCGGCCTCCAGGACCTACTACGGCTGTTTTTATGTAGCAGAGGCTCTACTGCTGACCGAAGGAATCACCTCTTCGAGCCACAGGAATCTCATTGCCCAATACGGCCTTCGCTTTGCAAGACCAGGAAAGCTAGATCGGTCGTTCCATAGGACTCTAGTCCAGGCTTTCGAACTCCGACAAATCGGTGACTACCACACCGAGGTACCCGTCAATCCCGCGACAGTCGAGGAGCTGATCGCTCAAGGCAGAAGATTCCTGGAGGCCGCTTCTCACTATGTCGACCAGCTCTCGAGGAGCACAGATCTCCCTCCAGACACCCCTCAAGGGTAAAGCAAGCCAACCGGGCGGCTCCGCTGGATGGCATGCTCCGTGCCGCTCCACAGGGTCGCCAGCACGAGGACTTCGCCGAACGCGGCGGCCTCCGCAAACGTCCCGGCGGACGCCTTGGCGCCGGCCGACTCCACCCAATCCTTCAGCTTCCCGGGATCGCGGGAGCCGATCTTCACCTCGTGACGCCTGGGCCTGCTGACCTGACCGGTCGTGACTCTTCAGGAGCGCTCCTGTAGTATTGAGAAGGAGGTACTGCACCTGAGCGACCGAAAAGACAGGACCGGACTCGATGAGCGCCCTCGCTACATCCTGGCGCAGGCGGCTCGGTACGTCCACATCTCCCCCACGACCCTGCGATCGTGGGTGGTCGGCCGGACGTATCAGACTGCGAGCGGGAGCCGCTATTTTCGACCTCTGATTGCCCGCCCCGTTCCTGAAGACGCGCGCCTTTCGTTTCCGAACCTCATCGAGGCCCACGTCCTGCGCGCACTCCGCGTTCGCCATGAGGTCCCTATGTCGGCTTTGCGGACGGCGCTGGACTATGCGGAGAGCGAGTGCAACATCAAACGTCTCCTTCTCCACAGCGACCTGCGGACGGGGGCGGGGACGGTGTTCATCGAACGTCTCGGCCAGATCATCGACCTCGGGCGCTCCGGCCAGATCGTTCTCAAAGAGCTCCTCAACGCCCATTTGAACCGCATCGATCGCAATCTCGAAGGGTTGCCTCTCAGGCTCTTCCCGGTGATTACCGCCAGGGGCGTCGACGGGCCGCGCATCGTCGCGGTCGATCCCAAGATCGCCTTTGGGCGTCCCATCATCTCGGGCAAGGGTGTCCGCACGCTGACCATCGTCGAGCGGCTTGACGCCGGAGAAGAACGCTCGGCCATAGCAGCGGATTACGGGTTGGAAGAGCGCGAGATCGATGAGGCGATCCTCTACGAAAGCGCAGCCTGATCCGGTTTTCTTTACGGACAGAGACTTGGGGCGTGTCCTTCCCGCCCAGCTCACGGCAGGCGGGATGAAGGTTGAGGCCTACCATCAGCACTTCGCGCTCGACAATGTGGCCGACGGCGACTGGCTCAAATTCGTAGGGGCCAGAGGATGGATCGCTCTATCCCATAACAAGAGGATACGCTACGAGCGAGATGAGCTGGACGACTTGATGGAGGCGCGCGTCAAGGCGTTCTTTATGATTGGCAAGGGACCTCATACCGCCTTTGCCGCCGCCTTCCTCAGAGCTCACCGTAAAATGATCAGGATGATCCGAAAACATCCTGAACCCTTCGTCGCCAAGGTGTACCAGGATCGCGATGACGTTGAGCTTTGGGTCACTTATTCACAATGGCTCAAGGATCGTAGGGCGGCCCCGACCGGAGCCGCCCGGAGGAGAGATTTGAAAGGTTAAGTCCCCTTCGGCGCCAGGAACTTCTCCCGCCCCGCGAGGTACAGCATCAACATCAGGATAGCGAAGGGGACGAGCGAGAGGGCATCCGAGTAATCGCCCTTGAAGAACGGGTTGTGGGCCTCCATGTATTTGGTGATCGCCTCCGTATTCGCGAACAGGGCCACCAGGGCGATGATGATGCCGGCGATGGCGCCTCCCGCGATGTAGCCGGAGGCCATGAGGACGCCGGGGCTCTTGTCGCTCTCGGCCGCGAGCTCCTCCTCCGTGAGCTGGCGGTGCGCCAGCTTCTTCTTGAGGTGCAGGTCCACCAGCCAGCGCACCAGGCCGCCGAAGAGGATCGGCGTCGTGGAAGAAAGCTGCAGGTATACGCCCACGGCAAAGGCCAGAGACGGGATGCCCGACATCTCCAGCACGATGGCGATCATCACGCCCAGCAGCACCAGCCCCCAAGGGAGCTGGCGATTCAAGATCCCCTTGATGATGTAGGACATCAGCGTCGCCTTCGGCGCGTCGAACTTGGGCGCGGTGGAGCCGTCCGCCCGCGTGCGATGGGTGCCGTTGATGCCTGGGTCCACGAGGTAGACGGGGACCCCCGCGTCGTTGACCAGGTAGCGGCCGGGCGGCCCGCCCACGTCGTCCGTCTTGTGCCAGACGTGATAGGTGGCGCCATCCTTCTGGGCGTCCAGCCCCGCGAGCTTCTCCGGCGCGAGCGTGGGCAGGAGCGCAGCCGGCACCCGCAGGTCGGACGCATACCCTTGGGCCACGACCTGCCCCGTGGCGCGGTCCGCCACGGGCACGTAGACGGTGCCCGTCTGGTTGAGCAGCAGGAGGATCGGCGCCAGGACCAGGGCCGAGAAGGCGGAGCCGACCAGAATGGCGATCTGCTGCAAGCGCGGCGTGGCCCCCACCAGGAAGCCCGACTTGAGCGACTGGGCGATGGTGCCGCCGTTCGACGAAGCGATGCAGACGATGGCGCCCACCGACAAGGCCGTGACGTAGTAGCCCGGGCCCGTCCAGCCGAGAGCGAGGAAGATCAGGCAGGTCAGCAGCAGCGTCGCCACCGTCATCCCCGAGATCGGGTTCGACGACGACCCGATCTCGCCAGTCAGCCGCGCCGAGACGGTGACGAAAAGGAAGCCGAAGAGCACGATCAGGATCGCTCCCAGGATGTTCATGTGCAGGGAGCGGAAGAGGAGGATGAGGATCACCAGCGCGAGGCTGCCGTAGACCACGAGCGAGGTCGGCAGGTCGCGCTCGGTCCGCGGCACCGCGGCGGCCTGCTGGCTCTTGCGTCCGCCCATCAGGTCGGTCAGGCCGCCGCGGAGCCCCTGCCAGATGGTGGGGAGCGAGCGGGCGAGGCTGATGATGCCGCCCGCCGCCACGGCGCCGGCGCCGATGTAGAGGACGTAGGCGCTGCGAATCTCGTCCGGCCCCATGTCGCGGATGGGGATGGTGCCCGGCGCGATGACGCCGGGGGCCACGCCGCCGAAGAATTTGATGGCCGGGATCAACACCAGGTAGGCGAGCACGCCACCGGCGCACATGATCGAGGCGATGCGCGGGCCGATGATGTAGCCCACCCCCAGCAGCTCGGGGGAGATCTCCGCCGAGATCGAGCCTGCCTTGAAGGGCTCGCCGAAGACCCGCTCCGGGATGTCCTTCCAGACGTGGAAGGCCGACATCGCCGTCTTGTAGAGGACGCCGATGCCGAAGCCGCCAAAGATTGTCTTCGCGCCCAGGCCGGCCGCTTCGGAGGCGTCGCCGTCCCGCGCCGCGATCGCATGCTCCTCGGCCGAAGCCGAGGCCTTGAGCACTTCGGCGCAGGCCGTGCCCTCGGGGAACTTGAGCAGGCCGTGCTGCTGCACGATGAGCGCCCGGCGCAGCGGGATCATCATCAGGATGCCCAGCAGGCCGCCCAGGAGCGATACCAGGATGGCCCGCCCCACCTCCAGGTCGAAGCCCAGGATGAGGATGGCCGGCATGGTGACGCCGATGCCGAAGGCGAGCGACTCGCCCGCCGAGCCCGCCGTCTGCACGGTGTTGTTTTCGAGGATCGAGGCGCCGCGGAAACCAGCCTTTTGGAGCAGCTTGAAGAAGGTGACCGAGATGACGGCCACCGGGATCGAGGCGCTCACCGTGAGGCCGACCTTCAGCACCAGGTAGAGGGACGCGGCACCGAAGACGGCTCCCAGGACGGTGCCCACGATCAATGGCAGCACCGTCAGCTCGGGCAGGTTCACCTCGTCGGGGATGAAGGGCCGGAAACGGCGCGGCCCTTCAACGGACGCGGAAGGCGGGGAGACGACTTCGGGAATGGCCATGCGGCTCACCCTAACACAAGGGCAAACCGCAGAGGGAAGCCACTACGTCCTCTTACATCATCGCGACCGGCGGCGCCGGCTCGTCCGGGCTGCCCGCGTTCGCCAACGGCACGCGGACCAGGACGAAGGCGAGGATCGCCATGACCACGAGCCCGGCGATATAGGACGGCGACTCGAAGATCGAGGGCAACGGCCAATTGAAGAAATTGAAGGTCGCGGTCGCCAGCCCGACGAGCGCCTCGCCGGCGATCAGACCGGACGCCACCAGCACGCCGACGTTCTCCACGCGCGCCTTCTGGGCCTCGTTGAAGCCCTTGCGCTCGCGCATCATGTCGGTCAGCCCGCGGATCATGCCGCCGACGAAGATGGCGAAGGTCGTGGCGAGCGGCAGGTACATGCCGACCGCCACCAGCATGGGGCTGCGCACCTTGAGCAGAATCATCGCGATACCCATGAGGACGCCGACCGCCACGAGGGCCCAGGGCATGTTCCCGCCCACGATCCCCTGGGCGAGGGCCGCCATCAGCCCGGCCTGCGGCGCGGGGAGCTTGGGGTCGCCGAAGCCGATGCCTCCCGACTTGATGTTGCCGAAGTGAAGGATCATCACGGGGAAATACATGACGAGGCTCGCGCAGACCACCGCGATCAGCTCGACGATCTGGATCGTCCGCGGCGTGCCGCCGAGGATGTAGCCGACCTTGAAGTCCTGGAGCAGCTCGCCGGCCACCGCCGAGGAGACGCAGACCACGGCCGCCACCCCGAGGACCGCCACGACGCCGCTCGCCCCCGACACGCCGAGCGAGACCATCAGCAGGGCCGCGATGATCAGGGTCGAGAGCGTCAGGCCGGAGATCGGGTTGTTCGAGGAGCCGATCAGCCCGACGAGATAGCCGGACACGGTGGCGAAGAAGAAGCCCGCCACCAGCATCACGATGGCGGCCACGATGGCTCCGATCACGAGGCCCGTCATATAGAGGTAGAGGACGATCATCAGGCCGAAGACGACGGCGATGAGCGAGAAGACCGTGCGCGAGCTCATGTAGCGCTCGGTCCGCCCGACCGTGGCTTCGTGATCCGCCTTGCCCTTGAGCTCGGCGAAGGCCCGCCCGAGCCCCCCGAACAGGTTCTTCCGCATCTTGTAGAGCGTGTACGCCGCGCCGACGAGCATGCCGCCGACGGCGATCGGCCGGACGATGAAGCGCCAGATGAGCCCGACCTGGGTGGCCCAGCTCTCTGGGTTCGCGGCGTCGGTGCCCGCCGGGAGGAAGTGCTGGAGCTGAGGGCCGAGCAGGAACATGAGGAGCGGCACCATGAAGCCCCATGCAAGGACGCCGCCGGAGAAGTTGAGCGCCGCGAGCTCGGGGCCGATGATGTAGCCGACGCCGAGGTAGGCCGGGCTCACGCTGGGCGCCGCGAAGGTGCTGGCACCTCCCGCAGCCAGCGCCGGCGCATTGGCGGCAGCACCCAGCTTGATCTGGCTCGTCCCGAGCGTGCCGATCCGGATCGGCAGATCCTTGTCCGGTGCGAACAGGCGTAGGACTCCGAGGACGTACACCAGCGCGCCGAAGCCCATGCTGTAGAAGAGGTACTTGGCTGCGCTCGCGCCGCTCTGCCCGGCTTTGTGGATCTCCGACGCGGCCACCGACTCGGGGAACGGCAGCTCGCGGTCCTCGACCATCACGCGGCGCACCAGCGAGACGAACAGGACGCCCAGGACGCTCCCGACCAGCATCAGCGCCGTGGACTTCCAGTAGGCGTCCTTCGGAGCGAACGACGGCCACACGCCGGCGATGACGAAGGCCGGCAGCGTGAAAATGGCCCCGGCCGCCACGGACTCGCCGATGGAGCCGGCCGTACGGGCGATGTTCTCCTCGAGGATCGACCCCCTCCGCAAGCGGAGGAACGCCATGCCGATCACGGCGGCCGGGTAGGTCGCGGCGATCGTCACGCCGGCGCGCAGACCCAGGTAGGCGTTGGCGGCTCCGAGCACGAGCGTCATCAGCAGGCCGAGAATCACCGCGCGAGGCGTGAACTCCTTCATCGAAACGGACTCGGGGACGAAAGGCTGATGGCGAGGTCCGGCGGGCGGCTTGGACTCTGGGTTCGCGTTCATCGGAGCCCTCAGGGTTGTTTATGAGCTGGGCGACTGTACCGTGCGCACCTGGGGCTGTCAATTACCGGCCGGAGCGGCCAGGCCCCGGCTCTTTTTGCTGCGGAAAGGGATGGTGAGGAAGGCCCTCAATTCACGGCGTGGGGCACCGCCAGGGAGAACGGCGCGACCTCGGCTTCGAAGCTGTCGCCGTTCTTGAGCACCATGCGGTAGGAGCCCTGCATGGCGCCCACCGGGGTGGTGAGGGGGCAGAAGCTCGAGTACGCGAACTCCTCGCCAGGAGCGAGCACCGGCTTCTCGCCCACCACGCCCGGCCCCTGCACGCGCTGGGTGTCGCCGTTGCCGTCGGTGATGAACCACTCGCGGCTGACGAGCTGGGCGGTCTCGGTGCCGACGTTCGAGATCCGCACGTGGTAGGAGAAGAAGTAGTAGCTCTCCTGGGGAGAGCTGCGCTCTTCGTCGTAGAAGGTCTCGACCTGGACCCGGATGCCCCGGGTCGTCGTATCGCTCATAGGACTCCGAAGTATGTCACGGGATGGGCCCCCGGCGCCGGGTTACAATCCGCTCGCCTGGACGAGGGTCCGGACGACGAGGCGAGAGAGGAGCGGGAATGGGCTGGATGACCAACCCCGAAAGCTGGATCGCACTGTTGACGCTGACGGTGCTGGAGATCGTCCTCGGCATCGACAACATCATCTTCATCTCCATCCTGGTAGGCAAGCTGGCGAAGGCGCAGCAGCCCAAGGCGCGGCGGCTGGGCCTCGCCCTCGCCATGGTCCTGCGCATCGGCCTGCTGGCTTCGCTGGCCTGGATGGCCCGGCTGACCTCGCCGCTGTTCTCCGTGCTCGGCAGAGGCATCTCGGGGCGGGACCTCATCCTGCTGGCGGGCGGCCTCTTCCTGCTCACCAAGGCGACCCGCGAGATCCACGAGAAGCTCGAAGGCGAGGAGGGGGAGGCCAGCGCCCGGGTGGCCGCCCGGTTCGCCGCCGTCATCGTCCAGATCCTGCTGCTCGACATCGTCTTCTCCCTCGACTCCGTGATCACGGCCGTCGGCATGGCCAACCACCTGTCGGTGATGATCGCCGCCGTGGTCATCGCCGTGGCGGTGATGATGTTCGCCGCCGGTCCCATCGGCGACTTCGTGGCCCGTCACCCCACGGTCAAGATGCTGGCCCTGGCCTTCCTCATCCTCATCGGCATGTCGCTGCTCGCCGAAGGGCTGGGGCAGCATATCCCCAAGGGCTACATCTACTTCGCCATGGCGTTCTCCGTCTTCGTGGAGTTCCTGAACCTGCGGATGCAGAAGAAGAGACAGCCGGTGAAGCTGCACGAGCCGTACGTGTGACCCTCATCACCCCGGCCCTCTTCTCCCGTCCCCTCCCACCCCCCACGCCGGGAGAAGAGGGAAACCAGCAGGTTTGACAGTGCCGCCGCCTTGTGCGATGATCCTTCCCCGCCTCCAATGGAGGTGCGGACGAAGGGAACTGACGCGGGGTGGAGCAGTCTGGTAGCTCGTTGGGCTCATAACCCAAAGGTCGCAGGTTCAAATCCTGCCCCCGCAACCATCGAAACATCCGCCGTAGAGGCGTTCCAAAGGTAGGGCCCGCGAGCAAAGCGGCCCTACCTTTTTCCTTGCTGCTCATGCCAAGCCGAAGGGCGGGCGGGACCCGGGGAGAGGGGTCTGGCGACATCGATGATTGAGACGGAACCGGAAGCTCAACAGGAAGAACGGCTCTCCGAGCGGGTCCGCAGGGCGCTTCTCGGCGCTCCCCGCAACGTCGCCGACAGCAGCCAACTGCACAACATGACGCTGATCGCCTTCCTGGCCTGGGTCGGCCTGGGAGCGGACGGTCTGTCGTCCTCGGCCTATGGCCCGGAGGAGGCGTTCCGCGCCCTGGGCCAGCACACCTACCTGGCCGTCGGCCTGGCCCTCGCCACGGCGCTCACCGTGCTCATCATCTCCGCCTCCTACAGCGGCATCATCGAGCAGTTCCCCACCGGCGGCGGCGGCTACGTGGTGGCCTCCCACCTGCTGGGGCCCAGGGTCGGCGTCGTCTCCGGCTGCGCTCTGGTGGTCGACTACGTGCTCACCATCACCGTCTCCATCGCCTCGGGGGGCAATGCCATCTTCAGCTTCCTCCCTCCTCATCTGGAGGTGTGGAAGCTGCCGGCGGAATACGCGGCCATCCTCCTCCTCATCGGCCTCAACCTGCGGGGCGTCAAGGAGTCGGTGCAGGTGTTGCTGCCCGTGTTCCTGGTCTTCCTCGGCACCCATGCCCTGCTCATCGGCTGGTCGATCTTCACCCACATCGACGACATCCCCCAGGTCTCCCGCCACCTCTCAGAGGGATACCACTCGGGCCTCCAGACCCTCGGGGGGCTCGGCATGATGATGCTGCTGTTACGGGCGTACGCCTTGGGCGGCGGCACCTACACCGGTATCGAGGCGGTCTCCAACGGCTTGCAGATCATGCGCGAGCCGCGGGTGGCCACGGGCAAGCGGACGATGGTCTACATGGCCCTCTCCCTCGCCCTCACCGCCGGCGGCATCCTGATCGGCTACCTGCTCCTCAACGTCCAGCATTTCCCCGGCAAGACGATGAACGCCGTGCTCGCCGAGCGGGCCTTCGGCACCTGGCACCTCGGCGCCATGCAGGTCGGCTACTGGCTGGTGCTGGTGACGCTGATCTCGGAAGGGCTGCTGCTGTTCGTGGCGGCGCAGGCGGGCTTCATCGACGGCCCGCGAGTGATGGCCAACATGGCCGTGGACTCCTACCTGCCGCACCGCTTCGCCGCCCTCTCCGAGCAGCTCTCGATGCAGAACGGCGTCCTGCTGATGGGGCTGGCGGCCCTCGGCATGCTGTTCTACACCCACGGCAACATCCAGACGTTGGTCTACATGTACTCGATCAACGTGTTCCTGACCTTCTCCCTCTCCCAACTGGGCATGACCCGGTTCTGGAAAGACCGCAAGAAGGTGCGGACGCGCAAGCGGCACCTCGCCATCCACGTCGTGGCGCTGCTGCTCTGCGTGGGCATCCTGGTGGTGACCGTGTTCGAGCGCTTCCTCCACGGCGGCTGGGTGACCATCCTCATCACCTCCGCCTTCGTGCTGGGCTGCTATGGCATCCACGGGCACTACCGCCGGGCGGCGGAGGGGCTGCGCCAGCTCGACGACATCCTCGGCACCCTGCCTGCTACCGGCGAGGCCAGGCCCAAGAGCCTCGACCACAAGGCGCCGACGGCGGTGCTGCTGGTCTCCGGCTTCTCCGGCTTCGGCGTCCACACGGTGCTGTCGATCCTGCGGTACTTCCCCGGCCTCTACAAGCAGTTCATCTTCGTCTCCGTGGCCGTGGTGGACTCGGGCTCGTTCAAGGGCCAGGAGGAGATCGAGGCGCTGAAGACTCACACCGAAGAGGATCTGGCCAAGTACGTGGACCTCGCCCGCCGCATGGGCTTCGCGGCGGACAGCGTCTACAGCGTCGGCATCGAGGTCGTCTCCCAGGCCTCGGAGCTCTGCGAGCAGGTGGCGAAGCTCTACCCCAAGGCGACGATCTTCACCGGCAAGCTCGTCTTCCGCCGCGAGCGCTTCTTCTACGGCTTCCTGCACAACGAAACCTCGAAGATCATCCAGCGCCGCCTGCAATGGGTGGGAGTCCCGATGGTGGTGCTGCCGATCCGGGCGCGGGTGTAGGCGCCCGTCCACCCCAAGGGTCGGGGCTCTTGACCCGCGGGTCGCGTTGCCTGACCCGAGGGTCGTGCAGCCTGACCCGAGGGTCGAGACTCTTGACCCAAGGGTCGCGCAGCTTGACCCAAGGGTCGCGCAGCCTGACCCACGGGTCGGGGCTCTCGCCCCAAGGGTCGCGCAACTCGACCCAGGGGTCGTGGCACCCGCGAGACGGGTCGCCTCGCGGATCCGGCCGGTCGCGCGACGCGTTGCACGGGTCGCGCAGCCCGGCTCAGAAGAGTTGCAGCCAACCCGGCGGGTCCCGCTCTCCCGCCGAGGAAGCCCGGCGCCGGCGGCCACCTTGTGGACTCGATTGCGGCGGGGCGGCGCTCCACCACGGGCGGTACGCCCTGGGGTGGGAGAGACGACAACGCATTGCGGCCTGAAGGGCCGCGGGAGCTTTCTTGCCGAGTCGGGTTCTCGCGACCCTTCAGGCCGCAATGATGAGGCGCCTTGTCTTCCCGGGGCATCGGCCTCCGGCCTCAGCCCCGGGCTGGGGTCTCTCGGCCCGTTGGGCCGGCCAAACGCTTGCCACTCGTGTCATTCCCAGCCATAGTCTAGGAGACCGGTAACGAAGCGATCACGGACGGGCTCCGCCGTCGGCCGGCGGGAGGTGGGCGAAATGAAGAAGAACGCGCAGTGGATCGCCGTCCTTGTTTTGTGGATGGGTGCTCTCGCAATGCCTTCCCGAGCCCGGGTCGATGCGCTGAGTTTCCCCCAATGTGCCGCCAGTCCTGCTACGGCGGGCGGCGTCGCGCTCGCAATGTTGGGCTCACCTTCGGAATGGAGATATTGGCGGAAGCCAACGGCGGGCGACACAGCGCTCGCCATGTTGGTGGCGCTTGCACTCGGCACTCTAATTGTCGTGTGTTTCCTCGCTTGGCTCGTCCTTGACTTTGCGCGCGATCGCAACCAGAGAAGGAAAGCAATTCCCGTCTTCGCGTTCTGCGTTGCCGGGATCTCCGGCGTGCTGGGGATCGCCGATTCACTTGGGATCATGCAATTGACCCATGAGCCGAGCGATAGAAAGTGGTTCGTGTTTATCACGGTTCTTTTCGGTCTGGTGGGCTCGTTGACTCAGAGAGCCTACTACCGCAAGAGTCAATATTAGACTCCTCGGAGGGCACGCAGTTTATACACATCACAACCGTATGGTGCCCCGAAGGGGCAAAGGCGTGTAGCCTGGGGCTGGCGCTTTTTGCCGGCCCCAGGTTGAGGGGAACGCACAAAACCTTCAAAGCCCCGTAGGGGCGGCGGCAGTTTGGCTCCCAGCGATGAGCTGCCGTCGCCCCTGTCGGGGCTCTGAAAAATGCGGGGTGTGGTTTTCCTGGGGCTGGCAAAAAGCGCCAGCCCCAGGCTAATCGGGATAGGGGGAGAGCCTCGCGGCTCCCGCGGAGGCGGTCAAGGCCGCCGCGGCAATAGGCCTCGTCATCACGGGCGGTCCGGTCAAATCCACCCGGGGAGCCTCCTGCCGGAGCCCTATCCATCTTCTCCGAGTCTGGTAGGATAGGCGCCGTGAGCAAAGCTGACTTAATGCTCGAGATCCGCAGGCTGCCCTTCGCCGAAAGGGTCGAGCTTCTCGAGGAGCTCTGGAACGAGACCGAAAGCGAGCGTCCCGAGCTTCTCGAGTGGCAGAAGACGCTCTTGGACCAGCGCCTAGACGCTGAGGCGCAGCCCGAGGACTGGGTCTCCTGGGATGAAGCGAAGCAGCGGCTGGAACGGCAGCTTCACGGCGGATGAAGACTGCTCAATAGCCCCGCTACAACCCTGCCTGTAGCAGCGGCGAGCCCCCGCGAGTCGTTGCCCGCTCCCACCTACGCCGCCGGAGCGTCGGCGGGGACCTTCTTCTCCACCCCCGCCTGCTTCTGCCGCGTCGTCAGAAAGCTCGTGCAGAGCATCAACGCCGAGGCGGCCCAGAAGGGATAGCGCGGATTGATCTCGTAGATGGCGCCGGCGACGACCGGGCCGATCAGCCGGGCGACGGAGCCGAAGGATTGCTGGACGCCCATCATCTGGCCCATTTCGGCTCTTGAGGTGTTGTGCGAGAGGAGCGCCGTGGTGGCGGGGAAGAGGAGGGCCGTGCCCACCGGCACCAGCAGGGCAACGACGGCGAACAGGCCGAGGCGCACGCCGGAGTTGAGCGACAACATGGCCGGCACCGGGATGCCCGCGAGCCCCAGCACCAGGAACAGGGCGCCCAGCCGCGTCACGCCAACCTCGCCGAACCGCCGCACCAGGGGACCGAGCAGCAACGCACGCATGACGAAGCCGATCCCTCCGATGTACATGAAGAAGTAGCCGATCATCGTCACCGTGACGCCGTACTCAGCCCGCAGAAAGAGCGCCAGGACGCCATTCATCGCCATGAAGGCCATCATGCCGATGGTGTAGATCCAGATCAGCGAGCTCGCAGGAGCCCATGGATGCCGCAGCACGGCGATCACCGACTGCCGGAGAGGCCGGCGGACCGGCGCCTGAGCGGTCTCCGCCGGGTGCTCCCGCCGAGTGGATTCGGGCAACCAGAGCCAGGCGGAAATCACATTCAGCGTGCAGAGGCCGGCGGCCACGAAGCCCGGCCCCCAGTGTCCGAGATGGGCGGCGAGCGAGCCGATGCCGCCGCCGATCATGACGCCGGCGTTGGTGGCGGCGCTGATCCAGCCCAAGGCCTTGGCCCGTTCCTCCGGCGGCACCGCATCGCTGACATAGGCCTGCACCACCCCGGTCGTGCCGCCTCCCGCTCCCTGCACCAGCCGGAACAGGAAGAGCAGCCAGATGGTGTTGGCGAGGCCGAAGAGCGCGAAGGCGACCGCCGAGGAGGATAGCCCCACGAGCAGAGCCGGCCGCCGGCCGTAGCGGTCCGAAAAGCGGCCCCAGAGCGGCGCCGTGAGGAGCTGGGCGAAGAAGAACGACGAGATGATCATCGTGATCACCACCGGCCGGGCTCCCAGGTCCTTGGCATAGTAGGGAACGGTCGGAAGGACCATGAGGAAGCCGATCATGTCCACGAAGACCGTGGCCATGAGGACGGAGAGCTGTTTCAGCGTGCTGGACTGCATAACTCTCTTTCAGGACGCCTCTCCCTGCCCCCAGAGCAGGAAGGCCGCGGCGCTCGCGGTCATGAGGAGGACGCCGTAAGCTGCCGCCATCCCCAGGTTCTGCAAGCGCAGGCTGGAGAGGATCTCGATGGAGATGGGGCGGGTGTCAAAGGTGTAGAGGACGATGGAGACCACGAAGTCTCCCAGGGCGGTGATGAAGGCGAGACCGGCGCCGGCGGCGAGGGCCGGGCGCAGCAGGGGAAGGGTGACGCGGAACAGCCGGCGCCAGCGGCCGGCGCCCAGCGCGGCCGCGGCCTCCTCCAGCGATGGATCGAGCTGACGTAGGCCGGCGAGGGCCGCTCGCCCGGTGAGCGGCAGGTTGCGCACCAGGTAGGCCAGGGGCAGGATCCACGGCGTGCCGATGAGCACGAAGCGGCCGAGCCACGGCTGATGCGCGCTGAACGTGGTGGCTAGAGCGACCGCGAACACGGTGCCGGGCACGGCCCACGGGATGGCGATCATCCCCTCGAGGAGGCCGCGGATCTTGTCGTTTCGCGCGGCGGCGAAGCGCGCCGCGGCGAACCCCAGGCCCAGCGCCAGCACCGTGGCGACGACCGCCATCCACAGCGAGTTGAGCATGGGCCGCAGGCGCTCGGCCTGGGAGAAGAGGTCGCGCCAGTTGCCGAGGTTGAGGACCGGCGGCCAGAACTCCGCCGTCCAGGTGAACGGCGGCACCAGCGAGACCAGGGCGAGAACGGCGTGGGGGAGCAGCAGGAAGCCCGCCAGCAGCCAGCCGAAGAAGCCCGCGAGGCCCCGCGCCAGGGGAGAGCGCAGCCGCTTGCGGGCGGGCGCGATGCCCCGCACGCCGGTGCCCACGGCCGTCACGCGGTCCGCCTGCCGCATCGCCCGTAGCCCCAGGAGGGCGAGCAGGGCCAGCATCACCGTTTCGACCTGCGCGAGGCCGAGCTCGCCGTTGAGCTTGGAGGCGACGATCTGCGTCGTCATCACCCGGAAGCCGCCGCCGAAGAGGTAGGGCGCCGAGAAGGAGGCGAGGGCCGTCATGAAGGTGAGGAGCGCAGCGCCGGCCAGCGCCGGCCGCAGCAGCGGCAAGGTGACCTGGAACAGCGTTCGCCGCCGGCTCGCGCCCAGCGAGGCCGCCGCCTCCAGCAGGGCCGCGTCCAATCGCGCCAATCCGGCGCGGGTGAAGAGGTAGAAGTAGACGTACATCGAATAGGCGTGGACCAGCAGGATGGCTCCCGGCCCCGCCAGCCGCCACGGCGGCTGGGAGAGCCGCAGCATCCCCTGCACCGCCCGCGACGCAAAGCCGCTCTCGCCATAGAGGAAGAGGAAGGCGATGACGCCCACCAGCGGCGGCAAGGCCACAGGCAGGGCCACGATGGCGCCCAGCACCCGCCGGCCCGGGAACTCCGTGCGCTCGAAGAGGAAGGCGAGGGGGACGCCCACCAGGGCGGCCAACACCACCGAAGCGGCGGAGATCCACAGGCTCCGCCACAGGGCCATCCATTCGTCCCGCCGGTTGAAGAACTCGCCGAACCAGCGCACGGTCCAATGCCCCGGCCCGCCCAGCGCTTCGAGCAGCGTCATCAGCAACGGATAACCCACCAGCCAGGCGAGCAGCGCTACGATGCAGAGGGCGGGAATTAGGTTTGCTGATCGTTTCACGGCCGTTCCCTTGTACGTCGTCTACGCCTTGGGGAACGTCAAGGTTCTGTAAAACCTCTCACGCGGCGGAACAGCCGGGGGGCGGGGCCTTCCGGGTCGGGCGCCACCCGTACGCTGTCGCCGGTGGCGGCGGCGCCGGAGGCGGTGAGCACTTCCACCTCGCCGCCGGCCGCGAGGGCCACTTGATAATAGGTCACGGGACCCGCATAGCGCCGCTCGATCACCTTGCCGGCGAGCGCTTTCGGATCGCCCGGAGCGGCGAAGGCCAGCGACTCGGGGCGGACGACGAGGTCCACCTCCTCGCCCGGCACGGCCCCGGCCAGCTCGGAGGCCCGCGTCGCCGTCCAGCGCACGGGCGCCAGGCCGTCCGGCGCGGGAACGGGCACCCAGACGGCGCCGTCCCCTTCCAGCACGCTGGGGAGCACGCTCGCCCGCCCCACGAAGGTGGCCACGAAGCGGGTGGCCGGCTCCTCGTAGAGCTCCTCGGGCGTGCCCACCTGGTGGAGGACGCCGCCGTGCAGCACCGCCACCCGGTCACCGAGATGGAAGGCCTCCTCCTGCTCGTGGGTGACGAGCACGGTGGTGATGCCCACCCGCTGGATGGAGCGCTTGAGCTCGCGGCGGGTGCGCTCGCGCAGGGTGGGATCGAGATTGGAGAGGGGCTCGTCGAGCAGCAGCACGCGGGGCTCGGGCGCCAGGGCGCGGGCGAGGGCCACCCGTTGTTGCTGGCCGCCCGAGATCTCCCCCACCCGCCGCGCCTCGTAGCCGGGGAGCTCCACCAGGGCCAGGGCCGCGGCCACCCGGCGGGAAACGTCTGCCCGGTCTCCCCGATTACCGCGGGCCGCGAGCCCGAAGGCCACGTTCTCGCCCACGGTGAGATGGGGGAACAGGGCGTAGTGCTGGAAGACCATGCCGAAGTGCCGGCGCTCGGGCGGCAGGGCGGTCAAGTCCACGCCCTCGACGCGGATCTGGCCGCGGTCCGGCGTCTCGAAGCCGGCGATCAGGCGCAGGGCCGTGGTCTTGCCGCTGCCCGAGGGACCGAGCAGGGCGACGATCTCCCCCTTCGCCACCTCCAGGGACAGGCCGCGGAGGACGGCCTGGGCGCCGAAGCTCTTGTCGAGCTGGTCGAGGGAGAGGAAGGCGGTCAAGATGCTCGTCCTCTCCGCCCTTCGCCACCGCCCAAGACCCTCATCACCCCGGCCCTCTTCTCCCGCCTCCTCCACACCCCCCACACCGGGAGAAGAGGGAGAAAAGCCAAAGCGCCCCAGTCGGGACCCCTCTCCCGGTGTGGGGGGTGGCGAGGGGGCGGGAGAGGGGCAGGGGTGAGGGTTCGGAGGGCACCTGGCCGATTCAGGAAGGACACCATGGATCTCAGTGCTTCGCCCCGTGCCCGCGCACGGTGCGGTCCCAGGTGGCCATCCACTGTTGATTGTTCTTGGCGATCAGGGGCCAGTCCACGTCGGCCGGCACCATCTCCTTCAAGACGTCCTTGGCCCACTGCGGCAGGCGCTCGGGCGGCAGGTCGGTGCGGGCCGGCAGGCGGAAGGCGTCGCGGGCCGCCAGCTCCTGCCCCTCGACGCTGCCGATGAAGTCGATGAACGTCCGCGCCTGGGCCGGGTGCGGCGCGTTCTTCACCAGGCCGATCGAGTCGTCGATCACCGGCGTGCCGCTCTTCGCGAAGCGGTAGCCCAGCGGAGCGCCGCGCTTCGCCTGCCAGAGCATGTCCGTCAGCTCCCAGACGGTGACCATGCCCTCCCGCCGGTTGAGCTTCTCCAGCAGCAGGGCCGGATTCTGCACGTACTCCTTGGTCTGGCCGTCGAAGCGGCGCAGCCAGTCCCAGCCGCGGTCGAGATTCCCCGTCTCCTTGACGGAGCGGGAGAGGATCGTGCCGAAGAGGGTGCGCATGGTGCCGCTCGCCAGCGGATCGCGGAGCAGGATCTTCCCCTTCCAGCGCGGATCGAGCAGGTCGTCCCAATCCTTCGGGGCCTCCTCCGGCTTCACCGCCTGGGTGTTGAAGACCAGCACGGGCGCCGTGCGATAGGAGCCGAAGAAGAGGTTCTGCGGATCGCGGCTGGCCGCCGGAATGGCGTCCGCCCACGCCGGCCGGTAGGGCGCCAGCAATCCGTCCCCGGCGCCGCGGATGAAGATCGTCTGCGGCCCGCCGTACCAGACGTCGGCCTGCGGATTGGCGGCCTCGGAACGGATGCGGTCGTAGACCTCCTGCGAGCCCATGTCGAGCCAGCGGACGTCCACCTCCGGGTGCTTGGCCTCGTAGGCCTTCTCCATCAGGGCCAACAAGTCGCTGCCATGGGGCGAGTAGACCGTCAAGGGCAGGCGGCCGTCGCCGCAGCTCGCGGCCAGAGCTGGCAGGAGAAAAAGGATGAAGGAGCGAAGCGTTTTCATGGTGGGCACGCGCGGGATCTTATCTTTGGCCTTGATGCTTCGGGTAGGGGCGGGTCTGGACGGCAGGTTGGGGGCTC
>JBAPYB010000082.1:0-4341 GCA_049284515.1 Thermoanaerobaculia bacterium
CCTGGAGGCCCTGGGTCCCGTGGCCGAGGCGCTGAAGCGCGGCCGGGCGATCAAGGGAGCGCTCGGGCTGCTGCTGGTGGACACCGATACCGGGGCCGTGGCCGATTCGGCGGGTGTTTCCGAAGGAATGGAGCTGGGAGCCGAGATGGCTGCGGCCGTCGCCGGGCTCCTGCGCGAGCAGCGGCGCGCCGTCCGGCAGTCGGGAGGCTCCGAGGCCCTGGAGGAGATCCTGCTCACCACCTCGGACCGTTACTACATGGCCCGCGGCCTGGGCGCGGGCGACTTCCTCCTTCTCGTTCTCGACCGGCACCAAGGCAACCTGGCGCGGGCCCAGCTCGACCTGGTGAGCATCGAGCGGGCGCTGGAAGCGACGAAGCAGGAAACGGCGTAGGGCTCCGTCAGATTGCCCGACCCCGTCCAAACTTTGTCTCGGGATCTTCGTGTAGGGGCGGGTCTGGGCGGTAGGTTTGGGGGCTCGACCCGCCCTGGGTTCGCCGATTTCGCCGCCACAGGGCGGGTCGCGCCCCCTCCCGACCGGCCAGACCCGCCCCTACACGAGACAAAGTTTAGCGCCTAGGGAGGTGAGGGTTTTCCTTGCGTTCCTGTCACACCGGAGCTAAACTTTCACTTCAAGGTCATGGCTCTAACCCACGAAGATGTAAAGAGAATCGCCGCCCTGGCCCGGCTCCGGTTCACCCCGGAGGAAGAAGCGCGCCTCACCGGCCAGCTCGCCAAGATCGTCGACTACATCGACCAGTTGCAGCGCTTCGAGACCGCCGAGGCCGGCGCCGGTTCCCGCGGCGTGCAGGAGGCTGAGGACCGGCCGGAGCCGTGCCTGCCGCGCGAGAAGTTCCTGGCCAACGCTCCGGCGTCGCTCGACGGGTTCCTGCTGGTGCCGGAGGTGAAGGGCGGGGGAGGCGGCGATGCCTGAAGCGCCTGAGATGTGGACTCTCTCCGTGGAGGAGGTCGCCGGCATGGTGCGGTCGCGGGGGGTCTCGGCGTCCGAAGTGCTGGAGTCCTGCCTCGCCCGCACGGCGCGGGTGGAGCCCCTGATCGCGGCGTACCTGGAGGTCTTCGCAGACGAAGCCCGCGAGCGGGCCGCGGCGCTCGACCGGCGGCTCGCGGCGGGGGAGGATCCCGGGCCGCTCGCCGGCGTGCCCGTGGCGCTCAAGGACAACCTCAGCCTCGAAGGCCACGCCCTCACCTGCGGCTCGCGCATCCTCACCGGCTACGTGGCCCCCTACACGGCCACCGCCGTGGAGCGGCTGCTGGCGGCGGGCGCCGTGCCCGTGGGGCGGGCCAACATGGACGAGTTCGCCATGGGCTCGTCGTGCGAGAGCTCGGCCTGGCAACTCACCCGCAACCCCTGGGACCTCGCCACCGTGCCCGGCGGCTCCAGCGGCGGCCCGGCCGCGGCCGTGGCCGCCGGCAGCGTGCCCCTCTCCTTCGGCTCGGACACCGGCGGCTCCATCCGCCAGCCGGCGGCGATGTGCGGCGTCGTGGGAGTGAAGCCCACCTGGGGCCGGGTCTCCCGCTACGGCCTCGTGGCCTTCGCCTCGTCCACCGATCAGATCGGTCCCATCGCCCGCACCGTGCGCGACTCCGCCCTCGCCCTGGAGGTCATCGCCGGCGCCGATCCCCACGACGCCACCTGCTCGACCGAGCCCGTGGGGAGCTATCTCTCCTCTATTGAGCAGGACGTCGCGGGTCTCAAGGTAGGGATCATCCGCGAGCTCGACCCGGCGGACCTGAGCGCCGCCGCGGCCCGCAACTGGCGCGCGTCGCTCGACCGTCTGACCGCGGCCGGCGCCGAGCTGGTGGAGGTCTCGCTGCCGAGCCTCGACGCGGCCATCGCCGTCTACTACGTCGTCGCCACCTCCGAGGCGAGCGCCAACCTCGCCCGCTTCGACGGCGTGCGCTACGGCCGCAGGTCCCCGGGAGCTGACAACCTGATCGACCTCTACTTCGACAGCCGCAGCGAGGGTTTCGGCCCCGAGGTCAAGCGCCGCATCATGCTCGGCACCTTCGCCCTCTCCTCCGGCTACTACGAGGCCTATTACGGCCAGGCCCGCGGCGTCCTCGAACGGATGCGGAGCGAGCTCAATGCCGCCTTCGAGCAGGCGGACGTGGTGGTGACGCCCACCACCCCCACGGCCGCCTTCCGCCTGGGGGAGAAGGTGGACGATCCGCTCGCCATGTACCTCTCGGACATCTTCACCACGCCGGCGAGCCTCGTGGGGCTGCCGACGGTGGCCGTCCCCTCCGGCGCGGACGACGGCGGCGATGCCGGTCTGCCGCTGTCGCTCCAAATCATGGGCCGCCCCTTCGCCGAGGCCACCGTCTTTCGCGTCGCGCGGGCCTTCGAGCGCGAGGTGGGCTGGAGCGTGGCGCCGGCTTTCCGTGGAGCTCAGGGGGCCGAGGCTCGCTGATCCTTATGCGCTGCAACCCCCGTCACGCCGCCGCCGTCCTCGTCGCCGTTTTTGCCGGGACGTGCCTGCTGGGGCTCGCCCTGCCCTGTGCCGCCGCCACCGCCAGGAGCGCTCCCGGCACGGTCCGCGTGACGCTGGAGGACGGCGTCGTCGCCACCCTCACGGAGGACCGCGGCATCCTCGTCGAGGCGGTGCCGAAGCGGGGCGAGGGCCTCAGCCTCTTCGCCCACCGGCTGTGCGGCGACTCGCGCCTGGCGACCCAGGTCTCCGAGGCCAACGGCGGCGAGAAGGACCTCCTGGCCGGCAGCCGCTACGCCATCCCCTTCGCGATCCTCTCCAAGGAGCTGCAGCTCAAGGCCGTGAAAGCGCTGTTCGCCGAGGACTTGGGGATCGCCGAAGGCTGGCGCCACAAAGTGCGGGGCACGGGATTGATGCAGCGGGAGAGCCTCTGGCGGGTGGCGGAGTGGTTCACGGGATCGGGCGAGAACTTCCGTGCCATCCGCGAATACAACGAGCTGCACGACGAGGAGATGGCGAAGGGCACCACCCTCACCATCCCGTCCGAGCTGCTGCTGCCCGCCTTCCGCACCGCCCTGCCCGTGCCCGAGAGGCCCTTCCTCCTGGACTACGGGGTGGACAAGGACGGGGAGTACGCCATCTACCGCCTGCGTCCCCACGAGGCCCTGTACTCGGCGGTGGTGGTGCGCTTCACCGGCCGCGTCTTCGCCGCCGACGTGAACGCCCTGGCGGAGCAGATCGCCCACCGCAGCGGCATTTCCGATGTCACCGCCATTCCCGTGGGCTTCCGGGTGCGCATCCCCTTCGACCTGTTGCAGCCCGAATTCCTGCCCGAGGGGCACCCCAAGCGCAAGGAATACGAGGCGAGCCTGCGGGCCAGCGCCCAGTTCAGCAACCAGGTGAAGGCGCGGGGCCTGGGCGGCATCCAGGTGGTCCTCGACGCCGGCCACGGCGGCCTCGACATCGGCGCCAGCCAGGGCGGCGTCTGGGAGAGCCTCTACGTCTACGACATCGTGATGCGGGTCAAGCGCGTGCTGGAGAGCCAGACCGCGGCGCGCGTCGAGGTCACCACCCGTGACGGCAACGATTTTCGCGTGCCGGACGTGGACGTGCTCCCCTTCTCCCGCGGCCACGCCGTGCTCACCACGCCGCCGTACCCCATCGCCGACTCCAAGATCGGCGTCAACCTGCGCTGGTACCTCGCCAACAGCCTCTTTCGCCGCACCGTGGAGACGGAGAAAGACCCGCAGAAGGTGGTCTTCCTCTCCATCCACGCCGACTCCCTCCACCCGTCCCTGCGCGGCGCCATGGCCTACATTCCGGCCGCCAACATGCGCGACGAGAGCTACGGCAAGACGGGTCCGGTCTACGCCCTGCGCAAGGAGGTGCAGGAGAGCCCGCGCGTCGTCTTCCCGCGCGAGCAGCGGGTGGAGAGCGAGGGCCTGTCGCGCGAGTTGGCGAAGCAGTTGGTGGCCGCCTTCCAGACCGGGGCTTTGCCGGTCCATCCCTTCAGCCCGGTGCGCGACAAGATCATCCGCAACAACAGCGAGTGGGTGCCGGCGGTGCTGCGCTACAACTCGATTCCCGCCAAGGTGCTGCTGGAAGTCTGCAACCTCAACAACGACCAGGACCGCGGTCTCCTCCAGACCCGCGCCTACCGCCAGCACGTCGCCGAAGCCGTGGTCCGCGGCCTCCTCGCCTACTATGGCCAGGGCACGGCCCTGCCGGGCCAGATGGTGGCGGAGACGGCGAAGTAGGCAATCGAAGCGCCCTACCCTTCGAATCCTCCCCCCGGCCCCCCTAGACGCTAACTTTGCTTCGGGTAGGGGCGGGTCTGGCCGGTCGGGAGGGGGCGCGACCCGCCCTGCGGTGGCGACATCGGCCGCACCAGGGC
>JBAPYB010000083.1:0-3693 GCA_049284515.1 Thermoanaerobaculia bacterium
CGTCACGGCGGTGGCTCTCGGCGCTCGCGGTGCTGCTGCTGGCCGCCGACCTCTGGCACTACGGGCACCGCCTGCCGAGGACGGTGCCGGCCGCCGTCTACCAGGTTCCCCCGCCGCTCGCCGCGTCTCTCCTCCCGGCCCGGGACCGCGTCTTCGCGCCGCCGCAGGCCGGGCCCGACCTGACGCCGGCCAAGGTGGCGAACCAGGACGACCGGGCGAGCCTCTATATCGCCAGGCTCACACCCTACGGGGGCCTGCTCTGGCGTATCCCCTACGCCTTCGATCTCGATTTCGACCTCATGCTCACCAACTGGGCGCAGAGCGCGGATGAGATCCTGCAGCACGAGTGGCCGGAGCCGGCGCGCAGCTTCCGCTATCTCGGCGTCTGGAACGTGCGCACCATCCTGATCGCGAGGCGGGTCGCCGACCAGCCGCCGGCGGGCTCGGACCCCGTGCTCGTGGGCTTGAGCCGGCTGGAGAATTCCCACGTGCTGCCGCGCTTCCGCTTCGTGCCGCGGGCGACGTTCCACCCCAGCCTGACCGCGGCGATCGCCGCCGCCCGGGCGGCGAATTGGGCCTCCGGCCGGGAGGAGCACGCCGTCCGCACGGGCATGCCCGCCCAGACCCTCGTCTATGCCCAGCCGCCGCGCCTCCTGGACTCGGCGGACGAGGGCAAGAGGGTCCGTCTCCACTACCGGGCGGACGGCGGAGCGTTCTTCGTCGCCGCCACGACGTTCGACGAGGGCTGGCGCGCCCAGGTCGACGGCGCGCCCGTTGCGGTCTATCCGACCGCGGCCTGCCAGATCGGCGTGGAGCTGCCGCCGGGCGAGCACCGCCTGGTCCTCGAGTACCGGGACCCGTTCGTCCCCGTCGGCGCCGCCGTCAGCCTTTTCGCCCTGCTGGTGGGCGCGCTGATTTTCACCAAGATAGGAACCGGCCGGCGGCCGCAGGAGGCTCCATGACGGCGATGCGCCGATTTTTCGTGGCTCTCCAGCCGTGTCTCCTGGGCGCGGCCTGGGTCGCCGGCCTTCTCGCACCGCTGCTCTCCCCGGGACGGGCGCTGGCCAACCGCGACATCGCCCTCTTCCACTTCCCCTTGCGCTTCGCCTTCCGGGAGCTCGCCGCCTTCGGCCTGCCGCTGTGGAACCCGTGGCTGCACGGCGGCCAGCCCTTGGTGTCGAATCCCAGCTACGGCGCCTTCTATCCTCCGAGCTGGCTGGTCTTCGCCGCGCCTCCCTACTATGCGATGAGCCTGCTGGCCATGCTGCACGTGGCTCTCGCCTTTGCCGGCGCCTGGCGGCTGGCGCGCCGGCTGGGCTGCGGGCGGGGGGCTGCGGCGCTGGCGGCGATCGGGTACTCGGGCTGCGGCGCGTACTTCGCGCAGCTCAGCGCCTTCACCATGCTGCTGGGTTTCGCCTGGCTGCCCTGGCTCCTGGCTTGGACGGACGAGGCCCTGCGCCTGCCGCAGGGCGAGCGCTGGTGGCGGCCGGCGGTCCTGGCGGGGGGTGCCTTAAGCCTGCAACTGCTCAACGGCGAGCCGGCGGCGGTGTTCATGAGCGGCCTTGCGTTGCTGGCCCTGGCGGCCTCGGCGGCGGCGCGGCAGCCGGGGACTTGGCCGGGGGTCCGGCGGGCGCTGAGAGTGCTGGTGCCCTTCGCCTTCGGGCTGGCCCTGGCGGCGGTGCAGCTCGTGCCCACCCTGGGCCGGATGGCCGACTCGCCCCGGCGAGGGCTGGACGCCGAGCAGGCCCTGAGCTGGTCGATGCGGCCTCAGCGCCTGGCGGAGATCGTCCTGCCGCGCTTCTACGGCGACCCGACCCGGGTTGCCGAGGGGCTGTTCTTCGGCGGCGAGATCAGCGACGGCCACTACCCCTACGTCGAATCGCTCTACCCGGGCCTGCTGCTGGCGGTGCTGGGGGCGGCGGCTCTCCTGCATAGCCGCATCCCCCGGCGGGCGGCGTGGGCGCTGACCCTGGGGACCGGCGTCTTCCTCGCTCTCGGCCGTTTCAACCCCCTCTACGCGGCGGTGCGGCGGGCCGTGCCGCTGCTGGCGATCCTGCGCTATCCGGAGCGGTTTGCGATCCTGGCGATCCTGGCTCTGGCGGTGGCCGGAGCTCTCGGCTGGCAGTGGCTGCTCGACGAGCGGCAGGCCGGCCGGCCCCAGGCCGCGAGCCTCCCCCTTGCCCTCTCCCTGGTGGTGCTGGCCGCGGCGGCAGGCCTGGCGGCGATCTTTCTCTGGGCGCCGGGAATCGTCTCGCCGTTCCTCACCGTCGCGGGCGAGCCCTACCTGTCGCACCGCGGGGCGCTCCTCTACCTGCGCGGCGAGAGCTGGGCGGCTGTGGCCACGGCCGCCTCGGTCGCCGCGCTGCTCGGCCTCTGCCGCTGGCCCCGGCCGCCACGCCGCTGGCTCTCGGCGCTGGCGGTCCTGCTCCTGGCCGTGGATCTCTGGCACTACGGCCACGGCTTGGTGAGAACGGTACCGGCCGCCGTCTACCTGGTCCCCCCGCCGCTCGCCGCCTCTCTCCTCCCGGCCCGCGACCGCGTCCTCGCAACGCCCGAGGCGGGGCACGACCTGTCGCCGCCGGCCGTGGCGCACCAGGCCGACCGGACGAGCCTCGTCATCGCCCGGCTCACGCCCTATGGCGGTCTGCTCTGGCGCATCCCTTACGCCTTCAACGTCGACTTCGATCTCACGCTCACCAACTGGGCCCAGGCGTCGGACGAGATCCTCCAGCACGAGTGGCTCGACCCGGCACGCAGCTTCCACTACCTCGGAGCCTGGAACGTGCGCACCGTGCTGACGGCGAGACGGGTCGCGGATCAGCCGCCGGCGGGCTCGGACCCCGTGCTCCTGGGCCTGAGCCGGCTGGAGAATCCGTATGTGCTGCCGCGGTTCCGCTTCGTGCCGCGGGTGACGTTCCATCCCAGTCTGACGGCGGCGGTCGCCGCCGCCCGGGACGCGAGCTGGGCCGTCGGCCGGGAGGAGCACGGGGTCCAGCCCGGGTCTCCCCGGACCCTGGTCTACAGCCGTCCGCCGCGCCTTCTGGAGTCGGCGGACGAAGGGGGGAGGGTCCGTCTTCGCTACCGGGCGGAGGAGGGGGCGTTCTTCGTCGCCGCCATGACCTTCGACGAGGGCTGGCGCGCCCGTCTCGACGGGGCGCAGATCGCCGTCTATCCGACCGCGGCCTGCCAGATCGGGGTGGCGCTGCCGCCGGGCGAGCACCGGCTGGTCCTCGAGTACCGGGACCCGTTCGTCCCCGTCGGCGCGGCCATCAGCCTGTTCGCCCTGCTGCTCGGCGTGCTGGTGTACCGGCTGGTGTACCGGCGGTCGCGGGCGGTGCCGTGACGGCCTTCCGCCGGGGACTCGTGGCGCTGGCTCCCGCCCTGCTGGGCGCGGCTTGGCTGGCGAGCCTCTTCGCGCCGGTGCTGCCGCCCTCCCAGGCGCTGGCGAACCGCGACGTCGCCCTTTTCCACCTCCCTCTGCGCACCGCGTTCCGCGACCTCTCGGCCTACGGGCTGCCGGCGTGGAACCCGTGGCTGCACGGCGGTCAGCCGATCCTGTCGAACCCCAGCTACGGCTCGTTCTACCCGCCGAGCTGGCTGGTGCTCGCGGTCTCGCCCTACTACGCGTTGACCCTGATGGCGGTGCTGCACGCCGCCATCGCTTTTGCGGGAGCCTGGCGCCTCGCGCGGCGG
>JBAPYB010000084.1:0-2833 GCA_049284515.1 Thermoanaerobaculia bacterium
GGGCATGGCAATCGCACAATCCAAGTTGACCGCTCAGGGCCAGATTTCCGTACCCGTCGAGGTTCGTCGCAGGCTGGGCTTGAGCCCGGGGTCTATCCTCGAGTGGGAAGAGCAAGGCGCCGAGATCGTCGTCCGCCGAGCCGGCCGGTACACCTCGGAGGACCTGCATCGGGCGTTGTTCCCGAATCCGCCCAAACCTTTGACGCTGGGGGAGATGAAGGAAGGGATCGAGAAGTACGTCAAGAGCCGCCATGCGCGCCGTTGACACCAATGTCCTGGTCAAACTGACGATCCGAGACGATGCCAAGCAGGTTGCCGCCGCCGAGGCGTTCGTCGCCAGAGGGGCATGGGTATCGCACATCGTCCTTGTCGAGACTCTGTGGGTCCTCAGCTCGGTATACGACCAGGGTCCGGCTGAGATCGCCACGGCTGTCGAGATCTTGCTCAATCACCGGGATCTCATGATCCAGGATTCGGACGTCGTCGCAGCCGCTCTCCAGCATCTCCGCAAGCGCCCGGCGTTGGGCTTCTCGGATTGCCTGATTCTGGAAGTGGCTCGTAAAGCTGGACACCTGCCTCTCGGTACCTTCGACGGAGATCTCAGCAAACTGGACGGTGCTCAGAAGCTGTAATCCAGGTGCCGGAGTACAATCCGTAGCTACACTCTTCGAGTGCGGGTGGCCGTGAAGTGCTACTTGCGAGATCGTGAGGGTCTGAGTCTGGGGCTGGCGCGCTGATTTCTCGAGCTTTATAGACACTTCGGGCCAAGAACCCTTTGCGAGGACGATAAGGCGTCGAGTGAAGGGACGCTTGGCGCTGTGCTTACACCGCGACGAAGGGTAGGGCGGGCGGAAAGCTGCCCGCCGGGAAGCGGGCTGTCGGGTCTCCCGCTCCGAGCTTTTCGGCGGCGGTGCGATAGGCCGCGACAAACCAGCGATAGGCTTCATAGAGCTCACGACGGATTTCGTGGTGTCGCTGCATGAACGAATGGGGCTGGAGATTTCTTCGATCGCCGGGGACGGTCGTGCGGGTGCTGGCCGAGAACGGCCGAAACTCCGAGAGGCTGGCTCCCGGTTTTTGCGCGCTGCGACCGTGGATGGCGTGGGGGATCTGGCGAGAGAGATCGGGTGCGATAGTTCCCGATCTCATCCCACTCCATAAGGGAAGACAGGGCAATAACGCCCCCAACCTCCGAAGGAGTGAAACCACCATGGCCACGATCACCCTGCAGTCGCTCAAGTGCATCAAGCAGACCGACGACGGCGCCGGCAATGAAGACGAGATCTATCTCAAGCTGAAGACCGACGGCCTCGAGGGGAAGCTGCCCAGCGACAAGAAGTACTGGGAGATGACCAGCGGCCAGACTCAGAACATTGGCCGCACTTACGAGTTCCGGGAAGAGTTCAAGGTCACGGAGATGGAGAGCGACACGACCTCGGACGACGTGGTCGGCGAGTACACCTTCGTGGTTCAGATCCAGCCGGCAGGTTCGCCGCTGCTGTTCTCCGGGCACAAGAGCCAGTACGAGCTGTTCTTCGACTACACGGCGTAGGCCGACCGGAGCGGCGGTGCGCCAGCCCCCGCGCACCGCCGCCGTCGGATACAGGGCAGCCGAACGGCTGGCACCTCACGGGGCGCCAAGGCCGATCGGGCTCTGGTTCTCGGGAAGTGATGCGATTGTTGCTCGCCTCCGCGTGACTACTCGCCGCCAGGATACGTCGCCGAGCCGCTCAGCAGGTCGGAGAGGGAGCGGCGGCCCGAGATGAGCGTGGGCAGGCCGAGCAGGGCGGTAGTGAGCAGGCCTCCCAGCCAGCGGCGGGCGGTCTGGTCGAAGGTAAGGGGCTCGCCGTCGCGGTTGCGGGAGATGATGCCGCTCCAGGCCATGCCGAGGCTCTGGCCCCAGAAAGCCAGGGGGAGGACCATGTAGAGGAAGGAGAACGACAGCAGGAAGACGGCGAGCGGCGGCCAATCCCGGACCAAATCCAGCTTCACGCCCATCCAGCGGGTGCCGACGAGGGCCGTCACCAGGATGGTGGCGTGCAGCATCAGGTCCGCGAGCCCGGCCGCCAGCCGTTTGGCGCGCCCGGCAAATTCGCCGGCGGGCTCCTGGGGTGCGGTCTCCTCCTCGGGCTCGGGGTCCGGCACCGGGACCGGACCGCGGCGGGCGGGCCTCTCGGCGGCCTTGCGCGAGGGGCGGGGCAGGGGAGCGGGCTCGGGCTCCGGATCAAGATCGCCCAGGGGCAGGTCGAAGAGGAGCGGCTCCTCGGGCGGTTTGGGTCGGTCGGGGCGTCGCATCAGCGGTACGGCAGGTATTTGACGTAGATCCGGTAGAGCAGGTCCTTGTTCCGGTCCTGGTATGTCTGCGCGAACTGAAGGTGCCGGCGCACGAGCGGATCGTCCTGGAGCTCCAGGACCTGCTTGAGCTTCTCCACGGCCTTGGGAGCATCGTTGCGCTGCAGGTCGCGCACGGCCAGGTCGTAGTAGGAGTCGGCCAGGAGCTGGGTGACGTCGCGGTTGGCGGGATCGGCCTCGTGCTTCGTCCACATCTCCCGGGCCACGAACTCCCACTCGTGCTGGTGGAAGAGGTCGATGGCCTTGTCCAGGGGCGCCAGCCTCTGCTTGACGTCGGCGAGGAGACTGGCGTCGGCGCCGTCGAGCTTGGCGATGGCGCCTGCGGCTTCCAGCCGGTTGAGGGCCTTGAGGTAGCTCCGCTCGGCGGAGGCCTGGCGCGCCTCGGCCAGCAGCCCGCTGCGTTTCCCCTGGCTCTCCGAGCCGGCGGCGGGAGCGGCGGCTCCCGGCACGCCTGGCGTCGTCGCGCCTTCGGGGGGTGTGG
>JBAPYB010000085.1:0-3077 GCA_049284515.1 Thermoanaerobaculia bacterium
CCAAAGACCCCGCCGTCGCAGCAGCGTATTGGCCGAGCCGGCCTGCCGCGCGAGCGAGCTCGCCTCGCCGGCCAGGGCCAGCGCCTCCTCCTTGTAGGGCGAAGTGACGGTGAGCCCCCGCAGCGGCCAGCCCAGCTCCTCCAGCCCGGCTGCCGCCTCGCGCCAGAAGGCCGCGAAGCCGTCCACCTGGAAGGGCAGGTAGAAGGCCGGCAGCCCCAGCTCCCGGTATGCCGCGTTGTGCAGGCGGGGGGAAAGGGAGCGGCTCACCACGCGGCCGGCGATGCCGAAGGTGCGCTCCAGCGGCCGCAGGGCGGGGAGGCCGTAGTCCGTCGCGAGTTGGGCCACCGTCAGCTCGCCGGTGCCTTCCGCGTCGCCCAGGTGGCCGAAGGCGACTGGGGCTCCCAGGCGGGGGGCTAGCAGCCGTGTCCAGGTCCCCGCCGGGCCGGTGGCGAAAGCGGTGACGTCCCGCCTGCCCAGCGCCCGCAGCCAGCGCAGCACCCCGAGGGCGTCCTGCGGCCGCTCGGTGCGCACCGCCAGCCGGTAGAGCCGCGCCGGGATGCGCGACAGCCGCTCCCAGGCCTCCTGCAACCCGCCGAGATCCACGACTGCGCCGGACCACGAAGCCAGCCGCTGCGCGGGGAGAATCCCAGCCAGCAGCTCCGGCTCCAGATCGCTCTCCCCCACCTCCACCAGGTCGAACCGCCGGGCCGCCGCCAGCAGCAGCCGCCGGCGCTCGTCCAGCGAACCCTCGAAGGCACCTCCCTCGGCCTGGGAGCGCAGGCTGTAGGTCAGCTCGCCGGCGAAGCGGTCGCGCAGCCAGTCGGCGTCGAGATGGCCTGCCAGATCGGCCCGCACCTCGAGGCCGCGCACCGCCGCACGCAGGGCCCCCAGCTCCCCATTGGGGGGAGCGGAAAGCGTTGCAACCAGGCTGGCTTCATTCATGCCGGGTAGAATAGCCTTTCCAGCCATGGCCGAAGACTTCCTCTCGCTCCTCACGGCGCGGCACTGCAAGCGCGCGTTCCTCGACCGCCCGGTCCCCCGCGAGGTCCTGGAGGAGGTGCTGCGCGCCGCAGCCCATGCCCCCTCGACCCGCAACGGCCAGCCCTGGGCGGTGGCGGTGCTGACGGGCGCGGCCCGCGAAGCCCTGGCGCGCAAGCTGTGCGACCTCTTCGACCGCGACGTGCCGATGAAGATGGACTACGCGAGCCGGCCGGCCGAGCTGCCGCCGGCCCACGAGGAGCGGGCGCGGGCCGCGAGCGAGGGAGTCCATGCCGCCAAGGGCATTGCGCGCGACGACGCTGCGGGCCGGCGCCGCCACCTGCGCGACAACCTCGGCTTCTACGGCGCGCCGGTGGCGATGATCTTCCACCTGCCGGCCAACGCCACGCCGGGGACTTTCCTGGAGATGGGACTGTTCATCCAAAGCGTGCTGCTGGGCTTGGTCACCAAGGGCCTCGCGGGCTGCCCGCAGGCGAGCGTCGCCGGCTACAGCGACGCCATCCGCGAGCATCTGGGCTTCGGCCCCGAGCGGCTCATCGTCTGCGGCATGTCCGTCGGCTACGCGGACGAGACCGCACCGGTCAACACCTTCGCGCCGGAGCGGGCGCCTCTCGAGGAGTACACGCAGTGGTTGGATGGCTCCTCCTCCTCTTAGGCCGGCTAGGAGGCCGTGGCCGGCAGCAACTCGAACCCAGAGATCGTGGCGCCGCGACCTTTAGCGATTCACGAATCGTAGCCGCTCTGGAGAATTTTGGCTAGAGGGGGCCCAACTTAAGGGCCCAACGATCCGAAATCCATGACGCCTTTTGAATCTCCATGGCTGATCATGCTCATCCCTTATTTCGGACGATGGCCCCAATGGATCAATCTATTCATCGAGAGTTGCAAGTGGAATCCAAGTATACGATGGCGTCTCTATACGGATTGCGGCGAGCCGGCGAACAAGGCCGATAACGTTGACTGCGTGCATTTGAGCTTCGCCGAGTACAAAGGGCTGGTGCGCGAACGCCTCGGCATCGCGTTCGATCCCCCCGCTCCCTACAAGCTCTGCGATCTCAAGCCGTGTCTCGGGCACATTCATGAGCGGGATGCCGCCGGCTTCCGTTTCTTCGGGTACGGCGACATCGACGTCATCTACGGAAATATTCGCAGCTTCTATACAGACGACGTGCTCGCCGGTGTTAATGTCCTGTCGACGCATCCGGAGCGGCTATCGGGGCACTTTGCCGTTCTGCGCAATACGCGTGCATTCAGACGTGCCTTCGAATGCATTCCCAACTATCAGACATTGCTTGAGCAGCCGCATTATGCCAACATGGACGAAGGGTCTTTCACATCCGTCTTCTCCCCATCTGCAGCCGAAGAACTGCACGGCCTCCGGATGGACGATCACCTCGATCCTTGCAGGAGCGGGCTGCTATTTGTCGAACGCAACAGTACAGTCTTGAGCCCCCGCGGCTGGCACGATGGTACCATGAGCTATCCACAGCGATGGTTCTGGCGACGCGGTCGCCTGACCAACGAACGCGATGCCGACCGTGAATTCCTCTATTTACATTTCATGCGTTGGCAATCCGGTCGATGGATGTCGGATCCGCCTTTGCCGGGGGAAGCAGCGTGGCTAAGTCTTGAGCGCATCATCCATGTCGACTGGCGCCGTGCCGCCACTGAGGGTTTCTGCATCAGCCCGGCGGGCTTCACACAGATCAGCCCGTCGTACCCCCCCTTTGGCTAGAGGGGAAACGGCGCTCTACACTTCTCTGCCGTGACCGATCCCGAGGCGGTGCATCAATCCCCTATATCGCCGGTATCGCTCCCGGCCAGCTCCTTTGGCCTACCCGCGGGCCGGCCGGAAGCGACGGAGCCGCTCGGTGACCTCGGCGGGCTCGGCGACCTCGCGGAGCTGCCGCGGAGCGGGAGGCTCGACGTCCTTTGCCTGCGCCCGATCCATCACGTCCTGGAGTACGAGGCGCTCTTCCGCTTCACCGCCGCGCTGCGGGCGCGGGCACCGGCCGTGGACCTCCACCTCCACCTGCGCTCGGCGCTGCGCGACGACTCGCCGTTCGCGCTGCTGCCGG
>JBAPYB010000086.1:0-5414 GCA_049284515.1 Thermoanaerobaculia bacterium
CACCATGGCCACGTCCACCCCCATCCTCTCCTGGAAGCTCACCACGTCCTCCGGAGTGAAGCGCAGGGCCGAGCCGTCGAGATGGCTGCGGAAAGTCACCCCGTCCGCGTCCAGCTTGCGCAGACCCCCGAGGCTCCAGACCTGGAAGCCGCCGCTGTCCGTGAGGATGGGCCGCCGCCAGCCGGTGAAGGCATGGAGCCCGCCCAGCCGCTCCACGGCGTCGATCCCCGGCCGCAGCGCGAGATGGTAGAGATTGGCCAGCATGATCGAGGCGCCGGCCCCCTCCAGTTCCTGGGGAGTGACCCCCTTGACCGCCCCCAGCGTGCCCACCGGCATGAACGCCGGCGTCTCCACCACGCCATGGGGCGTCGTCAGGCGGCCCAGGCGGGCCTGGCCGTCGGTGGCGAGGACTTCGAAGGTCAGGGGCATGGGCAGCCCCCCGCCTCACGGCTTCGACTTCGCCGCACCCTCGCGCGACAGGTCGACCGTGCGCTTCTCGACCCCCGGCGGGAGCTTCACCACGAACCGGTCGTCGGGAATCGGCGAGTTGCGCCTGAATTCGCTGAACTGGTACTCGACCGTGTCGCCGTCCGGCTCCTCGTACTTGAGGCGGGAGGGGAAGAAGGTCTCGCTGTCGATCCACAGGGTCATCGACTTGAGCCGCTTGGCGATGCGCTGGTACTTGGGCAACAGCTCCATGCGATAGAGGTCGCCCTTCTTCTCCGGCAGCTTCAGGCGCACCGTGAAGTACTCGAGGAGCGTCTGCAGGCTGCCGCTCGCTCCCAGGTACTTGAAGATCTGGTTGGAGTAGCGGCCCACCTTCAGGATCTCGGCCCGCTTGAGGTCCTTGTACCAGGTGGTCATCTCGTCGCCCCGGATCACCACCGTGATCGGGCTGGGCGAGGCGTACTCCCAGCGCACCTTGTCGGGCGCGGCGTAGGAGAAGAGCCCCTTGGACTGCTCGCGCGCCGTCAACATCGAGCTCTGCTGGTCCTGGGTGAAGCGCGCTTCCAGGGTCTTGAGGCTCTGCTGCTCCAGCTTGACCCGCTCGACGAGCGCGGCGAGCCGGTCCGGACCGGACAGACCGGGAGCCATGGGATCGGGCAACACCTTCTCGCGAGCGGCGAAACCCGGAACGGCGGTGAGGGTGGGAAGGGTGAGCAACAGGGCGAGCGCTGAGAGTTTCATGGTGTTTCCCGGCGAGGTAAAGCCAACCGGCCCCGATGGTACCCCGCCGCGTCTTCCAGGCGCAAGGCGGGCCGGAGGCGTTGACAGGCTCACGAGCGGATGCTACGTTCACCGCCCTCTGAAAACCGGCCTCCGTGAAGGGGCGGGAGAGTGCCATGCCTGAGCTCAAGCTGGGAACCAAATTCGAGTGCTACAACTGTGGCACGAAGTTCTATGACCTCGGAAAGTCCGATTCCATCTGCCCGAAGTGCGGGGCCAACCAGAAAGACGCCGCCAGCCACGAGCCGGCCGCCAGCTCGGCCTCCCGCCGCAAGCGGAAGGCCGAGGTCTCCAAGCCGATCGACATCGAGGAAGAAGAGCCGATCGAGGACGTTGGCGACGACGAGATGGTGGGACCCGACCTCGGGGAAGACGAGCTCGTCGCCGCGACGGACGACGACGAAGAGGAAGAGGACATCGACGACGAAGACTGAGCGCGGCCTCGGGACGTCCCCTGTTTTCCCTGTCGCGCTCGCCTTCGGCGGCAACCTGGGACCGGTGGAGGAGACGCTCGGCCGGGCCCTCCGCCAGCTCGCAGCGTCTCTCGGTCCGCTGCGGATCGCTTCTCTCTACCGCAGCTCCCCCCTCTCATCCATCGCTCAGCCGGATTTCCTGAACACCGCCGCCGTGGCCCACACCGCCTTGGAGCCCGAGGCGGTGCTGGCCCTGGCCAAAGCCCTGGAGCTCGCCGCCGGCCGCCAGCTCCCCACGCTCGGCGTCCGCTTCGGTCCGCGCCCCCTGGACGTCGACATCCTTCTCTATGGCGACCGCACGTCGAGCTCACCCGAGCTGACCCTGCCCCATCCCCGCCTGCGCGAGCGCCGCTTCATGCTCGAGCCCCTCGCCGAGATCGCCCCCGGCTGGCCCGTGCCTCCCGACGGCACCCCCGTCCGCGAGCTGCTCGCCCGCCTCGGCGACGCCCAAAACCTGGTGCGGATCGGCTGGAGCTAGCCCGGTCTCTGAATCAGCCAGCGGTGGACCGCCGCGGTGTACTGCCGATAGCTGGCGCCGAACCGGTCGGCCAGCGTCGCCTCCTCGTAGAGCACCACGAAGAGGTGCATGACGAGGAGGAACGCCAGCGAGAGCAGGACGATCCCCGGCGAAGAGTAGGCGAGCCCGGCCCCCAGCAGCGCGGCGGCGGCACCGACATACATGGGATTGCGCACGTACCGGTAAGGGCCCGAGGCCACGAACTCGCGCGGCGGATCGAAGGGAGCCGGAGTGCCCCGGCCCCGCGTGACGAACGTCGCGATGCAGGCGCCCGCGAGGAGCAGGCCCGCGGCCCCCACCACGAAGCCCAGGGGGCGCAGCCAGAGGGGTAGGACAACGGAGATCCGGGGATCGAGGGAGCGGGCCAGGAGCGCCAGCCAGGTCCACAGCCAGATGAACCCCGCGGAGTAGACCAAGCCCCGCAAAACGGTGAAGCTCCGGGAAAGAAGGGATGCCATCGCTCGACCCTCCTCTAGGATCCGACGACGTCGGCTACCCTACGCCCCTTGCCGGTCTCCGTCAACGGCGCGCTCCGAGCGGGAATCAACCCCCACAGGAGGGCTGCCAACCCGCGGCCTCGGCTTCGGCTCGGAATCAGGACGTTCGCGCTCATCACCCTGGGACCTAGCCAAACTACATCACTCGGTGATACGCTTTGCCGGCGAGGAGGGTCTTCGAGACACGTCACTTCAGCCGCTGGATGCGCAAGTCAGGTCTGACCCAGGAGGCGCTGTGCCTGGCCATCTCAGAGATGGAGAAGGGCCTTATCGATGCCGAGCTTGGAGGCGGCGCCCTACAGGAGATTTGCCATGAGCACTAAGACCAAGAAAGGCAGCCGCATTCTGGACGCGGTCCACGAGACCGCCCGCGACCTCCATGAGGCTGGTTTCGTCTCGAAGCGCCGGATGAAGGATTACGACGCCCTGTGCCTTGTCCCCGTTCCCGAGTATTCGAGCCAGACGATTCGCGCCCTACGAGAGCGGTACAAGATCAGCCAGGCTGTCCTGGCGTCGATTCTCAACACCAGCCTGTCGACGGTTCGGCAGTGGGAGATCGGCGAAAAGCATCCGAGCGGGCCTTCGCTCAAGCTGCTCAACCTGCTGGATCGCAAGGGGCTTGAAGCCGTAATCTGAGGGGCTCCCTCAGCTTCGACCCTACCTCCCCTGCCGCAGGATCGAAGGGAGGCCGGCCGGTTGTGCCCGCCGTCCCCTGGTGCTACATTGGCGGCGAGCGACTACGCGTATGAACCACCTCAAAATCCCCTATCCGCCTGAAGTTCTCTGGGCCATGCAGCAGGAGCCGGCTGAGTTCGAGACAGAGGCGCGTCTTCTCCTGGCCTTGAAGCTATATGAGACCGGCAAGCTGAGCACCGGCTTGGCGGCCAAGTTGGCCGGAGTCCCACGCGTCACCTTCCTTTTCTTGCTCGGCCAGCACGGGCTCTCCCCCTTTGGGGAAGAGCCCGATGAGATCGAGCGGGACCTGACGCATGCCCGACAGGCCCGTCGTCCTCAATAACACCCCTCTCGTCGCCCTTTGGGCGATCGGCCGCCTCGATCTTCTACGCGACCTGTTTCGAGAAGTCCTCATACCCCAGGCTGTCGAGGCCGAGTTCCTCGCGGTCGAGACAGCCGCGCGAAAGCAGGCCCTCAATGATGCCCCATGGGTGAGGAGCGTTCCACTTGGCCAACCCCGCCGCGCTCTGGTCTATGCCGGTCTGGACCAAGGCGAGGCAGAGGTGCTGGCTCTCGCGGAGGAGAGAGAAGCTCGGCTCGTAATCATCGATGAACGGAGAGGGCGCCGTTTTGCCGAGCGAATGGGTATTCCGCTGACAGGCAGCTTGGGAATCCTTCTGTTCGCCAAAGAGGCGGGGCTGATTGAATCCGTCTCCATCTGGCTGTCGAAGCTTCAAGAGGCAGGTCTATTTCTCGCCCCCTCCTTGATCCGGAAAACTCTGGAAATCGCAGGAGAGCGCTGACCGAGATCGTCCTCTTTCCCGATCCACTCTGGCCTCGGCGGTCCTATCGCCCGCGCCGCAGGATTGGATACGGTTGTGATACGGATTGATCGTATCCACCTGTCCAGTGCCCTGAATAGATCTTTCTCTGTACGCTTCGATTGGTGAGAGTTGCTTCATCGTTAACCGGGACTCCGCCGAGGCGGCTGGAGCGAGTGGCCAATTGTGATCCGATGCCCGTCGGCTGTTCGCAGCCCGAACTCGCGCATTTCCCAAGGCTTGTCCTCAATTTCTGAGAGCAGATCGGCACCTTTGGCCTTGAGGTCGTTGTAGTAGCTGTCAGCGTCGGCGACGCGGAGGTATGCAAAGTAGCTGTGACAGCCCAAGTCGCCCGGGAGCATATCGTCCGGGCACTCACCGAGCATGATCATGCAGCTATCCTTCGCGACGAAAATCCAGCCAGGAGGCTCGGCAACGATACCGAAGCCGAGCATCTGCACGTAGAAATCGGCTGACCGGCGCACGTCGTGGACCGCGAGGACGTAGTGGTTTTGCAGGATCACTGACATCGATCGCCTCCCGTCTCAGCGGCCTGTTTTTCTCAGCGCCGCGCCTCTGTGCATGGCAACGTGGTCGGTCTTATCGCTCTTGATTTCGTACTGCGGATCATCGGTGCTGGCGTGGTGCGTATATCCCTTGTAATCAACATCTCTTGTGTGAACCTTGATGATCTTGCCGCTGACGTGTCCGGCCTCCGAGCTCCAGGTCACGTGATCGCCGACTTTGAATTTTCTTGGCATTAATGGTTCGCCTTACGGTTCAGCGCCCCCGCCGCAGGATCGGATACGGATTGATCGCATCCCCCTGCCACCAGTTCTTCTCGGGGAGCAGCCTGGTGATGGCGAAGTGGAGATGGGGGGTGTTGGGCGGGGCGTTGCCGGAGGTTCCGACGTAGCCGATCACCTGGCCGCGGGTGACCTGGTTGCCCTCGGCGAGGCCGGGAGCATAGCGCTCCAGGTGGGCGTAATAATAGCAATAGGTATTGGTGGGATCGAACTCGTAGATCGTCAACCCTCCCTTGTCGCTGGTGAAGAGCTTGACGATGCGGCCCGCCTCGACCGCCAGCACCGGCGTGTTGCGGGGCGCCAGGATGTCGATGGCGTCGTGGACCCGCCCCGCGCCCCGGGCGTCGTCGAAGGTGTCCTGGAGGGCCTGGGGCTGTACTCCCTGGACCGGGATCAGC
>JBAPYB010000087.1:0-1672 GCA_049284515.1 Thermoanaerobaculia bacterium
GGTCGCGCCCGTCGACGGCGGGGAAGACCTCGGCGGCGACCTGCTCGCGGGCCAGGGCCTGCACGATGTGACGCCGGCGGCCCGCATCCCGGTGGAGGACGACGGCGAAGGCGGCGTCGAGGCCGGGCGCGGGCGGCAAGCTCACGCGAACGGGCCGCAGGAGACGTGCAGCGAGATCCCGGAGGAACCCAAGGGACTTGAGCAGCATTGGAGAACAGACCCTCGCGGCCGTTGCGGCCTTGACACACCCGGTCCTGGAATCAATACTGAATCGCCACTCCGGCGGACAGCACCAGGTTTGATTTTACAACGATCTCGAGAGGAGCTTCAGGAGTGCGCTCCCTACGCCAAGCCGACGAGGTGACGGTTGCCCGGCCGCAGGACGAGGACCTCGACCTGGCCGCTTTCCCGGGCACCTGGACGAGCAGCGACCCGGGGACTCGGGGCGTCGCGCGGCTCGACCTCGCGGTCCGCGACGGTGAGCTCGTGGGGCGGATCTGGGGCGGCGGGGCGAACGGCCCCGTCGACTGGGGACCGCGCCGCGCCGAGGCGCTCTATGCCGACGCCGTCACGTCCCGTGCCGGCGCCGGTTTCCTGCTGCGCTACGACCACGGCTTCCTCACCAGTCACGTGGAGGCGAACCTCAAGCTCGGCGTGGCGGTGCTCGGCATCTACCAAAGCTTCCAGGACGCGAGCGGCCGTCATGACTACTTCTTCCGGGAGTTCCTCTCCGCCGCCGGCGGCGCCGGCGAGATGGCCCCGGCGCCAGCCGTGGCGGAGGCTTCCTGCGGCCTGGACGAAGAGCTCGGCCGCGGTCCCGGCGCCGCGGACGAGCTGCTCCTGGGGCACTGGCACAACACCCACCACGGCACCCGCGGCATCCCGGAGATCGCCCTGGAGCGCCGGGGCGATCGCGTCGCGGTGCGCGTTTGGGGAGCCGGGGCCCGGGGCCTCGCCGACTGGGGGGAGACGCCGGGCGAGCTCTTCACCTGCGTCGAGGAAGACGGCGTCCGGAGCGCCGCAGCGCTCGCCCGTTACGACTTCGGCTTCATGGAGTGTGAGCTCCAGATCCGCCAGAACAAAGGCATTCTGGCCGTGACCACCTTCAACGGCTTCCGGGACGGGAGCGGCCGCTCGAGCTATGTCACGCGCGAGCTCTTCTACCGCGGCAAGGGAGAGGCCGGATGACCCGGCCGATGCGGCGCATGGACTCGGGCTTGCCCCCTGGAGGGTGCGATCCGCCGTTTCCCGAGGCCGTCTGGGTCAATACCAGCGCCGAGGACAGGGTGCAGGGCTTTCGCTGGCTGGAGAGCTCGCGGACCGGCCTGCGCGCCCGCTGTGCCGGCTCCGGCGCCGACTTCGTGTGGCCGGCCGAGGGCCTCGTGCGCTACTGCGGCATCTCCACCGCGGATTTCGTCGCTTTCAGCGCACGCCGCGGCGGCGCAGACTGTGAGATTTTGCTGCAGGGCATCTTGAACCTGGGGCTCCTCGTCCTGGCGACGTATGAGATTCCGCGCGGCGGCGGCGTGGGCTACTTTTCGCGCGAGTTCTTCGCCCGGCGCGCCGCGGCCCCTGCCGCGAGCCCGGGGCCGGCCGGGACGGCGGTCTTCGGCCACCTTGCAAAACCGGCGTCGGTCGACACGGCGCCGCTTCTCGGCCGCTGGCGCAACTC
>JBAPYB010000088.1:0-19187 GCA_049284515.1 Thermoanaerobaculia bacterium
GAGCCCCCAACCTGCCGCCCAGACCCGCCCCTACACGAAGATCCCCGAAGATTCGAGAGGTTGTCCGGTTTCGGCGGCGGATGCTAACATACGACTCTTCCTGTGCAGCCAACCCCAACCATGCAGCGCGATCGAGACGGCAAGCCCAGCGTCCTCGTCTGCCTGCTCTACTACACGCCGCACCGCACCGGGCTGACGCTCTACGTGCAGCAGCTCGCCGAGCGGCTGGCCGCCCGGGGGCACCGCGTGACGGTGCTCTGCGCCCACCACTCGCCGCAGACGCCCGTAGGGGGAGCGATTGAGAACGGCGTCCGGGTGGTCCGGCTGAAGCCCCTGCCCATTGCGATCAGCCGCGGCATGGTGATGCCGGGGTATCCGCGGGCGATCCTCCGCCTCGTCCGCGAGCACGATGTGGTGAGCCTCCATACGCCGATGATGGAGACTGCCCTGGTGAGCCTGGCGGCGCGGCTGACGGGTCGCAGGATCGTCGTCACCCATCACGGCGACCTGGTGCTGCCGGCCGGCGCCCGCAACCGGCTGATCACCGCCGCCATGTACGGCCTCTACCGATTCATGGCGAGCGCCGCGCCCGCCCTGGTCTGCCACACGGAGGACTACGCGCGCCATTCTCAGTACCTGAGCCCCTACCTGGAGAAGGTGGTGGTGATCCCACCCTTCGTCGGCGTCCCGAAGCCGAATCCGGAGCGGGTGCGCGAGCTGCGCCGCGCCTGGTCGCCCGACGGCGGCCCCATCCTCGGCTTCGCCGGCCGCTTCGTCGAGGAGAAGCGCCCCGACCTGTTGATCCACTCTCTGGAGGTGGTCAACCGCACCTTCCCCGACGCCCGCGTCGTCTTCGCCGGCCAGCACCAGATCCCCTACGAGTCCTACTGGCCCCGCCACCAGGACCTGGTGGAGCGTTTCCGGGACCAGCTCGTCTTTCTCGGCGTCGTGCCCACGCCGCAGGACATGGCCGACTTCTACGCCGCCTGCGACCTGCTGGCCCTGCCGAGCGACACCGAGTGCTTTGCGCTAGTGCAGGTGGAGGCCATGCTCTGCGGCACCCCGGTGGTGATGACCGACACCCCCGGCGGCCGCGTCCCCGTGCAGCTCACCGGCATGGGCAGGATCGTCCCCTGCGACGACTGGCAGGCCCTGGGCGAGGGGATCGTGGAGATCCTCGGCGACCGCCCGCGGTTCGTGAAGCCGGAAGGGGAGATCCGCCGGCACTTTTCGGCGGAGGAGACGATGGCGCGGTACGAGGAGCTGTTTGCGCGGTATGCCGGGGTCTCAGCACGGGAGGGAGGTCCGGAGACCCTTCCGGTAGACCCGGTACGTCTTGTGGACGAACCCACCCAGGAGACGGGCGGCGCGGTTCATCAGGACGTTGTCCTCTAGCACCCAGGACATCTCCGCGTCGGCATAACCTTTCTCCACCAGGCGGCGGGCGATCTCGCGGTAGAGGAGGCTTCCCACGCCCCGCCGTTGCCACTCGGGGAGCATGCCGATGAGGATGACACGCGCGCTGCGGACGCTCCGGCGGAGCCACAGCAGCTTCAGCAGGCCGAAGGGGAGGAGCCGGCCGTCGCGGATGCGGAGGAAGATCTCGTTCAGATTGGGCAGCGCGAGCAGGAAGCCGATAGGCTCGCCCCGGCGTTCCGCGAACAGCACGAGATCGGGATCCAGGATCCGTTTGAGGTCGGCGGCGAAGGCGGCGAACTCGCTCTCGCCGATGGGAGTGAAGCCCCACTGGCCGAGCATCGACGCATTGTAGAGCCGGTGGATGATGGCGGCCTCGCGGGCGAAGTGCCGCATCTCGCCGGTGCGGACCGTGACCCCCCAGCGGCGCTCGAGGACCTCACCGACCCGCTCCACCTTGCCGGCGAGCTCCACTCCGTCGCTGGGGATCAGATAGGCGTAGAGGTCCACCGCTTTTTCGTAACCCGCCCCCGCCAGCAGGCCCGGATAGTACGGCGGGTTGTGAGTGAGCATGAGGTAGGGCGGCGCGTCGAAGCCCGAGGTCAGGATTCCCATCTCATAGTGGGGGCTCGGGCTGACCGGGCCCACGGCCGTGTCGCAACCTCTCTCCAGGAGCCAGGCCTCGGCCGCCGACAGCAGGGCGCCCGCCACCTGCGGCTGATCGATCGTCTCGAAGAATCCCCAAAAGCCCGTCGCGTCCCGCCAATGCTCCTGGTGCTCCCGGTTGAGGATGGCGGCGATGCGGCCCACCGGCGCTCCCTCCTGGAACGCGATCCAGAGCTGGCGCTCGTTGCGCTGCCAGAAAGGGTGCCGCGGGTCGAGCGCCGCCTTGACGCCGAGACGCAGGGGCGGCACCCAGCACGGATCGCCTCCCAGAGCACGATCGATCCGCCACGGGATGTCGATGAACTGAGCCAGCTCCCTGGCCGTGCGCACGGGCCGAAGATCGACGTTTATCGTCATGTCAAATTGTATACCTGGCGTTTGCGCTTGAATCCTGTAGGAACTATGATCATCCTAACCGTGAAAGACCATCCCCGGATCCTGCTCGTCGGTCCCACGGCCCTGGACTCGCAGGGGCGGCCGATCAAGCAGGCGCGTCTCCACCTGCCGGGCCTGACGCTGCCCATGCTGGCCGCGGTCACGCCGCCGCACGTGGAGCTGCGCCTGCTCTCGGAGACCGTGGAGGACATTCCGTTCGACGAGCACTGGGACCTGGTGGGCCTTACCGGCATGGGCTCCGGCATCGTGCGCGCCTGGCAGATCGGCGACGAGTTCCGCCGTCGCGGCGTGACCGTGGTGCAGGGCGGCATCGCTGCCAGCCTGGGCAAGCCCGAGTGGAGCCTGGAGCACGCCGACTCCCTGGTGCTGGGCGAGGCGGAGGAGATCTGGCCCCAGGTCATCGCGGACTTCGAAGGCGGCCGCCTGCAGCGCATCTACCGCATGCCGCGCCGGCCGCCGATCGAGGATCTGCCCCTGCCACGCTACGACCTGATGAACCCCCGCAAGCTGGGGTTCTGGCGGCCCGTGCAGGCCACCCGGGGCTGCCCGTTCACCTGCAGCTACTGCTCGATCACGGCGTTCTTCGAGCAGGGCTACCGCAAGCGGCCGGTGGACCAGGTGGTGCGCGACGTGCGCGCCGCCAAGCGCCATGGCAGCCGGTACATCGCGTTCATCGACGACAACATTGGTGTGGATTTCAACTATGCCGCGGAGCTGTGGGAGGCCCTGATCCCGGAGAAGATCCTGTGGATGAGCCAGTGCAGCCTGCACATCGCCGAGCGGCCCGAGATGATGGAGCTGGCGCACCGCAGCGGCTGCCGCCTGCTCTCCTTCGGCATCGAGAGCACCAATGCCGCGAGCCTCAAGGCCGTGGACAAGGAGTGGAACCGCCCCGAGCGCTATGGCGAGGCGGTGGCCGCCCTGCGCCGGCACGGCATCGACGTGAGCACGGAGATGATCGTCGGTCTGGATCACGACGACCGGCAGGTGTTCGAAAAGACGTTCTCTTTCATCATGGACAACCGCATCTCCTTGCCGCGGGTGCACATCATGACGCCCGTGCCCGGCACTCCGCTCTACGACGAGCTGGAGAGCGAGGGCCGCATCCTCTCCCAGGACTTCAGCCGTTTCAGCGGCGGCCGGGTGGTCTACCGGCCCCGCCTGCTGGATCCCGACGAGCTCCAGAGCGAATACTGGCGTCTCTATGAGAACCTTTTCACCCGCTCCGCCATCCTGAAGCGGCTGGGCCCGAACCCCGCGCGGTTGGGCCCGTTCATGCGGGCGTTCGTGGTCGGCGCGAACGTCCATTACCGCAACCACATCCAGAACCGGATCACGCCGGGGATCGTGTAGGAGGATCGAACGTGCGCATCCTTCTCATCCGTCCGCCCGTCCCGCACCACACCATGGGTCTCAAGAACATCATGATCTGCGAGCCCCTGGAATTGGAATACGTGGCGGCGGGCATCCCCGCCGGCCACGAGGTCGAGATCTTCGACATGATCGTGGAGAGAAACCTGCCGCGGCGCCTGCGGCGGTTCCGGCCCGACGTGATCGGCACGAGCTGTTACATCACCGGCGTCAACGAAGTGATCAAGATCTGCCGCACGGCCAAACTGTGGAACCCGGAGGTGAGGACGGTGGTGGGCGGCGTCCACGCCTCGCGGGTGCCGGAGGACTTCTCCGACCGGGCGGTGGACTGCATCGTTCAGGGGGACGGCACGACCCTGATGCCCGACCTCCTCGCCGCTTTCGCAGCGGGGCGCCCGCTCGCCGAGGTCCCCGGGCTCGCCCTGCCGGCCGGGGAGGGGCGCGTGATCCCGACCCCCGAGCGTCACTACATGCCGGCGCCGGACTCGCTGCCGTTGCCCCGGCGCGATCTCGTGCAGCATCTGGCCTCCCGGTACTACTACCTTTTCCACCAGCCGGTCGCCACCATGAAGACCACCTGGGGCTGCTGGTACAAGTGCAATTTCTGTTTCACCTGGCGCATCACGGACGGCGTGCCCTTCTCGCGCAGCCCGGAGAGCATCGTCGAGGAGCTGGCCGGGATCGAAGCCGAGGACGTCTACATCGTCGACGACATCTTCCTGATCAATCGCAAGCGCCTGCGCGCCATCGCCGACCTGTTGATCGAGCGGGGGATCCGCAAGAAATACCTCGTCTACGGCCGCGCGGATTTCATCGCGGAAAACGAGGACGTGATCGCGGAGTGGGCCGGCCTCGGCCTCTCCGCCGTGCTCATCGGCCTCGAGGCCTCGACGGACTCGGAGCTGGACTCCATGGACAAGGAGTGCACGGTCGATTACAACGTCAAGGCTATCGAGGTCCTGCGCCGCCACGGGGTGGACACCTATGGCTCGCTGATCCCCAATCCCGAGTACACGGAGAAGGAGTGGGACCGGCTGATGCGGTTCATCGACGACAACGGGCTGTATTACCTCAACATCTCGCCGCTCACGCCGCTGCCGGGCACGGTGATCTGGGACGAGTACAAGGACAAGCTCACGGTGCCGCGGGAGGCTCACGGGCTGTGGGACCTCTCGCACGTGGTGCTGCCCACCCGGCTGCCGCTCGCCCGCTACTACCGCTTCCTGCTCAAGACGTACGGCCGGGCCGTCCTCGACGTCCGGCGCGCCGACCGGCTGACGCTGCGTACCCGGCCGCCCGTCTGGACTCCCAAGTACCTGCGCCTCTGGTGGGGAGCGATCCAGATCCTCTTCCAGTTCGCCTTCGCCTACCGGCACCATTCGCCGCGGCAACTGCGCCGGGCCATGGACCGCGGCCCCGAGCTGCCGCCGGACCTGCCGCCGAGGATCGAGGCCCGCGATACCGGAGCGGCGCCCCAGCCGGCCTCTTCCTTCTGAGGGCGCCCAGCATGCGACGGCTCAATACGGCCCGGCTCGACGATCCTCAGGCGCCACGGCAGCTCGACGGCCCCTTCGAGGGCTTCTTCGATCCCGGTTCGCCCTGGAATGCCGAATATGAGGGCCTGCTCGACCATCACGTGGCCCGCCGCTGGCTCGACGTGGTTTCCTGGGGCGCGCGGGAAGACCTGTACACCTTCCAGCAGGCTCTCGAAGGCAAGTCGGGTCCGCGGGTCCAGGTGCGCGGCCAGATCTTCTCCATGCTCTCCTCCTACGACTACCTGGGCCTGATCGGCCATCCGGCCATCGAGGCCGCGGCCATCTCGGCGGTCCGCAACTTCGGCACGGGCACCGGCGGCGTTCGCCTGCTCACCGGCACCAACACCCTGCACCGCCAGCTCGAGGAACGGCTGGCCGCCTTCAAGCGCGTCGAAGCCGCCATTACCTTCACCTCGGGCTACGCCGCCAACGTGGCGGTGTTCGCGGCCCTGCTCGGACCGCGCGACCGGGCGGTGGTGGACGAGCGCATCCACCGCAGCATCGTCGACGCCCTGCGCATGGCCGGCGTGCCCTATTCCACCTTCCGCCACAACGATCCCGGCTCCCTCCGCGACGTCCTGCGCGGCAAGCCCCGGAGCCGCCGGACGCGGACCCTCATCGCCGTCGAGGGCGTGTACTCCATGGACGGCGACCTCTGCCCCCTGCCCGAGATCGTACGGCTGAAGGAGGAGCACGGCGCCTTCCTGCTGGTGGACGAGGCGCACGCGCTGGGCGTCCTGGGCGCCGGCGGCCACGGCGTGGACGAGCACTTCGGAGTGCCCGCCGGAGCCATCGACCTTTGGACCGGCTCGCTCTCCAAGACCATTCCGGCCAACGGCGGCTACATCGTGGGCCGGCGCCAGCTCATGCTCTACCTCCAGCACGGCACGGCGCCGTTCATGTTCTCCGCGGCCCTGTGTCCGGCGGCAGCCGGCGCGGCCCTGACGGCCCTCGATGTGATCGAGCGCGAGCCCGAGCGGCACCGGCGGCTGTGGGAGAACGTCGCCTATCTCCACGACTCGCTGCGCGCCCTGGGCTACGACATTGGTTCCAGCGCGAGCCCCGTGGTGCCGGTGATCGCCGGCACGGACGAGTCGGCGTATCGTCTCGCCAGGCACCTGTTCGAGCACGGCGTCCTGGCTTCGGCCGTGGTGTTCCCGGCCGTGCCGCCGGGCTCGGCCCGGCTCCGCCTCTGTGCCACCGCGGCGCAGGACCGGCCCCTCCTTGCCGAGGCGATGGCGGCCTTTGCAGCCTATCCGCGCTGAAACCGTGGAACCGCAGACCTTAGAGGTTGAGCGGTTCGCTTCGATTCACGAGATCCCGGCGGACCTCTGGGACGGCTTGCTGGACGGCGACCATCCCTACCACGCCCACCGGCTGGTCCGCGCCGTGGAGGACGCGCGGGTCGAGAACAGCCGCTTCTGGTACCTCGTCTTTCGCGACGGCGAACGGCCCGTGGCCACGGCGGTCCTGTCGACGTTCACCGTTTCTCTGGACATCTTCTTGGGCGGGAGCTTCCAGAAGATCGTCGCCCTCATCCGTCGGGCCTTCCCCCGCTTCCTGCAGATCGACGTCCTGTTCTGCGGCTTGCCCGCCTCGTTCGGGCAGAGCAATCTCTTCCTGGCCGCCGGCACGCCTCCCCAGCCGGTGCTGGAGCTGCTCGCCAATGAAATGGCGGCGCTCTCCCGCAGCGAGGGGCTGCGGTTCCTCGCCGTCAAGGAGCTCAAGGAAAGCGAGCTGCCACAGGTCGACCTCCTCGAAAGGCTGGGGTTCTTCCGCGGCCATAGCATTCCGTACATGGCGATGGACGTCCGCTGGACGAGCTTCGACGCCTACCTCGCCAGCTTGCGCCACCCCTACCGGCGCCACATCCGGCGCTCGCTGGCAAAGATGGGCATGGAACGGCCGGAGGTCCAGCCCTTCTCGCCCGAGCGGTGCGCCGATCCGCGCCCCCGGCTCGTCCTGGGCGACTCCAGAGCATTGAGCCCGGCCCGCTTCTTCGCCCTCTACCGGAACGTCATGGCGAGGGCGGAGACCCGGCTCGAAATGCTCAACGAGGAGTTCTTCGAGCGCCTGTGGGTGGAGCTCGCTCCGGACCTCCAGATCCTCACCGCGGTCGTCGGGGGCGAGGTCCAAGGCGCCGCCCTGCTGTTGAAGGCCGGTGCGACGCTGAATTTCATGCTCGTCGGCCTTCCCGCCACGCCGGAAACACCGCACGACGTCTACTTCAACCTCCTCTACGCCATCCTGGACCAGGCGATCCGGCAGGGCTGCCAACGCCTCAACCTCGGGCAGACGGCGTACTGGGGAAAGCAGCGGATCGGCGGCAAGCCCGAGGAGGAATTCCTCTTCTTCCAGGCCGTGAATCCGCGCCTGCAAGCCGTCCTGCGCGCCCTCCGTGGCCTCCTGTTCCCCCGCATCCGTCTCAAGTCTCCACGGGTCTTCAAATGACATTCAAAGATCAGAACGTCGTCGTCACCGGCGGCTCCTCCGGCATTGGGCTCGCGACCGCCCGCCAGCTCGGCCGCCAGGGAGCCCGGCTCCACCTTCTGGCCCGCGATCCCCAACGATTGGAGACGGCTGCAAGCTCGCTTCGCGAGGAGTTGGGGCCGGGCTCGCAGGTCTCCGTCCATGCCGTGGACGTGGCGGACCAGCCCGCGGTGAGCGCCGCCCTCCGATCCATCGGCGACTCGGGCGGCCTGGCGGCGCTCGTCTGCAGCGCCGGCATCATGCGCGTTGGGCGATTCGACGAAATGGGCCTGGACGACTTCGAGACGGCGTTGCGCGTCAACTACCTCGGCACCGTGTATCCGATCCTGGCGGCTTGGCCCTATCTCAAAGCCGGCGGCCAGGCCCGGCTGGCTATCGTCTCGTCCGTGGCCGGGTATACGGGGATCTTCGGCTACACCGCCTACGCGCCGGCCAAGTTCGCCTTGACGGGCCTGGCCGAATGCCTGCGCATGGAAGGCCGGCCCCACGGCATCCGCGTCACCGTCGTCTTCCCGCCGGACACCGAGACCCCGCTGCTGGAGTACGAGCGCGCCCACGCTCCCGCCGAGACCCGCGCCATCACCGCCGGCGCCCGCCAACTTTCGGCCGAGACGGTGGCCAGGAAGTTGGTGGCCGGGATGGCACGCGGCGACTTCGAGGTCTACTGCAATGCCGAAAGCCGGCTGATCCGGATCTTCAAGACCCTGTGGCCCGGAGGCTACTACCGCGTGCTGGACCGGCTTCAGGGCTCGGTCCGTCCCCCTTCCGCGCCTTCAAACACAGATTGACGGTCGACCGCCCCGGCGGCTCGTTCATGGCGTTCCGGCGGTCGATCCAATTGAGAATTCGCAGTCCCACGTTCACGGGGTGGAAAGGATGGCCGCCGCCGCGGTCGAAGCTGCCGCGGTCGGCCACGTCGGCGAGGCCGCGGCCGAGGAGCCCGGATTCGAGGAGCGGCTTGCCCAGGCCATAGAGGAGGTTGTGGACGAAGGGGAAGCTGTGATGGGTGAAGGAGCGCTCCTCCTCGACCTCGAAACCCGCCGCCAGGGCCGCCTCGCGCAGCTTTTCCGGCGTGTAGAGGCGGACGTGGAAGGCCCAGATTCCGGCCAGCGGGCCGCGGCCGATATGGGTATGGAAGAGGGTTTCGAGCGTCTTGTTGATCGGGTCCCACCAGAAAGGATAATCGGCGTGGGGGACGGTGATCAGCGCGAGCCCGCCGGGCTTGAGGACGCGGCGGACCTCGCGCAGCGCGTCCACGTCCCGCTCCACGTGCTCCAGGATCTCGGAGAGGAGGACGGCGTCGAAGGTCTCGTCCGGAAAGGGCAGGTCGTAGATCGACGCGTTGCCCACCAGCACGGCCGGCAGATCGGCCGTATTGCGCCGTGCCTTCCGCAGATAGGGGAGCTCCAGGTCGATCCCGAACAGCATGGCCGTCCCCAAGTGACGCAGCATCTTGAGATAGAACCCGCGCCCGCACCCGCAGTCGAGAATCGTCCGGCCATCCGTGTCTCCCAGCCACTCGAAAATCGTCCAAGCCCGCCGCTTGAAGGCCATGTCGGCCTCCTTGCGGGTGAGATAGCCGTAGGCTGCAGCGGGATCGGTCGTGGCCATGGGGTGGGATCTTACTCTGCCGCCCGTGCTACGCTTCTTCCTGGAGCCGAGGAGACCTGTAATGGTGAAAGCGATCCTTATGGATGGGTTGATCCAGCCCACGGAAGACCTTCCCGCGACTTGGGAAGAGGGGCAGGCTTTGGTCATCGACGTCGCTGAACCATACTCAGAGACCGAGGAGATCAGGGCTTGGTCGCGGGAGATCGCAGATCTGGACACGTGGACCCGCGATCTCGAGACTCTGGCTGTCGACATCCCTCCTGAGGATTTTCTTCGCCTCAATGCTGCTCTCACGGCAGCGGACAAGGAGGCGAAGGACCTGGTTCGCCGCCGTCAGTTTGGAAGCGCGAAAGGCCTCGTCAAGATCGCCGAAGATTTTGACGAGCCGCTTGAGGACTTCCGTGAGTACATGTAATGCGGCTGCTTCAAAGTGGTCGACAGCGCGGCCTGCGCCGCCAGGGATTGAAATCACCTGGCTACCCTCGGTAGTCCCTGCGGGACACAGAACTGAAATTGCGGTCCCGGAGGGGACAAGCGTCGGTAGCCAGGGATTTCAGTCCCTGGCGGCGCAGGCGTCATCGTCTACGACATTTGAGACACCCTCTAAGCTCACAACTTGACCTCCCTCCCCCTCCTTGGCCTCATCCCCGCCGCCGGCCGTGCCCTCCGGCTGGGGCCTCTGCCTTGCAGCAAGGAGCTGCTGCCCATCGGCTTCCGGGAGACTCCTTCGGGGCCGGTCCCCAAAGTGGCGGGGCACTATCTGCTGGAGCGGTTCCGGGCCGGGGGCGTGCGCCGGGTCTTCATGGTGCTCCATGAGTCGAAATGGGACGTTCCCCGCTACTTCGGCACCGGCGAGATGGCGGACGTGGATCTCGCCTACCTCTCGATTCCGGGCTCCCGCAGCCTCCCGGAGACCCTGGACCGGGCCTTCCCCTTCGTCGAGGACGCGATCGTCGCCCTCGGCTTTCCGGACGTGATCTTCCAGCCGGTCGACGCCTACGCGCGGCTGATCGAGCGGCAGGCGGCGACCGGGGCCGACCTCGTCCTCGGGATGTTCCCCACGGAGCGCTGCCAGACGACGGACATGGTCGAGCTGGCGCCGGACGGCCGGGTGGTGCGTGTGGAGGTCCGCCCCGCCAGCACGGCGCTGCGGTACAACTGGGTGATCGCCGTCTGGGGGCCCGCCTTCACGCGGTTCCTGCGAGAAGCGGTGCGGAGCGCGCCGGCGACGGCGGCCGAGCTCCAGATCGGGGCGGTGGTGCAGTCGGCGGTCGCCGGCGGCCTTCACGTCGAGGGCGTCGAGTTTCCGGCGGGCTCCCACCGCGACATCGGCACGCCTGCCGAGCTGGCGGCGGCGATCCGCGAGCACGCCTGCTAAGATCCGCCGCTGCGAATGGAAGCCAACGATCGCAAATTGCGCCTTGCCGTGGTGGGCTGCGGCGCCGTGGCGGCCATCCACCACCTGCCCGCGCTCTCGCTCTGCCGCGGCGCCGAGGCCACGGTGCTCGTGGACGCCGATCCCGGCCGGGCGCGCGATCTCGCGGCCCGCTTCGGCGTCCCGGAGACGGCCACCGACGTCCGGTCGCTCCCCGGCCGGGTGGACGCCGCCATCGTGGCCGTTCCCAACAGCCTCCACGCGCCGGTCTCCATCGACCTGCTGCGCCAGGGCGTCCACGTGCTGGTGGAGAAGCCCATGGCCCTGAGCGTCGGGGAGTGCGACGCCATGATCGCCGCCGCCGAGGCCGGCCGGTCCGTGCTCGCCGTGGGGCTGGAGTTCCGCTTCTTCGACTCTTCGCTCTTCGTCCGCAACCTCCTGCGCGACGGCCTGCTGGGGAAGATCCAGCGTTTCGAGATGCACCAGGGCGTGATCCCGCGCTGGCCCTTCGCCACCGATTTCATGCTGCGCAAGGAGCTCGCGGGAGGCGGCGTGCTCGCCGACTTCGGCGTCCACGTCCTCGACCTCCTCCTCTGGTGGCTGGGCGATTGGACCGACGTCGAGTACCGCGACGACGCGCAGGGCGGCATCGAATCCGACTGCGAGCTGCTCCTCGCCTTCCACTCGGGAATCACTGGGACCGTCGAGCTCAGCCGCACCCGCAACCTCGCCAATACCTGTCTCTTCGAGGGCGAGCGGGCCAGCCTGGAGGTGGGGATCTGGGACCCGGACCCGTCCGTCCGCCTCCTCCTCGCGGACCGCGAAGTCGCCTTGGATGGCCGGGCGCGGCGGACCGAGGGCTCCGGCGTCGACTTCCTGGAGGCCTTCGTCCGCCAGATCGACGACTTCGCCGACGCCATCCGCGAAGGACGCGAGCCCCACGTCCCCGGCCGCGAGGGGCGGCGCTCGCAGGCGCTCATCGAAGAGTGCTACGCCCGCCGTCAGCCATTGCAGTTGCCGTGGTCGGTGGTCCCGGCTGGGGAACAGGCGCCTTGAGCCTCACCGGTCGTACCGTGCTGATCACCGGCGCCACCGGCTTCATCGGCGGCCGGCTCGCCGAGCGCCTCGTGTTGGAGCACGGCGCCCACGTCCGCGCCCTGGTGCACAACGTGGCCGCCGCCTCTCGTCTCGTGCGGTTTCCGGTGACGGTGATCCGCGGCGACGTCACGAATTCCTCCGACCTCGCGACCGCCGCGCAAGGGTGCGATCTCGTCTTCCACTGCGCCTACGGCACCTCCGGCAGCCAGAAACACCGCGCCTGGATCAACACGGAAGGTACCCGCCGGCTCCTGGAAGCGGCCCGCAACGCGAAAGCCAGGCGGGCGGTCTACTTGAGCACCCTCATGGTCTACGGCCAGACGGCGGATGGCGATCTCGATGAGACCGCTCCGCGCCGCCGCTTCGGCAACCCTTATTCGGACAGCAAGCTGAAGGCCGAGCGCCTGGCCCTGGATTTCTCCCGGTCCGGAGCCCTCCCCGTCGCCGTCCTCCAGCCGACCGCGGTCTATGGTCCCTGGGGCGGCGTGTGGACGGAGGCCGTGCTGCGCAGCTTGAAAGCCGGCCGGCAGATCCTCATCAATGGCGGCGACGGCATGGCCAACCCGGTCTACGTGGACGACCTGGTGAGCGCCATGCTCCTCGCCGCGGTGAGGGACGAAGCGGTGGGGGAGGCGTTCCTCGTTTGTGGCGACGAGGCGATCACCTGGCGGGAGATGTTCGGCCGTTTCGAACGGATGTTGGGCCACGAGCGGCGGACGGTGGACATGACGCCGGCCGAGGCGCTCGACCACTGGCGGGCGTGGAAGAAGGAGCAGCCGCGGCTCGTGGGCGAGGGTCTGCGCATCCTCAAAGGCGAACGGGAGATCCGCGAGCGCATCCAAAGTACGCGCGAGGGGATCTGGCTGCGCGAGCTGGCGAGCACCCTGCTTCCCGAGAGCTGGCAGCAGAAGATCAAGGCGCGGATGGCGGGCGGCCTCCGGCCTCCGGCGCCCCAATCCCGCGAGCTTCCCATTCACCCGCTCTCGCCGCAAATGATCGGTTTTTTCCGCGCCAAAACCCGCGTCCGCATCGACAAGGCGAAGCGCCTTCTGGACTATCAACCGGCTTTCGATTTCGCAACCGGCATGGACCTCACCGAGCGGTGGGCGCGATGGGCGAATCTGCTGTAAGACCCTCATCACCCCGGCCCCTCTTCTCCCATCGCCCTCCCCCCGACCGGGAGAAGAGGGAGAAGACAAGACCGCTTCAACCGCGTCCCCCTCTCCCGGTTGGGGGGAGTGCGGTGGGAGAGGGGCTAGGGGTGAGGGTCTTGGGCGGGGGGACCGAACGTGACGCCTGAGGGCACCACCGAGCAGCGCATCCTGCGCTCCACCTTCGCCTCCTACGCGATCCAACTCGCCCGCCTGGCGGTGACGTTCGGGGCCAAGCTGGCCCTGATGCGGCTCATCCTGCCGGAAGGGCACGGCATCTACGAGCTCGCCCTGCGCATCGTCACCGTGGCCGCGGCCGTCCGCGACCTCGGGCTGCCCTATCACCTGGTGCGCGATCCGCGGCGGCCCTACGGCACCGTCTTCGCGTTCACGGCTGTTTCCGGCGCCCTCCTCACCCTGGGGCTCGTGGGGCTCGCGCCCGTCTTCGGCCACCTGGAGCCCGAGCTGCCGGCCGTGCTGCGGGTCTTCGCCATCTGGGTGCTCCTCGACGGCCTGGCCGTGGTGCCGAAGGCGTTCTTCGAGCGCGAGCTGACCATCGGCAACCTGGTGGCGCCGGAAATCGGGCGCGGCGTCGTCATCGCCATCGTCTCCGTGGGGCTCGCCCTGCGCGGCTGGGGAGCTTGGAGCCTCGTGATCGGCGACCTCGCCGGCGCCGCCATCCTGGCTGCCTACTCCTGGTGGAAGGCGCGGAGGAGGATGCCGCTCGCGGTCGACTGGGACCTGCTGCCGGACCTCCTGCGCCGCAGCTTTCTCCTCTTCCTGATCTGGCTCGCCCTGCAGCTCGTCACCTACATCGACGCCTTCATCGTCGACGGATTTCTGGACACGACCACGGTCGGCCTCTACACCAAGGCCTATTGGCTGGTGTTCCTGATGGCGCTGTTCGTCTATCCCCGGGCGCTCTTCCCTACGCTCGTCGAATATCAGAACGATCGTGCGCGTTTCGTGGAATTCTTCCGGCTGAGCACCATCCAGCTCCTGGGGCTCCAGTTGCTGGCGAGCTACTTCCTGTTTTTCAATGCGGAACGGGTGCTCCTGATCCTTTCCAAGCGGGACGAATGGCTGCCCGCGGCGCCGATCCTGCGGGTCCTCTCCTTCATCCCCTTCTTCGATCAATTCACCATCCTCGGCGGCGAAATGCTCAAGGCCGAGCACCGTGACCGGGAGTGGTTGCTGATCGAAATCCTCAACCTCGTCTCCCTGGTGGGCTTCGGCGTCTGGCTCATCCAGCGCTGGGGAGCGCCGGGGATGGGCGCCGCGAACTACCTGCTGGTGGGCAACCTCGTGATGGCCTGGGAAGTGGCCCGCGTCTTCGGCCCTCGCTTCAAGACCCTGCTCGCCGACCTCGCCCAACTGTACCTCATCCCCCTTCCCTTCTTCGCCTTCGCCGCGTGGCTCTACCCGGCCGGGTCGTGGATGCGCTTTGGGGCCTCGGTGGTGGCGGCGGGGGTGGCGGGCGGGGCGTTGGCGGGGCGGTATTGGAAGCCGTTCCGGAAGTTCTTTGCGGGGTGAGCAGGGTGCGCTCCGGCGCTGCGGTTGTGCTACCGTCTTCCGCTATGGATCTGCACCGGCTGGCCGTGGAGAGAAGCGTGGCGTATCACGGCGCCATCGCCGAGCGCCTGCAGGACCACCCGGAGATCCTCGACAACGCGCGCCGGCGCGTTCAGGAATGGTTGGCGTCCCGCGAACGTGATCGCTTCTACGTCCAGAAATGGGAGGAGATCCTGAAGGGCGACGTGCCCTCCGTCGCGGCCTTCCTGGTCGACCGCAGCGAGCTCGCGACCGAGCTCCGTCAATCGAGCCCGTTCGCTGGGGCACTGCGACCCCAGGAACGGTGGGAGATCTGGCGTGAGACGCGGGAGCGTTTCGAGCAAGTGCCATGACCCGAGACCACAAGGGACTGTGCCTCGAGGTCCACGATTTGCTCGTCTCCAAGCTCATCGCCGGGCGTGAAAAGGATTTCACCTATCTTGAGAATGCAGCGAAGCACCACATGGCTGATCCTGGGGAGGTGCTTCGGCGCCTGGAAACTGTGGAAGTTGACCCGGCGGTCCGGGAGAAAGCTCGGGCTGCGATTGAGAGGGCCTTTCGCCAGTGAGGGCGAGGGGTATGCCCAAACCCACCGAACCCGTCCCCGCCTATCTCTTTCCCTACCATGACGCCCGCCAGCATGGGGCGAAGGGGATTGATGCGCTGCTTTGGACCAGCAGGGCGGGGCAGAGGATTCGGTTCGACGTCATCGCACGGATCTGTCCGCTGGCAGGGAAGCGGATTCTCGACGTCGGGTGCGGGCGGGCGGATCTGCTGGGCCATCTGTTGGCGCGCGGAATCGTTCCGGCTCACTACACGGGGATGGAGATGATCCCCGCGACCCTCCGCTCGGCCCGCCGCCAAGGGTACGAGAATTGCGCGATCGTTGCCACAGACTTCGTACGCGAGCCGGAAAAGCTCAAGGTGGGCGCCGACGTGGTGATTTTCTCCGGCTCGCTGAACACGCTGGCGAGCTCGCAGTTCTATGGCGCTCTGCGCGCGGCGTGGGCCGCCGCGGGCCAGTGGCTGGTGTTCAATTTCCTCAGCTCCAAGTACTGGTGCGGTGAAGAGTGGATCCATTGGCACCGCCGCCAGACCGTGCTCGATTTTTGCCGGTCGCTCGGAGGCGAGCCCCGCTTCGAATGCGGTTATCTGACCGGCGACTGCACCATCGCGGTGAAGAAGCCCGGCGGCGCAGAGTAGCCTGGTGCGGCTGCGGCACCGGGCGCTCCGTCTACGGATTGCCGGGCGGCAGCATGCCGTTCTTCGCTACCGGCACGCAGAGCTTGAGGATGTTGCCGACGAAGACGGTCTCCGGAGCCACCCCCTTGGCGATCAGGACCGGGTTGAGGTGACGCAGCGTCAGGTTCTGGCCCAGGGGCATGCCGGTCGCCGGATAGCAGAGAGTGTCGCTGTACTGGATGTACTGGATGACGGTGGTGGGGACCGGCGACTGGTTCTTGGTCACCGGGACGCAGAGCTGCTGCGGCGCCGGCCCGATGGTCGAGATTTCCGACGGCAGGGTGGAGAGCAAGGGATTGAGGTGGCTCAACGTGACCTTCTTGGACAGGTTGACGTCGCTGGTGACCCGGTAGCACTTGACGTCCAGGTACTGGATGAGCTGCAGGACGTTGTCGGGAGGATTGACGGTGTTCTTGGCCACCGGCACGCAGAGCAGTTGGGGCTCCTGCACGGTCACCGCGACGGTGGGGCCGAGCAGCCCCGCAATCGTGGGATTGAGCTGCGTGAGGTTCAAGGGCACGTTGAGGGCCGTCCCCGAGATGCCGTAGCACTTCCAGTCGAGATATTGGATGAAGGGGAGGGTGTCCGGAGGGGGCGCGATGTTGTTCTTCTTCACCGGTACGCACAACTGCTGAGGGCTCTGGAGGACGACGTTTTCGAAGGGCAGGTGCATCTGGACGAAGAGAGGATTGAGGTGGTCCAGCCGTAGCGCCAGGTTCAGGGGCGGGTCGGTGATCTGGTAGCACCGCTCGTCGAGGTTGTCCACGAACCGGCGCGGCGATGCCGGCAACTGGGCATGGACCGGGGCCGAGACCGTGACCAGGGCGACGAGGAAAAGACACGCAACGACAGCTTTGCTGACGAGTTTGTTCATCGGCTTCTCCTTTCAGAGACTGCGCATTCCACTCTTCCAATAAATACGGTGCCGGGCGGGCCCCGGACGGGACAAACGGGACAACGGTGGCGGTGAGGAGAGGCGCCTCGATGCGGCTATGATCTTCGCCGCCCCGGCTCGTCCGGGCCGTTCCTGCATGGAGGGAGCTCATGGCCCTGTGTCGCCTGCTTGCTGCCGTTCTCCTGTTTGCTGGCTCCAGCGTCTTTCCGGCTTGGGCCCAGGTGGACCCCTCGCTGTTCCAGGATCTTCACTGGCGGCTGATCGGACCGTTTCGCGGCGGCCGGGTGCTGACGGTGGCGGGTGTGCCGGGCGAGGCGGAGCATTTCTACTTCGGCAGCGTCAACGGCGGCGTCTGGGAGACGCGGGACGCCGGCCGCACCTGGCAGCCGATCTTCGACGGCCAGCCCGTCGGCTCGATCGGCGCGCTGGCCGTGGCGCCCTCGGACCCGCGGGTGATCTACGTGGGCTCGGGCGAGGCCGACATGCGCTCCGACATCGCCCAGGGGGACGGGATGTACAAGTCCGCCGACAGCGGCAGGACGTGGAGCCGCTCGGGCCTCGCCGATTCGCAGCAGATCGGGCGCATCCTGATCGATCCCAGGAATCCGGACGTCGTCTTCGTCGCCGCGCTGGGGCACCCCTACGGCCCCAACGCCGAGCGCGGCGTCTATCGCTCGCGGGACGGTGGGAAGAGCTGGCAGAAGGTGCTCGGCAAGGACGACAGCACGGGGGCGATCGACCTCGCCTTCGAGCCCGGGAAGCCGGAGGTGATCTACGCCGCCCTGTGGCAGACACGGCGCACGCCCTGGCACATCTATCCGCCGGCGAGCGGGCCCGGCGGCGGCCTCTACAAGTCGACCGACGGCGGCGATCACTGGACGCAGATCGGCCTGGGGAGCCACGGCCTGCCCGCGAGCCCGGGACGCATCGGCGTGGCGGTGGCGCCGAGCCAGCCGCAGCGCGTCTACGCCATGGTGGACGCCACGGAAGGCGGCGGCCTCTACCGCTCGGACGACGCCGGCGCCACCTGGGCCCTGGCGAGCGGCGATCCCCGCATCTGGGGGCGCGGCTGGTATTTCGGCGGCGTCACGGTGGAGCCCCGCAATCCCGACGTCGTCTACGCCTGCAACACGGCGCTGTACCGCTCGGAGGATGGCGGCAAGACGTTCGTGCCGGTGAAAGGCGCGCCGGGAGGCGACGACTATCACGTGCTGTGGATCGACCCCCAGGCGCCGCAGCGGCGCATGCTGGGGGTGGATCAGGGGGCCGTGATCTCGGTCGACGGCGGCGAGACCTGGAGCTCCTGGTACAACCAGCCCACCGGCCAGTTCTACCACGTGGTCACCGACAACCGGTTTCCCTATTGGGTCTACGGCTCGCAGCAGGACTCCGGCGCGGCCGGCGTGCCCAGCCGGACGAGCTCCTTCAACGGCATCAATCTCACCAACTTTCGCGAGATGACGGCCGGCGGCGAGAGCGACGACGTGGCGCCCGACCCTCGGGACCCCGACGTGCTCTTTGGCGGCCGGGTGGAGAAGCTCGACCTGCGCACCGGCCAGACGCGATCCGTCGATCCCACCCTGGCCTATCCCAACCGCTACCGTGAGACCTGGACCTTGCCGCTCCTCTTTTCGCCCCGCGATCCGCGGGTGCTGTACTTCGCCCGCCAGCGGCTGTTCCGCACCGACGACGGCGGCGAGCACTGGACGGTGATCAGTCCCGACCTGACGCGCGAGGATCCGGGCACGCCCGCCAATCTCGACGCGGTGACGGCGGCCAACAATCTCCAGGCCGGCCCCCGCCGCGGCGTGATCTATTGCATCGCGCCGTCGCGTCTCGCCGATCACGATCTCTGGGTGGGCACGGACGACGGCCTCATCTGGCGCACCAAGGACGAGGGCGCGCACTGGGCCGACGTCACGCCCTCAGGGCTCACCCCGTGGTCCAAGATCGGGATTCTCGACGCCTCGCATTTCGACGCCGAGACCGCGTACGCAGCCGTCGACCGCCATCGTCTGGACGATTTCAGGCCCTACGTCTACCGCACCCACGACGGCGGCCAGCATTGGGACCTGGTGGTGAACGGCATTCCGGCGGGGACTTTCGTCAACGCCGTGCGGGAGGATCCGGTGCGCAAGGGGCTGCTCTACGCCGGCACGGAGAAAGGGGTCTACGTCTCCTTCGACGACGGCGACCGCTGGCAGCCGTTGCAGGCCAACCTGCCGGTGACCTCGGTGCGCGACCTCGAGGTGCACGGCGAGGACCTGGTGATCGCCACCCACGGCCGGGCTTTCTGGGTGCTGGACGACGTGACGCCGTTGCGGCAGCTCGATGCCCGGGCCGCCGGGGCCGCCGCCTGGCTGTTTGCGCCGGCCCCCGCCGTGCGGATG
>JBAPYB010000089.1:0-4576 GCA_049284515.1 Thermoanaerobaculia bacterium
GTCGTGGTTCGCGGCGTCGCAGGGCGGGTCGAGCCCCCGACCGCCCGCCCAGACCCGCCCCAACCCGAAACAATCCAGGGGCGGCGGGGTGATGAGGGCTTTTTTTGACACCGCCCCCCATCCACGCTATCCTTCCCTCTGCATTACGAGCGGTCTGGCCTCTGGCCGGGCTCGGCAACCTGGGACGGACACCCAAGGTGCCCTCTCGCTCCCGACGAGCGAGGATGCGGTCGCCCCCTGGTGACAAATAAGTGTCCGGAGCGGCAAGCCCGTCTCGTGATGCTTACGAGCCGGGCTTTTTCTTTTGCCCGCGAGAGAGGTGAGAGAGGTGAGCGATCCGATTTTCGACGTCCCCGTTCCGCCCCGCCCCGCCGACGTGGAGGAGCGCACGGCGCGCCTGTTGGCCGCCCTCGAATCCCGCGTCCTGGTGCTCGACGGCGCCACCGGCACCGCGCTCCAAGCCGCCCATCTGACCGCCGCCGACTTCGGCGGCCCGGAGCTGGAAGGCTGCAACGAATACCTCTGCATCACCCGGCCGGACGTGGTGCAGGGCATCAGCGAAGGCTACCTCGCGGCCGGCGCCGACGTCGTGGAGACCGACTCCTTCGGCGGCACCCCCCTGGTGCTCGGTGAGTACGGCCTGGCCGATCAAGCCTACGAGCTCAACCGTCTTTCTGCCGCGCTCGCCCGCGCCGCCTGCGTCCTCTATGAGACGCCCGAGAAGCCGCGCTTCGTCTGCGGCTCGATGGGACCCACCACCAAGGCCATCTCGGTGACCGGCGGCATCACTTTCGAGGGGCTGATCGAGAACTTCCGCGTCCAGGCCCTGGGTCTGATGGCCGGCGGCGCCGACTACCTGCTTCTCGAAACCCAGCAGGACACGCGCAACGTCAAGGCCGGCCTCATCGGCATCGAGCGCGCCTTCGCCCAGACCGGCTGGAAGGTGCCCGTCGCCGTCTCGGCCACCATCGAGACCACCGGCACCATGCTGGCCGGCCAGGACGCCGAGGCGCTCGCCGTCTCCCTACTCCATGCTGACCTTCTCTATGTCGGCCTCAACTGCGCCACCGGTCCGGAGCTGATGACCGACCACGTGCGCACCCTCTCGGAGATCTGCCGCACCCGCGTGGCCTGCGTGCCCAACGCCGGCCTGCCCAACGAGGAGGGCAAGTACACCGAGGGCGCGGACGTCTTCGAACGCGTCTTCACCCGCTTCCTCGACGCCGGCTGGCTCAATCTCATCGGCGGCTGCTGCGGCACCACCTCCGCCCACGTCACCGCCCTGTCGCGCCTCGCCGGGGGGCGCAAGCCGCGGCCCGTTCCCTTCCACCGCCGCTCGATGATCTCCGGTCTCGAGGCCGTCGAGCTCTCCGACGCGCAGCGGCCGGTGATGGTGGGCGAGCGCACCAACGTCCTCGGCAGCCGCAAGTTCAAGCAGCTCATCCAGGCCGGCCAGCACGAGGCCGCCGCCGAGGTGGGCCGCGCCCAGGTGAAGGCCGGCGGCCAGATCCTCGACGTCTGCCTCCAGGACCCGGACCGTCCCGAGATGGAGGACATGGAAGCGTTCCTCGACCGCCTGACCCGCTTGGTCAAGGTGCCGCTGATGATCGACTCGACGGACGCCGCCGTCATGGAGCGGGCGCTCACCTGGTGCCAGGGCAAGTCGATCCTCAACTCCATCAACCTGGAGGACGGCCGCAGCCGCTTCGAGAAGGTTATTCCCCTGGCCCGCCGCTTCGGCGCCGCCGTCGTCGTGGGCCTGATCGACGAGAAGGGCATGGCCGTCGACGTCGAACGCAAGGAGGAGGTGGCCCGGCGCAGCTACCACATCCTCGTCGAGGAGATGGGCGTCAAGCCCGAGGACATCTGGTGGGACCCGCTGGTCTTCCCTTGCGGCACGGGCGACGCCGCCTATCTCGGCTCGGCGGCGCAGACGATCGAAGGCGTGCGCGCCGTCAAGGAGCTGTTCCCGGACTCGAAGACCATCCTGGGGATCTCCAACGTCAGCTTCGGCCTGCCCAACGCCGGCCGCGAGGTCCTGAACTCCGTCTTCCTCTACCACTGCACCAAGGCCGGGCTCGACGCGGCCATCGTCAACACCGAGAAGCTGGCGCGCTACGCCGACATCCCGCAGGAGGAGCGAGACCTCGCCGAGGCGCTGATCTTCCTGCCGCCAGGCGACGTCGAAGCCGGCAACCGAGCGGTCGAGACCTTCACCGCCCACTTCCGCGGCCGGACCTCCGCCGCCGTCCAGCCCCGCGCCGAGCTGCCGCTGGAGCAGCGCCTCGCGCGGGCCGTCGTCGAGGGGAGCAAGACCGGCCTGGAGGACGATCTGGACCTGGCGCTCGCCGACGCGCGCTGGCCGAGCCCCATGGAGATCATCAACGGCCCCCTGATGGCCGGCATGAGCGAGGTGGGGCGCCTCTTCAACGACAACCAGCTCATCGTCGCCGAGGTGCTGCAGAGCGCCGAGGTGATGAAGGCCGCCGTGTCGTACCTCGAGCCGCATATGGAGAAGGCCGTCGACGGACGCTCCACCTCCCGCGGCAAAGTGCTCCTCGCGACCGTCAAGGGGGACGTGCACGACATCGGCAAGAACCTGGTGGACATCGTGCTCTCGAACAACGGCTTCGAGGTGGTGAACCTGGGGATCAAGGTCCCTTCCGAGCGGCTGATCCAGGCCGTGCGCGAGCACAAGCCGGACATCATCGGCCTCTCCGGTCTGCTGGTGAAGAGCGCTCAGCAGATGGTGCTCACCGCCGGCGACTTCGCCGCGGCGGGCATCGAGACGCCCCTGCTGGTGGGCGGCGCGGCCCTCACCCGGCGCTTCACCCACCGCAAGATCGCCCAGGCCTACACCGGCCTCTGCACCTACGCCAAGGACGCGATGGCGGGCCTCAAGCTAGTGGAGCGCCTGATGGACCCGGCCGCGCGGCCGGAGCTCAACCGGGAGGTTGCGGACCTGATCGCGGCCGACACTGCCGAGGCCGCCGTGGAGCCGGGCGAGGCCGCCGAGCCGGGGCGCAACGCCGCGGCCGAGGTGCGGCGGGACCTCCCCGTGCCGGCGCCGCCGGACCTCGACCGGCACGTCGCCGAGCTCGACCTCGACCGGGTGTGGGAGTACCTGAACCCGCAGATGGTCTACGGCAAGCACCTGGGTCTCAAGGGCTCCGTGAAGCGCCTGCGGGAAGAGGGGGACGAGAAGCTCGCCAAGCTCGAACGGATCGTCGGCGAGCTCAAGGACGTGGCAATCCATGGCGCCATGAAGGCGCGGGCCGTCTGGCGCTTCTTCCCCGCCGAGGCGGAGGGCAACCGGGTGACCCTGCGCGATCCTGAGACGGGCGAGCCGGTCGCCGTCTGGACCTTCCCCCGCCAGAACCGGGAAGGGGGCCTCTGCCTGGCCGACTACGTCCTTCCCGGCGACCACCTCGCCCTCTTCATCACCACGGCGGGAGAGGGAATTCGGGAGCGGGTGGAAGCCTGGAAGAACCAGGGCGAGTACCTGAAGAGCCACGCCTTCGCCGCCCTCGCCCTGGAGACGGCCGAAGCCGCCTCCGAGTGGCTCCACGCCTGCCTGCGCAAGCGCTGGGGCTTCCCGGACGGCGATCTGCCGCTGGAGGACAAGCTCGCCGCCCGCTACCGCGGCAAGCGCTACAGCTTCGGCTACCCCGCCTGCCCCGACCTCGCCTTCCAGCGCGAGCTCTTCCACGCCCTGCGCCCCGAAGAGATCGGCGTCGAGCTCACCGAAGGCGACATGATGGAGCCGGAGGCGAGCGTCTCCGCGCTGGTGTTCCACCATCCGGATGCGCGGTATTTTGGGACGTAGGGCCATGCGAGTGGTCTACGATCTCGGCGCGGATACACTCAGCATCATCCTGAGCGATCGGCCGGTCGCCGAGAGCGATGAGGAGAAGCCCGGCGTCATCCTGGATTTCGACGAGGGCGGCAACGTCGTCTCGCTGGAGATCCTCGAGGCTTCGAGGCGGGTCGATCAGCCAATGCAGATGGTGTACGAACTGATGCCCACTGGAACTGAGGGAAGTTCCTGAACGAGAACCGCGAATTCGCCGCGGCTCTGCACGACAAACGCTACCCGGAAGCCACGGCGCTCCTGGACCGCTTGGCGGCCGCAAAGCGCCGGGCCACCGATGCTTACCGGGAGCCACGGTATCGATACCGGCAGGCTCGTATCCTTACCGGGAGGCTCGGTATCGATATTTTGGCCTGCCGATGCTTACTGGAGCCGCGATATTGATACCGGGAGGCTCGGTATCCATACTTTGTTCCGCCGATGCTTACCGGGAGCCGCGGTATCGATACCGGAGGCTCGGTACCCTTACCGAGAGGCTCGGTCTCGATACTTTGGCCCGCTGATGCTTACCAGAACCGCGATATCGATACCGGGAAGCTCGGTATCCTTACCCGAGGCTCGGTATCGATACTTTGTTCCGCCGATGCTCACCGGGAGCCGCAGTATCGATACCGGAGGCTCGGTACCCTTACCGAGAGGCTCGGTCTCGATACTTTGGCCCGCCGATGCTTGCCAGAACCACGATATCGATACCGGGAAGCTCGG
>JBAPYB010000090.1:0-11562 GCA_049284515.1 Thermoanaerobaculia bacterium
CCCCTACCCGAAGCAGAATCCATGCAGGCCTGGCCTCTCACCGCGGCGCCGGCACCTGGGCCAGCACCTGCTCCAGAACCTGGTCCGCCCCCAGCCCGTCGACCTCGGCGCTGGGGGCCAGCACCACGCGGTGGCGCAGCAGCGGCTTGAACAGCCCCTTGATGTCGTCGGGAATGACGAACTCCCGCCCCTCCAGCACGGCGGCGGCGCGGGCCGCCGCGGCCAGCATGTTGGCGGCCCGCGGGCTGGCGCCGTATTGCAGCGCCGGATGATTGCGGGTGGCGCGGATCAGGTCCACCACGTAGGCGACCGTCTCGTCCGCCAGGCGGATGGCCGCCACCACCTGCCGCACCCATTGAATGAATCGCAGATCGCAGAGCGGGGCGACCCCGAGCTGGTCGAGCTTCGGCATCGCCGTCTGGTGGCCGTGCGTGCGCACCATCAACACCTCCTCGTCGCGGCCGGGATAACCGATGAGGACCTTGAAGAGGAAGCGGTCGAGCTGCGCCTCGGGCAGCGGATAGGTCCCTTCCTGCTCGATGGGGTTCTGGGTGGCCACCACCATGAAGCCGGCGGAGAGCGGGTGCGAGGTGCCGTCGATCGTCACGGTGCGCTCCTGCATGGCCTCGAGCAGCGCCGCCTGCGTCTTGGGCGGCGTGCGGTTGATCTCGTCGGCCAGCAGGATCTCGGTGAACACCGGCCCCTTGGTGACGGCGAAGGTATTGGTCTGGAAATTGAACAGGTTGGTGCCCACCAGGTCGCCCGGCATCAGGTCCGGCGTGAACTGCACGCGCTTGAGCTCCAGCTTCAGGCAGGCGGCGAAGGCGCGCGCCAAGAGCGTCTTGCCGGTGCCGGGGGGCCCCTCGAAGAGCACGTGCCCCTCCGACACCAGGGCCACCATCAGGAGCTGAATGGCCTCGTCCTGTCCGATGATCACCCGGGAGATCCGCTCCCGGAGGGCAGTCCCCAGCTCACGCACTTTTTCGGTCGACATTCGTCATCTCCACTCGCCATTGATACAGCCTTTGCGCAATCCAGGCCGCCTGATCCTCGCCGCGGCGCCCGGCGGGGAGCCGCTGGAGGTCCGCTTCCAGGCCCACCAGGCTCAGCCTCTTGCCATGCCCCTCGCTGAGCTTTTGCAGCCGCGCCAGGCGCTCCGCCTCCGGCAGGTCCGGCGGCAGGAAGTAATAGGCGGCGACGGCCCGCGTCGTCTGCTGAAAATAGCGGCTCGCGCCGTCGGCCACGTGGCCGCCGCCGGCCAACAGCTCCGCCGTGTTGCCGATGAGCACCTCCTTGCCGGCCGCGAGCCCCGCCGCCACCGGCAGCGGCTTGCCGAAGCGTCCCATGCCCGCCCAGAGCACCATGCCCAGCAGGATCAATCCCTGGAGCACGGCGAGCACCATGGGGAAGCGCAAGGACTCGGCGATGAGCCCCGGCGTGCGGTTGAAGCCATGGATCGTCTCGTCGAACACCACGCCCTTGGCCCTCAGCGTGCGGCTGAAAATCTGCTCGACGGCCGCGGCGTTCTCTCCCCGGCCCAGACCGTGATTGTTCAACAGGTCCGGATCGGCGATCACCAGCACCGGCGGCTGTCTGCCGGCGGCCGGCCGGCGCGCCACCAGCAGGCCTCCCGCACACTGGATCACCGGCTCGAGCGTCTCGTCCGATTGCAGGAGCTGGACGACCTCCTCGATCTCGATCCCCAGTGGATTGTCCTGCCAGGCTGCCTCGCAGCCCTTGGCGCTCGCGAATCTCTTCACCTCGACGGGGTGCTCCGAGCTCCGCAGCCTGCCGAGCGCCCGCTCCACCTGGAAAACTGGCAGCAGCTCCACCTGCGCCAGCCACCCGGGTTTGCCTTTCTGGGGCCCGCCGGGGGACCACTTGGGCAGCACGACAACCAGCAGCGCCTTACGGTCTTCGGCCTCCTGCCACAGGGTCTCCTGGCGCTCGCCCCGGCCAGCGTCCGGCTCGGCGATCACCAGCGGATGGTCGGGGTCCACGCCGCTCCCCGCCGGCGCCTGGCGCGACACCACGCCGAGCCCCAGCGTCCGCAACAGCTCGGCCACGGCTTGAAGCCCGAGAGCGCTGCGGCTGAACGTATTGGCGCCGGCCGTCGTCCGCCCCTCCAGATCGCGGCCGTAGGCGAGGAGCAGCAGGAAGATCGCAAACGAGGTGACGGCAACCCCCACGCCCCAGGCCAGAAGCCGGCGGGAAAAGCCGCCTTCGAGCTCCGTCTCGGCGGGAGCCTCGGCGTCCTGACGGAGATGCGGTTCGCGAGTCATAAGATACGTCAGATCTTAGTATAAACGGCTGCGGATCGGTCAACGCGCGAGCTTGACCGCGCGATGGCTCTGTGGTATTATAACAATTAGAGTCGTTACCAGCGAGGAGCGTAGCGTGAGTGTAAGCGAGACTGAACTCGTCGCCGTTCAGGATTTGGCGAAGACTTATTCTGGCGGTGTGACGGCTCTTCACGGGCTTTCCTTTCGAATTTCCGCGGGCGAAGTGTTCGGCCTCCTCGGGCCGAACGGTGCGGGAAAATCCACCACGGTCCGGATCTTGACGACGCTCTGCTCTCCCACCTCGGGCACTGCGGTGGTGGCCGGCTTCGACGTCGTGCGCCAGCCGGAAAGCGTACGCCAAAATATAGGTTATGTTGGGCAATCGACCGGCCTCGACATGATGGCGACCGGCCGTGACAACCTCGTGCTTTATGGCTCGCTCGTCGACCTGACAGGGGAGCGGCTCCGCTCGCGGATCGGCGAGGTGCTCGAGCTGTTTCAGCTTCAAGACGTCGCCGACCGGCCGGTCGGCGGCTATTCCGGGGGGATGAGGCGCCGCCTCGACCTGGCCTGCAGCCTGCTGCACATGCCCAAGGTGCTGTTCCTGGATGAGCCGACGACAGGCCTCGATCCCCAGAGCCGGGCCCTCATGTGGGAGCTCATCCGCCGGCTGTCCAGCCAGGACGGCCTGGCCGTCCTGCTCACCACTCACTACATGGACGAGGCGGACAGCCTGGCCAGCCGCCTGCTGATCATCGACAAGGGTCAAGCGGTCGCCGCCGGGACGCCGGCCGCATTGAAGAGCTCTCTGCGCGGCGACTTCGTGACGATCCAGGTCGCCGATGCGACTCATCTCGGGGAAGCCGAGGCCCTTCTCGCGCAGCAACAAGAAGTTTCCAAGGTGCTCGTGGACGGCCTCGCCCTGCACGCGCTGGTGGACGACAGCGGCAGAGCCGTATCCCAACTCATCGGCGTGCTCAAAGCCCAGGGCGTGCCGATCGTGCAGACCACGCTCAACCGCCCCTCGCTCGACGACGTCTACCTTTCGGCGACCGGTCACAAGTACCAGGTCGGTGTCGCGCGTCCCCGTTTCTTCCCGGCCTGGTAGAGACCAGAGCTCATGCGGTTCGCACGCCACACCTGGAGCTTCTACCGGCGTCAAGCACGGAACGCGCTGCGCATGCCCTCGGCACTGTTTCTGGCGAACTTCCAGCCGATCGTCTGGATGTTCCTGTTCGGCCAGCTTTTTCGCTCTGTGGCATTGCTCCAGGGCTTCGGCACCTCCTCCTATATTCAATTCCTCGCGCCGGGCATCGCCATGATGACCTCGATGTTCGGCGCTTTCTACTCCGGTCTCGGCATGCTGGGAGACATACAGTCCGGTCTTCTGGACCGTCTGCTCGCCATGCCGATCCGGCGGGGTGCGGTGCTCGCGGGCCCGCTGCTGTATACGGCGACTCAGACGGTCGTCCAGGCGGCCCTGATCCTGGTGATCGCCTGTCTCCTGGGCGCGCGCCCGCATGGCGGCGTCCTTGGCATCCTCATGATCTTGACGGCCAGTGCTCTGCTGGGCGTCGCCTTTGGCGCGCTCTCGAACGGCCTGGCGTTGACGACCCGGCGGCAGCAAACGCTGATCGCCGTCGTGAACTTCGTCTCTCTGCCGCTGACCTTCCTGTCGAGCATGACGATGACCCACAGCCTGATGCCGGCCTGGATCCGCATGGTGGCCAGGGTGAATCCGGTCGACTGGGCGGTGCGGGCCGGCCGCAACGCTTTCGAAGGCACGAGCTGGCAGGAAATCGGCCTCAGCCTCGCCCTGTTGGCAGGCTTCTCTGCGCTCTGCTCCCTCTGGGCAACGCGAGCCTTTCGCAAATATCAACAAACCCTCTAGGGAAAGGCTCGATTGAGATGCGGTGGCACTGACTCATGGAACACCTGGCCTGCACTCGCCAGTACAACCCGTCATAAAGGAGATCAACATGGAGCTCAAAGTAACAGCCTTCGAAGAGCATCTGACCAGCGGGCGTGAGGATCTGGTGAGTGCAGAGGAGTTGCGCAGCTTTGCCCTCACCCCTGGCGCAAGTAGCTGCTTTGGTCATGGCAGCAGCTCGTGCTCCTGCGTCCCCGTAGCAGAGGACTAGTCCCGACCCTAACCAGTCGCTGATTCAGGGTGCAGGCCAGGTGTCTCCACCCCCTTGACCAGCGCGGAGCCGAGAAGGGAGACGATGAAAAAGCCAGAGCCGAGTGACGAGATCGGCCGCGAGAGAAGCGACCTGTGGTTTCAGGCGCTTCTGCGCTCTGCTCCCTGTGGGCGACGCAAGCCTTTCGCAAATATCAGCGAACTCTCTAGGAAAGGCTCGCTCAAGGTGTGCGACAGCACTGACTCATGGAACACCTGGCCTGCGCTCGCCGACCAGTACAACCCGTATAAAGGAGATCAACATGGAGCTCAAAGTAACAGCTTTCGAAGAGCATCTCACCAGCGGGCGTGAGGATCTGGTGAGTGCAGAGGAGTTGCGCAGCTTTGCCCTCACGCCTGGCGCCAGTAGCTGCTTTGGCCATGGCAGCAGCTCGTGCTCCACAGTCGCCGCCTTAGTGGATTAGTCCCGACCCCAACCAAGCGCTGATTCAGGGTGCAGGCCAGGTGTCTCCACCCCCTTGACCAGCACGGAGCCGAGAAGGGAGACGATGAAAAAGCCAGAGCCAAGTGAGGAGACCGGCCGCGAGAGAAGCGACTTGTGGTTTCAGGCGCTTCTCGACAATGCCGTCAAGACCATCGACCCGTGGTTCAACGAGGCAGGGTTTCACTTCAACTATGCCCGCCATCGCTCGACCATGCTCGATGCCGGTCCGCGGATTGGCGAGACCTTCCTGTTGAACACGCGCCTCCAACGCTACGATCGGGAAACGCCGGCGTCCGTGTCCCACTACTTCAACGACACTTCCATGACCATGCTGTCGCTCAACGGGCTCGAGTCGCCGGACGCCCTGGCGATCATCGACCTGCCGCCGAGCATCGAGCTGTCGTTGCGGCTTTCCCACTGTTTCAAACGGCGCCGGAGCCGGCGCGTGTACACGGCCGACCCGATGCCGTTGGCGGCACTGGCGACCCTCCTGCGCGCGGCTGCGGGCATCACCGGCCACGGCAAGGCGAGCCTGCACCAGTCCGAATTGGGCGGGGTCACGCTCCAGTTCCGCAGCGCTCCCTCGCCGGGGGGGCTTTACGGTGTCGAGCTCTACGCCGTCGTCCAGCACGTCAAAGGGCTCGAGCCCGGCCTCTACCTGTATCACCCGCGCTCCGACAAGCTCCTGCTGCGCAAAACCCAAAAGAGCGACGGCGTGGTCGACAAGGTCCGTGCGGCGTGCGCCTACCCGGAAGAGCTCATAACCCACTCCCGCGCCGGCGCCGTATTCCTGCTCGCCGGCCGGCCGTTCAAGCTGATGCGGAAGTACGGCGATCGCGGGCTGCGCTACCTGTTCGTGGAGACCGGAGAGATGACGCAGAACATCCATCTCGCCTGCACCGCCTTAGGGTTCGGCAGTGTCGAATCGGCGGGTTTCTACGACGATGAGCTCAACGACGCCATCGGTCTGGACGGCGGCACGGCGACGGTCCTGCACACGGTGCTGGCCGGCCTGCCGGCCGAGGCGTAGATGGCGGCGTCCACGACAGGGGCAAGGAGGATTCGCCTGTGATCGATTTCAATCAGCGGTACCGTCTGAAACCGGGCTTGAGCGTCGTGGCCCACAGCCCCGACATCGTGGAGCTGCGGTCCGGAGTGTGGAATCCTCTCTCGATCACCTTGAGCGACAAGACCGCGTCGGGGAAGCTGTTCCAAGTTCTCAGCCGCCTCGACGGCTCCTCGACGCTCGCGCAACTGCGGGAGGAGCTCGGGCTGTCAAAAGGGGAGATCGAGGCGCTCGTGACCTATCTCGAACAGTACGACGCCGTCGAGACCGGAGCGACCAACATCTTCGACTACCAGGTGCAGTTGATGCGGAGTACCCTGGGCGTGGTCGGCCCGTCACAGGGCGAGTTGCCGCCGCTTCTGGTGCTCGGCGATGAAGCCCTCGGCGAGGAGCTGATTCGGCAGTTGGATGGCGATTTCTCCCAGCTTTCCTTCCTCGCGAGCTCGCGCGAGCCGCTGTTGCAACAGCTCGCGCAGGAAGACTTCACCTTGTCGGAAGATCCGCTCGCCCTGGCGCGCCGCTACGAGGATTTCAGGGCGTGGGAGAAGACGCTCGTCGTGGCGGCCTTCGAAAACATCAATCCGATCGTCCTGCGCAACCTCAACCGGTTGGCGCTGCACTTTTCATTCCCCTGGATCCACGCCGCCCTCGACGGCCCGCTGCTGCTGGTCGGACCGACCTTCCTGCCGCACCGCTCGCCCTGCTACGACTGCTTCGAAGGCAGAATTGGCATGAACATCCGTGAGAGCGGCAGCTACCAACGCTACAAGCAGGCCTTGGCGGAGGGCAAGGTCAAGCTCGGCAACGCCATGATCCCGCGGCCCATTCGCAGCCTGCTGAGCTCGCTGACCGCTTTCGAGGTGCTGAACTATGCCGCCACCGGGTCCTGCTTCACGGCGGGCAAGGTGCTGAGCGTCTACCTGCCGACGCTGGCCTTCAGCTTCAACGAGATCCTGCGCCTACCCGGCTGTGCCGCGTGCAGCCCGATCGACGAGCAGCACGAGCAGGGCCTGTATTTCCACGTAAAGGGATTCGTCAACGACATGTACAGCCGTTAGCGCGGAAAGATCGATCATGGATCTCTTCGGAACGTTCAAGCACAAGAACCCGGCCGGGCTGAAGATCGATCGCCTGATGAAGCGGATGGTCAGCCCGCTCAGCGGCCTCGACAAGACCATCGGCTATTCCCTGCACGATGCCGGCTCCCCCCAGGTCTACATCGCGGTGGCGCAGATGACGGCCATCCACCGGCTGGTCGGCCTGACCCGGCCGCCCTCGTATCATCTGGGCGGCTATGGCCTGCGGCGGGAGGAGGCCCTGATCCGGACCCTGGGAGAGACCACCGAACGCTACGCCCACATGGCGTACTCGGTGGGCAGGCAGATTCCCTTCGCGTCGGCGGCCGAGATGCGCCGGGAGGGGCGGAAGATCCTCGAGATGGAGTCGCTGGCGTTCTATACGCCGGAGCAGTTGGCGGGCGGGGACCTGCGCTTCAAGGCGTACGAGGATCAGGCCCGCTTCGGCTGGCTCGAAGCCTTCACTCTGCCCGGTCTCGAGCCCGTTTGGCTGCCGGCGCAACTGGTGCTCATCGGTTATCGCCCGCAGGTCAACGACGGGGAGCCCTGGCTCAACTCGGCGGTGACGACCGGCTCGGCAGCCCACACGGTGCCCGAAAAGGCCGTGTGCTCCGCGCTCCTCGAGCTGATCCAGATGGACGCCGCCATGGGACAGTGGTTCTCGGGGCAGAACGCTCCGGAGATCGTGCTCGACGAATCGCTCCCGCATCTGGTGAAAATCCTGGCGGACGTCGCGCACCACAACACCTACGAGGTGTGTTTCCACTCCTTGCGCAGCCCCGACCTCCCCGGCCACGTGGTGGCCTGCGTGCTGCGCAACCGCCAGCGGGAAATCCCGGCCGTGGCGGTGGGCGTGGCCACGGAGCTCGAGCTCGAATCGGCCTGCTACAAGGCTTTCCTGGAGGCCTCGGCCATCCCGCATCTGGCCCTGATCGGCCTCCTCCAGGCGCCGGACGTGGTGATCGACAAAAAGCCGATCGATCCGGCCCGTATCGTCGACCTCGACATGAACGTGGCCTATTACTCGCTGCCGGAGAACCGGGCTCAGTTCGAGAAGCGGTTCCCCCGCAACGAGAAGGTGAAGGCTGCGGAGATTCCGCGCTATCCCGCGATGACGGCGCGCGACGCTCTTCGCTTCCTGATCGAGGCGTTCCGCAGCGCCGGCAAGCGCCTCTATTTCCTCGACCTGACGCCGCCCGACATCCACGACCTCGGCTTCTGCGTCTGCCGAACCTATTCTCCGGATCTCCTGGGCCTGTGCTGGCCATCGTTCCCGGCGAAAGCCCACCCGCGGTTCGCGAGCTTTGGCGGGGTGCGCCACTCGGATCCTCATCCCTATCCCTGACCGGACCCGATGGCCAATATCGTCATCCTCTTCCTGCTGAGCCTCTGCCCGCTGCTCATCGCGAACCGCCTGCGCTGGCGAGCGCCGGACCTCGAGCAGCGCCTGCCTCTCGGGGTCTACTCCTTGATCCTGGCGGCGATCCTCGCTGCCAACGGCATCCTGCAAGGCTGGCGCGGCGTCTGGGGCGTCTCGCGCCTGGGCCTGGCGGCATCGCTCGCCCTGGGCCTCGGGCTCGGCCTGCTCAGCATCGGCGTGGAAGCTCTGGCCAGTTGGCATGCCATGAGGGTTCCGCGCCCGGCGCCCCGCGCCCGGCGCCGGGGCCATCCCGAGCCGTCCGTGATGCGCATGGGCAGCGGCCCGGGAGGGGGGCCGGGGATGGCCCCTCCGGGGTTCCGGCGCATGGTGGCGTGGGATTCCCGCCTGCGCGACCTGCTGGCAATCGCGGTTCTCGAGGAAGCCCTCTACCGGCACTTCCTGATCGGGCTCCTGGTCACCCTGAGCGGTAGCTTCGCGCTCTCCGCCGTGAGCTCGACCGTGGCCTTCGGCCTGATCCACGAGCACTTCGGGCTCTCACGGGTGTTGGCCAAGACGTTGATCGGCGCCATGTATCTCGGGGCCACGGTCTGGAGCGGAAGCCTGATCGCCGCCGTGATCGCTCATCTCGTGCTCAACACCACCGCCTTCCTCATGAACCGTGACCGCCGCCTCGCCACCGCGTCGGCGGCGACTCCTTGAGGAGTGCTGATGGCGAGCGCCGGCTTCTTCGCACTGCGGTTCCTTGCGGCGGTCGGCGTGGCGGTCATCGCCTACTGGCCGCTGATGAAGGTCGCGGGCTGGGCCTCCTCGAAATTGGCGTCATGGATCGATACCGGCAATCTGCCGTACTACCACGGCCGCCTCTTGTGGATGTTCCCTGCCTGGTTCCTCTGCGTGCTGGTCCTCTATCTCGCCGTTTTCCCCTTCCTGGGCGGGGCGAACCCGTGGCGGCTCTTCGTCGCGGGGCTGGGCTGGAGCGATCTGGTGCGAGGCGTTTTGCTGGGCATTGGCGAGGCCTCGGCGGCGATGCTGGTGGCCGTCTATGCGTTGCGCCTGGCCCAACCTCTACGGCGCCGGCAGGTCGGCGCCGACGCCGCCCTGGAGTACCGCATCCTCGGCCAGACCGGATGGATGAGAAGCTACAAGAGCCTCTTCGAGATCATTCCCTTCCCGTGGTCCTATCTCGTGGTGGTGTTGCCGTTGATTGCCGAGGAGCTCCTGTTTCGCGGCCTCATGGTGCCGCTTTTCCTTCCCTATGGCGTGTGGGTCGCGGTGGTGGCCTCGACGGTCGTCTTCATGGGCGCGCAGGTCGCCCGCCTGCCCTCCTGGTACCAGGGTCTTGCACCCGTCTGCGGGGCCGCCATCATGGGCCTGGCCAACGCCTATCTGTTCACGTTGAAGCCCAACCTCACGCCGCTCTCCTTGGCGCATGCGGTTTTTCTCGGCTTCTTCCTCGGCAGCTCGAGCCCGAGCAGCAAATCGGCAGGATGAGGTAGGAGCGAATCGATCACGCCTGCCGCAAGACGAGGGAGCGGAAGCGCTCGAGGCTACGTTGATAGTCTTCCGGCCCCGCGGGCTCGCCGCCGAAGAGCGTCCGCTCCACGGCCATCACCAGCTCGTTGAACTTCGCCCGCGAGTCGCCCCTCAGCGGCAGGAGACGGGCGAGCTCGCGGCTGGTGCGGGAGGGCTGGACCTGGATGTGTGCGCGGGCCGCGAAGTGTTGAATGGCCGCCAGCAGCAGGGCGTGGATCGCCTCGCCATAGCGCCCTTCGGCAGCCAGCCGGGTGGCGTCGCCGACGTCGAGCTCGCGCTCCGGTCTGGCCTTCTCACTCTGGACCTCGGACTCGGCTTCGGCGTTCTTGCGCCCCGTCGCCATCCGCTGAAACACAGTCTGCGTCACCCAGGCGAGGATCAGGACGACCACCGCGACGGCCAGGACGATGAAGAGGATGCGGGTCAGCTCCGCCCCGGCGCTGATCACGGGCTCCGCGACCGGAGGCAGGTTGACACTACTGCCGAAGGGCGGCGGTGTCTGCCCCTCGTCGAGGTCCTTCGGCGCTTCGTGTTGCGGCAGATGGGTCTGGTATCGCGGGTCCGCAAGAATCGCCCGTGCCTTCGCACCGGCCGCCGTCTCAGTCTGTGCTCCCACCGGCGCGCTCGCCAAGGCCGTGCCGGCCAGGAGCAACGCCAGGAGGAGCAGGCGGCCCGTGACCGGCGGGCGCGGCCGGCGCTCAGGCGAAGACGGACGAGATCTGGTCAACGTCGATCGATTCTTTGAGGCTGCGCAGGCGGTAGTACATGACGGCCACCGCCGTGGACAGGAGACCGGTGGTCAGGGTGTTGACGATGCTCGTGACCATCAGCAGCGAGCCGAGGTCGTGGAAAGGGATGAAGGCGAGCCGGATGATGACCTGAGTGAGGAGCCCCAACACGAACAGGACCCCGAACACCTGGCCGCGGTAGCCCTCGGTGAGATAGGCGCTGCGCCGCATCGCCTCGAAGACTCCGGGCCGCTCCTCGACGGTCACGGGAACGACCACGGGCAGGCGCATGGCAATCAGCACGCCCGGGGCGATGCACAGCATGAGGCCTACGAACTCTGCCACCGAGGATACGATCGCGACGCCCAGGACCGGGAAGAAGAGCGACAGCCCCACCCGCACGCACTCGACCAGAGAGACGTCCTTGCCGCGCATCTGCTGGTAGACGCCATAGGTGATTCCCGCCGACACCACCTGGGAAAGAATCAGCATCACCAGGAGCGCCAGGAAGTAAAAGGAGAGCGCCGCCTTGGGGTCGTCCTTGAGGGTCGAGACGTAGACCGCCAGCGCGAAAACAGGGAGGGAGATGATGGCGCTCAGCAGCAGGAAGGGGATGAAGTTGGAGAAGTAGATCGAGAACGCCTCGCTCAGGGTCTTACCGACCTCGAAAGTCCCATGGAAGCCGCCGCCGAGCGATGAGAACGTCGGCGCGGCGCTGCCCGGGCCGCCGTAAAGGGTCCCGCTCACGGCCGGCGGCGGGGGCGGACCCCCATAGACCGTGCCGCCGGCCGGATTCACGGGTCCGCCATACACGGCGCCGCCGGCTGGTGCCATGGCAGGCGGCGGCGGAATCGGGGCGTGGACCGCTCCCC
>JBAPYB010000091.1:0-17606 GCA_049284515.1 Thermoanaerobaculia bacterium
CCTGGGGCCCTTGATCGACGACCCGCGGCGCCTGCCCGCCCCGCCGCCGTGCCGCGAGCCGGGGAGGATCTCCGGCCGCGTCGTCCACGTCGATGGCTACGGCAACCTGGTGACGGACATCCCGGCGAGCTGGCTCCCCGCGGTCCCCTGCCGCGCCGAGGTGAAAGGCGGCAAGCCGGGCGGGCGGATTGCATCGCTCCGAGTCAGCCACTACGCCGAGATTCCGGCGGGCCAGGCAGCCCTGCTCACCGGTTCCCTCGGCACCGTGGAGCTGTCGCTGAACGGCGACGACCTGGCCCGCCGCTGGGGAGTTTCCCGCGGCGCCGCCGTAGATGTCGTCTGGGAGGTGACAACCAGGTGACAGGCGTTCTGGAGTTGGCGCTACAATAGGGGGGCGTCGAGGCCGCGCGGCGCCCGATGATCTCAAAGGGAAGGAGCGAGTGGCATGACCAAGTGGGAATACAAGATCATCAATATCCGGAGTGAGAACTATCGCCTCGATCCCAACTCCGCCACGCAGCTCAACCAGCTCGGCGAGGACGGTTGGGAGCTGGTCTCGATCACCTCCGTCAATTTCAAGACCGGCGCGACGGACAATATCGCCATGGTCTTCAAGCGGCCCGTCGCGGCCTGATCCGCAGCTCGCCTCTCCCCTCTCCGGCGGTCACGGGCCAGCCGGTTTGTACACCATGCCGGCATTTTACGGCGTAGAATGCCGGCGACATGGTCAAACCGACTCTCCAGCGCATCACGGTCGCCCCGAAGGGCAGCTTCTTCCTCTTCGGTGCCCGCGGCGTCGGCAAGAGCACCTGGGCGCGCGAGACCCTCGTGGGCGCTCACCGCTTCGACCTCCTCGACGAGGGGCTTTTTCAAAGCTTCCTGGCCGACCCGGGCTTGTTCGGAGCCGAGCTGCGGACGCTTGAAGCCGGCCGTTGGGTAGTGGTCGACGAAGTGCAACGGATTCCCGGGCTCTTGAACGAGGTCCACCGCGCCATCGAGGAGCTGCAACTGCGCTTCGCGCTCCTCGGCTCCAGCGCCCGCAAGCTCAAGACCGCGGGCACCAACCTCCTGGCCGGCCGGGCTCTCTGGCGAACGATGTACCCCTTCGTGCCGCAGGAGCTGGGCGCCGCTTTCGACCTCGAGAGCACCTTGCAATTCGGGAGCATTCCTCTGATCGTGGCGGCCGAGGATCGAGCGGAGACCTTGGCGGCCTACGTTCAGCTCTACCTCCGCGAGGAGATTCGGGGCGAAGCCTTGGTGCGGAACCTTCCGGGCTTCGTCCGCTTCCTCCCGATCGCCGCTCTCGCTCACGGCCAGGTCGTCAACGTCGCCGGAATCGCCCGCGATTCGGGCACCGCGCGCGCTACCGTCCAGGGTTATATCGAGATCCTCGAGGACACCCTTCTTGCCTGGCGGCTCGCGGCTTTCGAGACCCGCCTGCGGGTGCGGGAACGAAAGCACCCGAAGCTCTACTGGCTCGACCCCGGCCTGGTGCGCGCGATCAAGAAGCAGACCGGCGCCGTATCTTCTGCGGAGGCGGGCTCCCTGTTCGAAGGCTGGATCCACACCCTGCTCCGCGCCTACGGCGAAACGGGCTCGCTGTTCGACGAGATCGCCTACTGGGCGCCGGCCGAAGCCAAGTCGGTCGAAGTCGATTTTCTTCTCCAGCGGGGCGGCGAATATCTGGCCCTCGAAGTGAAAGCCGGGGCGCGCTACACGCCCGCCTGGCTGTCCGGTCTCACGGCGATCGGCGATCTGCCGCGGCTCGTGCGGCGGGTCCTGGTCTACACCGGCACGCGCGAGTTGCGCACTCCGGAGGGAATCGAGGTCTGGCCGCTCGCCAAATTCCTCACCGCGCTCGCGGCAGGAACGCTCTGGCCTTGAGCGTCTGTAGCGTATACTTTTCTGAATGCAATCCTGGAAGGACACCCGCCTTTGGAGGCAACTGGCCTCCTCTTCGAGCCCTGAGCTCCCGAGCATCGTTGGGCTCCTCAATCAGTGGATGCCTGACATCGAGAGGGTCCTGAACGCCGGGACCTCTTCCCTCGACTTCACCCTGCACGATGCGGAACATTCGTTCCGGGTCGCCGAGTGGATGGCGAAGATCGTCCCGGTCGATGTCCTCCCACAGCTCAGCGTCTATGAGCTGGCCCTGCTGCTCCTGTCGGCCTACCTGCACGATATCGGTATGACTCCGGAGCAGGCCCGGGTACAGCGCCATCGGCGGCACCTAGTCTTCGGGCAGGCCACTCAGGAGGAGGGAGGGCTCTCGCAGGAGGAAGCCGCCGAGTTCCAGCGCTGGCTCGACGACGAGAGGGGCGGCCTCATGCCGCCTTTGGCCAAGGACGGCAAGGCCGGCGAGGCCGATTTTTACCAAGCTGACGAGCTGATCACCTACTACACGCGCCACAAGCACAACGCCTGGAGCGGGGCGTGGATCCGCCGAAACGCGACCGGCGCTCTCGGAAGCTACGAGGGCTGGGTCGAGGATCTTGTGCGCCTCTGCCAGAGCCATCATGAGGACTACTCCGATCTGGTGAAGGACACGTTCGATCCTCGGCCGGTGGGTCGGCATGGCGAGGTCGTCCATCTCCGCTACCTTGCCTGCGTTCTGCGTGTGGCGGACATCCTGGACGTAGATCCGGAGCGCACGCCGGCCGTTCTCTTCCAGCACCGGAACATCGCAGACAAGGACAAAAGCATCATCTACTGGTGGAAGGATCATGAGGTCTCGGTCAATCCAGACGGTCCCGCACTGGTGGTTCATGCGCGTCCGAGCAGCGCGGTGGTGGAGAAAGCGGTGCGCGATACGGCAGAGGCGATTCGGCGCGAGTTGGAGACCTGCGGACGACTGGGCCGGGAGAAGCCGTTCCCCTACTGCTCCTTCCGAGCCTCCAATCCATTGCCTCACAAATGGACATTCCCAGAGTCGACTCAGCTCCAAGTCCGGCCGCGGAACGATGACTACGTCTACATCGACGGAGCGTTCCGACCGGACACAACCAAGCTGCTGGAGTTGCTTTCGGGAATCCAGCTCTATAAGGAGCCGCTGACCGCCGTGCGGGAATTGCTCCAGAACGCCTTCGACGCGGTCAAGGAGCAAATCGCGCTCGAACGCCTGGAGGGCGATCCCACGGATTCGACGCGGGTAGACGCCATCACCAAACTCCATGTCGTCGAGCTCCGGTTCGAGGAGAGGGAGGGCCGCTCCTGGTTGCTCTGTACAGACAGTGGCGTCGGCATGACACGGGCGATTATCGAGAAATATCTCCTCGTCAGTGGGAGCTCCCGACGGCACGATATCCTAGCTTTGGAGCGCCGCTGCGAGGCCGTCGGCTTCAACCTGGGGCGAACGGGACAGTTTGGGATCGGTGTGCTCAGCTTCTTCATGTTGGCCGACGATGTCGAGATCCGCACTCGCCGGAGCCCCGTGCGAGGCGATGCGGAGACGCATGGATGGTGGTTCCAAACAGAGCTCGGTAGCGGCTCTTGGTGGCAGTGGGGACAGGGAGCCATGGATCTTGAATCGAGATCATCCCGTTTCTCGGACAATTGATACAGCGGCTCTGGAATGGTTCGCCAGCTATTGCCGCGATCCTGTGCAGATTTCGGAGGATCTCCTTCAAGATAAAGGGAGGTCTGCGCTCTACCTTATGAGGGTTTTACAGTCTCGGAGCCTACGTTGGCATTTCGAACTCGCGGAAGACTCCCGACCCGGCTTCTGGCGCGAACTCTGGGATTGCTTGGCGTTGAACCCTCCGGAGATAGCGGCCTGGATCCAACATAGAGATGGTGAGGGGGTTCTCTACTTGCTTAATCCCGAGCGCATGGATTGGATGCCTGCATCGGGCTCCCGCATCCCACAATACCTTCCAGACCCTGGTGACGAGTGGAAGCTAACTATTACATATCAGGGCGGCTCAGGCGACGGCATCTGAGAGTTGGCCGCAGACTGGGCGCAGCAGACGCCGGTCGAGAAGCGCGCAGGCTCGCTGATCAACTCTACTTCCGCAAAACGCGCTCAAAGACGGGCGAGGCACTCACCACCAATGGCCTTTTCGACTACCCTGGTACTTTTCGGGCTCACCCCGAGCTTACCAGGGCCAGGCACCTAGTCGGCCGCACATTTGCCCCCGGTCAGTCGAACATGGCGAGGAACTGGGCCGGCTGGACGATGGGAATTCCTTGGAACGGATGGAGCACCAAGAGATCCTCGTCTCCAGAGACGAGGACGTCGGCGCGGCCTTCCACCGCCACGTCGAGGAACTTGTCGTCCTTGGGATCGCGGCAAACCGTCCATCTGCGCCGAGGTTCCACCGCTTCGCCGCGTAGCAAAATCAGCTCAATGACCGTCTGGGGATCTCGGCCTTGCAAGGGAAAACGCCGGCGCAACCGTGGTCTGGCGAGGACGTCGACCACCTCTTCCAGGGTGGCTTCCGAGTAGAGGAATTTGTAGCGTTTCTCTGCGAGAAAGTCGAGAAGCGGCCCGACCGTGCCAAGAGGTTTGAGGACCGCCCGTACCACGATCGAGGTATCGACGACAGCTCGAATCAAGCTTCCAGCTCCGCCCGTGCCGCCGCCACCTCGGCAGCCACCTCCTCCTCACTGAGGCCCGCGCTGGCCTCGGCCATCCGCGCACGGAGGCGCCCGAAGCGCCGCAGAACCTCGCCTTCCTCAAGCTCCTGATAACGGAGGAACTCCTCGTAGGGAACCAGGGCCGCCCGCGGCTGGCTTCCCCGGATCAGGACATACGGCACGTGATCCTCGGCTACCTCGTCGAGCACCGCTCTGAGCCGCCGCTGAAGGTCGGTGACACCAATGATCTTCTGCATGGGAAATCGACTCCTATCGGGAAAAACATGAAGCCGGCTTCATAGTCGGCTTCATGCTCAGAATCATAGCGTGGACACTCGAACCTGGCAACTGGTCCCGAGGATGTCCGGCCTCACGACGATCGGCGACCTGCCGCGGCTGGCGCGGCGGGTCCTGATCTACACTGGCACACGCGAGTTGCGCACTCCGGAGGGAATCGAAGTCTGCGACCGGGTAGAACCGCTCTACGCCTGCCCGGCCTCGGGCGCGTCGACCCTGCCGGCGCTCCGCCGCAGCAACCACCCTACCCCGCGGGGTAGGTCCGCCTCCTCCCTAGAGAGGAGGCGAAGCCCCCAAAAGATCCTCCCTAGAGAGGATACCCAAGGCGGTTTCGGGCGGCTACTCTCTTCATGAAGTCCAACTCGTACGTTCAATAAGGAGAGTTCCCATGAAGCTCATCCCCTTGCTTTCGATTCTCGGGCTCCTCGCCCTCGGAGCGAGCCCCGCCATGGCCGACGGCGGCAACGGCAATTTCACCGGCACCTATCTCGCGTCCCTCCCCCAGCGGGCGGAGATCCTCCAGCTTCACCAGGACGGCACGGCGCTGATCACCCTGTCGGACGAGGTCACGTCCGGCGCCGGGGGCTTCACCTTCAGCGACAGCCTCGGCTCCTGGAAGGTCGCGGGGCCGCGCAAACTGACGGCGCGCTTCCTGAACCTCAACTTCGACGTCACGGGACCGCCGGCGTTCTCGGGCACCGCGGTCGTGGACTACGTCTACCAGTTCTCGGCGAATTTCAAAACCATCGCCGCGAGCTGCCAGGGCAAGATCTTTCCTCCGGGAGCGGACCCGTTCAACCCCGCCTCGGTCCCCGTCACCACGTTCGATTGCAGCTATCTCAACGGCTTCCTCTACCAGCGCATGCCGCTCCCCTAGCGACGAGGCACGATGGATACCAATCCCCCGGTGAGCTGCTTCTGCCTGACCTACGGCCGTCCCCGGCTGCTGGAAGAGGCCATCCACTCGTTTCTCCAGCAGGACTACGCCGGACCCAAAGAGATGATCGTGCTGAACGACTACGCCGGTCAGATCCTGGAGCTCGACCACCCCGAGGTGCAGGTGATCAACCTTCCCAAGCGCTTCCGGACCCTGGGCGAGAAGATGAACGCCGCGGTCGCCCTGGCGTCCCACGATCTGCTCTTCACCTGGGACGACGACGACGTCTATCTGCCCCACCGGCTGAGCTTTTCGGTGGCGGCCTTCGACCCCTTGAAAGGCTTCTTCAAGGCGGACTCGGCCTGGCTTTGGAGCCACGACAGTTTGAGCGGCCCCGTGGCGCGGAGTCGCTTTCACGCCGCAAGCTGCTGGTCGCGCGCCCTGTTCGACGCCATCGGCGGCTATGCGGCCGACGGCAGCGGCACCGATTCGATTTTCGAAAACCAACTGGAGACCGGCTTTCCCGGCTCTACCGTGCCCTTCGCCGTCACGCCGGAGGAGATCTACTACGTCTACCGCTGGGGCGGCACGGGCAGCTATCACCTGAGCGGTTTCGGCTACGCGAAGCCCGGGCAGAACCACGGCTACGCCGAGGTCGCGGCCTCAGTGGAGCAACGGGCGGAGCGAGGTGAGATCCCCCTCGGACGCGTCGTGTTGCAGCCGCACTGGAAACATGACTATCCGCAGTTGATTGCCGATCGGCTCGCCGCTCTGCGAGCCGCGGACGCGGGAACGAAAGGAGGTGCAGCCCGAGAGAAGAATGAGGTTTCCCCAGTGCATGCAGTTTCTGTTGATCGAACCAAGGAGACATTAGATGGCAAATCCACTGAGAAGTAAAACTGTTTCTACCGAGGCGGTGGGCGATGGCTTGAGCGTGTTCGACCGCGAGCAGAAACAGTCCTATGTCCTGAATGCCACTTCGGCGCTGGTCTTTCAACACTGCGACGGGCAGACCACGCCCCAGCAGTTGACGGAGCTCCTGCGCCGCAAGCTCAACGTGCCGCCGGCCGAGGCGGACCAGTTGGTGCGGCTTGCTTTGGACGAGCTGCAGTCAGCCGGCCTGCTGCAATCCAGCGTCGCGGCCATGCCGCCTCCCCCGGCGACGTACTCGCGCCGTGAGGCCCTAACCTCTTTCGCCACCCTGGGCCTTTCGCTGGCTCTCATGCCGATGATCGCACGGGTGGCGCAGGCCCAAGGGGGACACTCGTTGATCCCGCTGCTGGAGTGCGTGGACAACAATGGCGACGGCACCTACACGGCCCATTTCGGGTACCTCAACCAGAGCGGCTCCACCATCAACCTGGCCGTCGGACCCAAGAACATGTTCGTGCCTGGCCAACAGGATTTCGGCCAGCCGACCGTGTTCCTGCCGGGCGAGCACCTCAACGTGTTTTCGGTGGTGTTCCCCGCGACTGGCGACCTCAAATGGATGCTCAAGGCCGACGGCGACAAGCGTCACGAGGTGGTGGCGAGCGCCTCGTCCGACGCCTGCACGACCACGACGACTGAGTCCTTCACGACCACGACCACTCTGCCACCTACGACAACCTGAGGAATTAGAGAGCCTCTGCCTGTCCCTTCCCTCACCTGGGGGGAAGGGACAGGAGCATTCACCGCGAGCCTGGAGTCGAGGACCCGACATGAAGATCACCGCCTATCCGCTGTACGGCCCTGCGGCCACCCTGCAACCTTCGCCGGAGGGGAGAGGCTGGGATTTCCTCTGCCCGTGCGCCTTCGAAGCGATCTGGCATGGAGGTCCCGGCGCCGGAGACGTCGAGATCCGTCTTGCGGAGGACGTCCCCGGGAAGACGGACTTCGTGCAGAGCCTCCAGGGCGAGGGACTGCTCACGTTCTATCCCGGGTATCAATGCAGGACCGAAGCGGAGCACGCCCTGTGGGTGCGCGGCCCGATCAACGCGTCCAAGGACGGCGCCGTTCCGATGGAGTCGGCGCTCGACACTTCCGTCCTCCCGGGCACCCTCGCCATTCAGTGGCGGCTCACGCGCCCCGGGCAGACGATCCGGTTCGAAGCGGGTGAGCCTTTCTGCACCATCCTGCCCTATCCCAAGGCCGCCTTGGACGACGTGACGGTCGAGGTGATCCCACTCACCGGCAGCATGGACGACTACGAGCGAGCCCTCGAGAGCCTGGCCGACAACACGGCCCTCCAAAGCGTCTTCCAGCGCCTGAGCGCTGAAGAATCCGCGGCTCCGGCGCGTAAAACCGGAAACAGCCGGTGGGCTGCATGGCTGCCGGCACCTCCGCCCGTCACCTGCATCTGCCCGGCCCAGGGGCGCGTGGAGCTGCTGGAAGAGGCGATTCATTCCTTCCTGCGGCAGGACTATCCCGGAGAGAAGGAGCTCATCGTCCTCAACGATACCGCGGGGCTGTCCCTGGTGTACGACCACCCCGAGGTGCAGGTCGTCAACGTGCCCCGGCGCTTTCATTCCGCCGCCGAGAAGCACAAGACGGCCGTGGGTCTCGCTTCCCACGATCTCATCTTCCCGTGGCCGGAGGACGACGTCTGCCTGCCCCACCGGCTCTCCTTCACGGTGGCCCATCTCGCGCCGGAGGCGGTTCTTTTCAAGACCGACAAAGTCTGGCTCTGGAATGGGGACGGGCTCAGCGGCCCGGAGCCGGAGGCGCCTCATGGCGGCGCTCTTCATGGAGGAAGTTGTTTTCGGCGCGAAACGTTTGTCAAAGTGCATGGCTATCCGCACGGCGAAACCGACTACGCCGGCGGTTTCGAGGCGCTGTGCGCAGGCCATGGCTCCGGTGCCCCCGGCGCCGTCCACCTCCAGGCCGTCGAGCCGGCGGAGGTTTACTCCATCCGGCGCGGCGAGGTCCTGAACGGCCACGAGCCCCCGAGCGCCGAGATCCCGCGGGGACGGATCGAGTTGCACCCGCGGTGGCGGCAGGACTACGGCGCGCTCGTTCAGGAACACCTGGGGACTCCCGTCCCCGAGCAGCCTGTCGCGCCGGAAGAAATTCCGTTTCCTCCGCCTTTTCACGTGATTCCGCCGCCACCGCCTCTACCGGCGGAGCAGGCGGAAAAACTATTTCAAGGCAATTACGCCATGAGGATCAGCGTCATCCTGCCGGCCACGAACGAGTCCGTGTTGTTAGAGCGCACCGTCGAGCAGTTCGTGGCGACGCTGCCGGAAAACAGCGAGGTCATCGTCGTCGACAACGGCTCCACGGATGGATGCGCCGACTTCCTGGCCGCGGGAAAATGGGAGAACGTTCGTCTCATCCGCTCGACCGAACCTTTGGGCGTGTCCGCCGCGCGCAATCGCGGGCTGGCCGAGGCGCGCGGCGAGGTCGTGGTCTTTTCCGACGCCCACATGGACGTGCCCGAGCGCTGGTGGGAGCCTCTCGTCCGTACGCTCAACCTGCCGAACGTGGGGGTGGCCGCCCCCGGCATCGGCGTGATGGGCAAGCCGGATCTCGGCGCCGCGTGCGGGCAACGGATCGCCGAAACGAAGCTGCGGTTGGAATGGCTGCCTTTGAAGTCCGCGGAGCCCTGCCCCGTTCCAACCCTGGGAGGCGGCTTCATGGCCATTCGTCACGAAACCCTGAAGATTGCCGGGGCTTTCGACGACGGCATGCCGCAGTGGGGCTCGGAGGACCTGGAGCTGTGCGTGCGCTACTGGCTGTTGGGATATGAGGTCTGGGTGGTGCCGGAGGTCACCGTGATGCACTACTTCCGAAAGGCGCGCCCGTACGGAATCCAATGGCATCTGCTCACCCACAACCTGTTGCGCGTGGCCCTGCTTCATTTCAGCGGCCAGCGCCTCGCCCGCGTGATCTCCGCGCTGCGAAACCACGTCCGCTTCGGCGCCGCCTTGGCGCTGGCCGTGGAGAGCGACGTCTGGCAGAAGCGTGCAGATTTCGCGGCCCGCCGGGTGCGCGACGACGATTGGCTGTTCGAAAAATTCAAGGACAGTTGTAACGTCTAGAGGAGTCTCGTGGCATGGAAAACCTACCCCCGGTGAGCTGCTTCTGCCTGACCTACGGCCGGCCGCGCGTGCTGGAGGAAGCGATCCAATCGTTCCTCCTGCAGGATTACGCCGGGCCCAAGGAGATGATCGTGCTCAATGACTACGCCGATCAGATCCTGACGTTCGACCACCCGGAGGTGCAGGTGATCAACGTCCCCCGGCGCTTCCGAACCGTGGGCGAGAAGATGAACGCCGCGGCCGCCCTGGCGTCGCACGATCTGCTCTTCTCGGCGACCCGCCGCGCCCTGGAGGAGCTGTTGCCGGGCTGAGGCTGGCAGGCGTTTGGGCGCGCAGTGGCGATGGCGCGATACCGCGTCTCGGCGCTCCCGTTTTCCGCGAACCCATACCGGACCTTCCTCGCGACAACGGTCCGTAGAGACGCCCCAGACCCGCTACGATGCCCGTTCCGATACCACAGCGTCTCCCGCAGGCCGATACGGGTTCCTACCTGGTGGGAGCGTTCCCCCAGGATCCAGGTCGACCCTACCGCAACCAATACCATCACCTCGAATTTTGCGTCCTGTAAGCAGAATCGTGATCCGGGTGAAGAGAGACGAGGCGAAGCCATTCGCCATCCCGGGTAGCCAAGGCGCGAAATCCCTTCCCCATGCGCAGGCTGTAGACCTGCTCCCCTCGCTCATCGGCCTTGGAGGTCACTAACTCCCATCGCAGACCGGAGTCCCTGTAGACCTGTTCCCATGTCATTTCCGAAATCTTCTTCAGAGTCGTCAGGACCATTCGCTGCTGGTCCTTCTCGAGGTTGAACATGTGCCTCTGGAAAACCGGGTTGTTGAGGTCAAGCTGAACGTTTCTGGAGGCTCGGCGCATGCGAAAGTCTCTCCTCCAGCTCTCTCAGATCGGTCTTTTTCGGAGGGTTCTTAGCAGCCCAGGCGAGAGCTTCGTCGAGGTCCTTCGCAACCTCCGGCGCGTGCAGCCAACGCTCGTCGTCAGGAATGAACTCTCCCAGCTTGACGATCCAGACTCCCGGCTCCCGTTCTTCTACCATCACCTGCCGGCCTGCGTATTTCTTGCCGAGCGCGATTTGACCACTGCTGCCCACCGTCTTGATGATTGCCACTAGACCTTCTCCTTTCATGCAGCATTATGGCACAACTGGGACCTCGCAGCAAAGTTAGCGCTCACAGCGCCCCCACCCAAGACCCTCATCACCCCGGCCCTCTTCTCCCAGCCTCCCCCCCGCCTGACGGGAGAAGAGGGAGAACAGCAAGAACGGCTCTACGACTCTACGACGCCGTAGTCGTTTCCACTTTTTCGAGGTGGCGGCCTCCTCCCTAGAGAGGAGGCCGGGCCCCCAAAAGATCCTCCCTAGAGAGGATGGTCAAAGCGCTTCAGAGCCTCTAACCTCTTACTGAACCTGTGACGGGCAGACTGATGCCGCAAGACGCCGCGCTGCGGTCCGCATGGTGCGAGACCGGGCGAGGGGCGGTATCAGCCCGAATCGATCCTTGGGAGGATGGCAACATGGAACGTCTGAAAACGCTTTTCGGAAATGGATTCAAGCTCGGAGCCCGCAGCCTTCTGGCGGCCGCCCTGGCCGTGACGGCCCTCGGGCTGGCGGCGCCACCCGCCGGCGCCGCCACCATCATCGTCAACACCACCACCGACCAGTCCCTCGGAGACTGCAGCAGCTCCTGCTCGCTGCGCGACGCCGTGGCGACCGCCGCCGACTTCGACACCGTGTCGATTCCGGCCGGCACCTACGTGCTCACCCTGGGGGCGATCGCCGTCGATGGGAAGAACGTGACCCTGGCGGGTGCGGGCGCCCGCTCCACGCTCCTCGACGGCAACGCCGCGTCCAGGGTCCTGGAGGTGGGTGTGAACAACCCGAATAACAGCGGGGTCACGATCTCCGATCTGACCGTCCGCAACGGCCAGACCAACTCAATAGGCGGCGGCGGGATTCGGAACGAGGCCGGCTTGACTGTCCTTCGTTGCCTCATCACCGCCAACCTCACCCAACAGGTCGGCGGAGGCATCTACAACGGGCCCGCCGCGGCCCTGCTCGTGCTGGAGTCGCTGGTCGCCGGCAATCAGTCCCAATTACCGGGTGGACAGGGCGGCGGAATCTTCAGCTCCGGCGCGCTGCTGGTGTTAAACAGCACCGTCAGCGGGAACACCGCGGCCCTCAACGGCGGCGGTGTGCTCATCACCTCCGTCAACTTCGGCCTCCTCTTTCAGGGGTTCGCCGAAAGCACCATCGCCGGCAACAGCGCCCCCTCCGGCGGTGGAATCCTCACCGTTGGAACTGTCATCGCGTTCGACACGATCTTCGGCGGGAACACAGGAGGTAACTGCGCATTCGCTAGCGCTCCCCTGCTCTCTTCCACGAGCCTGGATTCCGATGGGAGCTGCGGGCTGACGGGTCCCGGGGACTTGTCGAACGTCAACCCGCTGCTCGGCCCCCTGGCGAACAACGGCGGCCCGACCGACACCTATGCCCTGCTCACCGGCAGCCCGGCGATCGACGCCGGCGTGACCGCCTGCCAGCCCACCGACCAGCGCGGCGTCTCCAGGCCGCAAGGCCCGGCCTGCGACATCGGCGCTTTCGAAAGGGTGCTCACGCCCCAAGAACAGATCGCGGCGCTCACCGGTCAGGTCAAAGCACTGGTCACGGCCGGCGCGCTGACGCCGAGCAACGCCAAGCCGCTGCTCAACACACTTGACAATGCCGCCAAACATCTCGATAAAGGACAGGTCAAACAGACCTGCCAAGAGCTCGGCGACTTCATCCAGAAGGTCAACGGGGACATCCAAACCGGCAAGCTGACGGCGGCCGACGGCCAGGCGCTGATTACCGCCGCGAACGCCATCAGGACCAACCTCGGCTGTTAGAGAGGAGGCCAAAATCATTCGAGTCCCCCGCATTTGACGATCAGCTCGTCGGCCGGGGAAGCCTCTATCTGACATTCTATGAAAGGAGAGACACGTCATGAAACACAAAGTCTTGAAAAGTCTTGATGATTGGCATTCTGCTCACCGCTCTCGCCCTCGGCGCTCCGGCCTGGGCGGACAACGCCAAGGTGCAGGTGTGCCACATCCCGCCCGGCAACCCGGGCAACTTCCACACCATCACCATCAGCGAGAACGCCTTGCAGGCCCACCTCGGCCATGGCGACCTCCTGGGCAGTTGCAACAGCCACTGCGATCAGCTCTGCGACGACGGCAACCCCTGTACCATCGACGCCTGCGACGCCACCGACCACTGCGCGCTCAACCACCCGCCGGTCAACTGCGACGACGGCAACCTCTGCACGATCGACAGTTGCGACCCCGCGAGGGGCTGTGTGAGCACGCCGAAAACCTGCGTGGACAGCAACCTGTGTACGATCGACTCCTGCGATCCGCTGACCGGCGCCTGCGTCTTCCCGCCCGTCTCCTGCCCCGCCGGCCAGACCTGCAACACGGCGAACGGCAACTGCGAAGGCGGCGCCTGCACCCCCAATCCCTGCCAGAACAGCGGGACCTGCCAGGCCAGCGGCGGCAGCTACACCTGCACCTGCGCACCAAGCTGGACCGGCACCAACTGCGAGCTCGTGAACGCCGCTTGTGAGACCGACCCGTGCGCGAACGGGCTTTGCGTGGAAGCGGTCAACGGCGGCCACATATGCGTATGCGAAGAGGGCTGGACCGGCTCGGAATGCAACATCCCAATTAACCCCGTCTGAGTGCCCGAGCGGCAGCGTTTGCGTCAACTTTCCCGGCTCCTACGCGTGCATATAGCCCCTAGGAGCTGAACCACTTACCGCCCCGCCGCCGGAGGACCGCTTCCGGCGGCACCCCGGATCAAGACGTACGGCCCCTTTCGAGGCCACGACCTTCGCGGGCACCGCGGCCGTGGACTACGTGTACCAATTCTCCTCAAACTTCAACACCATCAACGTAACCTGCCAGGGTAAGATCTTTGCGCCCGGAGTGGACCCGCTCGATCCCGGCTCGACGCCTTTCATCACGTTCGATTGCAGCAACCTGAGCGGGCATCCCTACCGGCGCGTGCAGGTCCCGTAGCCGGGGCTGACGGCATCCCGCCGAGCCCTTCCGAAAAAGGAGAACAGATCATGAAAACCAGGTTGGCTCCCTCTCTCCTCCTCGCCGCCGCTCTCTTCGTTCCCCTCCCGAGCCGGGCTTCAGGCGCCATCGACATCGCCGCCGCGCGGGCCCTGCCGCCGGGCACCGTCGTCACCGTCAAAGGCTCGGTCACCGTCCCCTCAGGCGCGTTCTCCTCGAGCACCTTCGACGAGGGATTCGCCATTCAGGACCGGACCGGCGGCATCTTCGTCAGCATCGCAACGGATCTGCACCTCACCGTCCGCCGGGAGGTCGTGGTCACCGGCACCCTCGCGGACAACGGGGAGGGCGTGCTCAACGTCGTGGTGGCCGGCCCCGGCGACGTCAAGGTGGAGGGCAGAGGCCCGCGCGTGGAGCCCCGCTTTGTGTCGACCGCGAGCGTCAGCGAGGCGACCGAGAGCCTTCTCCTCCAGGTGGTGGGCACCATCACCGGGCCGATCGTGCCCGATCCTCCCTTCGGCACCATCCTCATGCTGGACGACGGCTCCGGTCCGATCCGGATTTTCGTCTGCACCAGCACCGGCATCGACCTCAGCGGCCTCGCGACCGGCCAGCGATTGAGCGTGACCGGATTGGGCTACCAGTTCGGCGACTACGAGGTCGATCCCCGGTTCCAGAGCGATATCCGTAGGCGCGAGGATTGAAGGTCGAGACACCCTCTTCATACCCGGCCTCTCTTGCGCACAGGTCGTTGCTCGGCCCTCTCGAGACTCGGCGATCGATGAGGCGCAAGGCGGCTGGAGCAGCGCTTCGAAATCATCCAGCCGGTTGAGGGCGAAGGCGAGCTCGAGCAGTTGTGGGGTGCGGCCAGCCGGCGGCCGGACCTTCCCGGCCCGCCAATTTTTCCCTTCGCCAGCGGCTCTGTAACCTCACCGTCACACCCTCAGACCGTCACTTGGGCTATGCTCAATCCTGCAACAGTGCAAACCCTAAAGGAGAGACCAGCCATGCGAACCCAATCTGTCTCCACCCTGCTCTTCGTCCTCCTGCTCCTCGGCTTTTCTGCGACCGTGCTCGCCGCCGGCTTCCCGGAAGCCTGCGCCGGGACCTACCTGACCCAGGAAGGCAGCGGCGCCCAGAGCATCTGGACCTTTGGCAAGGATGGCTCGTTCCTCGGCACGAGCTCGACCCAGAGAGTCTTCAACTTCAGCAACCAGCAGGGGGTGTGGGAGAACGATGGCGGCGGGAACACGAAGGGCGTGTTCCTCGACTTCTCGTTCGACGCCAGCGGCGCGCTGCTCAACATCGGCCGCGTGGACGTCGTCTTTCACACGGTGGGCCATGGCTGCGCGAACATCGCGGGGTCGTTCTCGCTGCGCTTCTTCGAGGCCGGCGAGGATCCGCTCAATCCCAGCAGCGACACCGGGACGCCCATCACCGACACCTTCACGGGCCGCCGCCTGAGCGTTGCCCACTAGCAAGGTCCCGGCCGCCAACCGCCTGCCTCCTCCTCCCTAGAGAGGACCCCGCCTCCTCTCTAGGGAGGAGGAAAAGCCGCCGAAATCTCCACCCTAGAGAGGATAGCCACAACAGGGCGCGCCCTGTAGTGTGGCTATTTCCTCCGTTCCGATTCCGAGGAGCGGACGCAGGGTCGCCCAAAGCTCGGAGGCGGCGAAGATCATGGACTCCCGGTCCAACAAAGGAGACGGAAAATGAGCTCGTTCAAGCGTAACGTAGTTGCCGGTGTATTTGTGCTGATGGGCCTCGCGGGGTTCACCGCCGCCCCCGCCGCCGCCAGGCCTGCGAGGCCGGATGCCGATCGCGATCCGTGGATCGCGCTGTTCCCGGGCGACGCGGAGCCCTTCCTCCACGAGGCTTCCGTGCCCGTCTGGGACCGCGAGGAAGGCGTCGTCATCGCCGGGCCTTCCGAGGCCCAGCTCGGCCTGCTGCACGTGCAGGGCATTGATGCGATCTTCAAGGCTCCCGACCACGGCGAGGCCATCCACGTCCTCTCCCACGACCGCTACTTCACCCCGCCCGACCTCCCCGGCGTGGCCCGCTTCGAGATCAACCGTGGGGCGATGCTCTATCTCCTCCCCGCGGGGCTGCAGATGGACCTGCCGCGGCTCAAGCTTCACGGCCTCTTCCACGGCGTGCCCCGCGTCGCGCTGGCGCCGGTCCGCGTCCATCCCGCCGATGCCGCCGCCGCCAATGCCGCGGACATTGCCGCGAACACCGCCGCGCCGCAGGCGTTGTTGACCCCCATCCCCCTGGTGCAGCAGATCGTCGACGCCACGAGCCAGGCGAGCTGGTTCCAGTTCGTCCGCGACCTGTCCGGCGACAGCGACGTGACCATCCCCGGCTTCTGCACCGCCTGCCGCATCCGCACCCGCGCCTCGAACTACATGTTCCCGCTCAACAACACCGGCAATCCGCTCGGCAATCCGTTCGCCAGCGAGTACCTGGAGATGAAGGCCGCGGGCTGGGGCTTCACGGCGCCCAACGCGGCGCGCGAGAGCTACACCTCGGCGAATTCGGGCTGCACCACCCGGCAGGGCTCGCAGACCTGGCAGAACCTCGTCTTCACGCTGCCCGCCCAGGTCGACTACGCCCAGAACCAGCAGGTGATCTTCGTCGTCCACTACGACACCATTTCGGAGAGCGCCGCCAACGACGCCAACAACTCGGAGGGCGCGGACGACGCGATCTCGGGCGGCACGGCGCTGCTCGAGGCGATGCGGCTGTTCAAGGACTACGCCTGGCAGTTCCCGGTGAAGTTCCTCTTCGTCAGCGGCGAGGAGGTCGGGCTGTGCGGCTCCACGGCCTACACCCGCATGCACCCGACGGCGCCGATGTGGCGCGTGCTCAACATGGATCAGACCGCCTTCGACGGCAACAAAAACGGCCTGATGAACCTGTACAACTGGAGCACGGCGAGCTGCCCCTCGTGCGTGGCCTTCGGCGATGCCTTCGTCCAGGCCAACTCCGACTATGGCAACATCATCGCTCCCGCCAAGATCGTGCGCAACACGACCAAGATGTGCCAGACCGACCACTGCCCGTTCTGGAACGTCGGCGTCACCGCGATCGATCTCAATGAGGACCTCACCAACAACGACATCTGTCCGTGCTTCGATCAGTTTCAGACCTCGACCTGTCGCGATACCGTCACTCAATTCTATCCGACCAACACCACGACGTTGATGTTCGATCAAAACTTTTCGTGGCCGACCGAAAAGGCGGCCATCGCGCTCATCGCCTCGACCGCCAATCCTCTCTACGCCTGCCCGGCCGCGGGCGCGACGCTCAGCGCCACGGCGGGCACGAACCAGGTGTCGCTTACCTGGCCCGACGTGCCGCCGGTGACCAACTACGTGGTGGAGCGGGCGGCCGGCGGCTGCGGCGGCACCTTCGCCGGCATTGCCTCGACCGCCACGGCTTCGTATACCGACACCGCCGTCACCGCCGGCGCCACGTACGGGTATCGCATCCGCACCTGCCCGTTCCAGGTGAGCAACTGCGTCGCGGCGATCGTCCCGAACGCCACCGCCACCGCGCTGACCTCCGCGCCCAATCCCTCGACGTCCGGGCAATCGGTCACGTTTACGGCCACCGTGACCTCCGGCGCCGGCGTGCCCGCGGGCACCGTCACCTTCACCGAAGGCGCCACGACCCTGGCTTCCAACGTCACCGTCGACGGCGCCGGCCACGCCGCCTTCAGCACTACGACGCTGGCGGCGGGCAGCCATACGGTCACCGCCGCCTTCACC
>JBAPYB010000092.1:0-7387 GCA_049284515.1 Thermoanaerobaculia bacterium
CTGCCCTTCCGCGGCGAGTACTACCAGTTGACGCCCGAGCGGCGCCGCCTCGTCCGCGGCCTCATCTATCCCGTGCCCGATCCGCGGTTCCCCTTCCTCGGCGTGCACCTGACCCTGATGACGAACGGTGGCGTCGAGGCCGGGCCCAACGCCGTGCTGGCCTTGAAGCGCGAGGGCTACCGCTGGCGCGACGTCTCGTTGCGCGATACGGCGGGCATCGCCGCCTGGCCGGGCTTCTGGCGCCTCGCCGCCCGCTTCTGGCGCACCGGCGCCTACGAGGTTCGGCGGTCACTGCTGAAAAGCGTCTTCGTCCGCGACCTCCAGCGCCTGGTGCCCGAGCTCGTCTCCGCGGATCTGCGCCGGGCGGGAAGCGGCGTGCGGGCGCAGGCTCTGGATTCCAAGGGGAGATTGGTGGACGACTTCCACATCGTGCGCGGCGACCGGGCCATTCACGTCCTCAACGCCCCGTCGCCAGCCGCGACCGCGTCGATTCGCATCGGCGAGGAGATCGCGGCGATGGCGGTGGAGGCGCTGGGGCGGGAGTAGTCCTTCAATGAGAAAACTTCTGTATCCTTTGTGCGGCGCGTTTTCCTATTGAACGACGCCTCGCCACATTGAAGAAGGCCCTGCTTCACAGCAGGAACGCCCGTTGTAGCTTCGGAGACCCAAACACATTGTGGCAGCTCCAGAAACAATGTTGGGAGCGTCCCAACATTGTTCCTGGGCCAAAACACATTGTTGGGAGCGTCCCAACATTGTGGCGGCGTTCCCAACAATGTTGTAGCGGTCCCAACAATGTGTTTGGCGCTCCCAACAATGTTGGGACGCTCCCAACAATGTTTTTATCGTCCCAACATTGTTGGGGTGAATCAGTGCGCCGGTGAGCGGGGTCAGCCTGCTTGGCGGGCTGGTCGGCGCGAAAGCCGCCGCGCCACAGAGGTGGCGCGCGAGCGCTGAGCTGGGGTGGGAGACCCGACTTCGGCGACCAGCTCCGTAACGTAGCGGTCGGTTCCGGCCGCGTCCCTTGCCGTCCTCACTGGTGCGCAAGCTGGTAGAGGCGCGAATCGCGGAGTACCAGGCCCGAAGGCGGTAGAGACGACCCAGGTCCTGAACGATACGCTTTCGGCGGCCCCGGGGACTGCGGGGCGTCTCCGAGGCGGCCGGAGCGGCCCGAGGCTCAACGATCGATTGGCGTCGAGGAGGGGTTGATTCGAGCCCGGCTGAAGTTGGCGAGGTGCGGGCCGGTTTCACCGCCGCGGAGACGTCCCGCGGTCCCCGGGGTATCCGAGAGGATATCGTTCAGGACCTGGGACGTCTCTACCGCCTGCGACGGAGGGTCTGCGGATTTTCTTACCGGCCGCCGGAGTGGGAATCCACCCAGATGCGCACGGTCTCGTCGTTGCCGTTGACCGTCAGCAGCTCGCCTTCGCCGCGGCGGGCGAGGGCTTCCAGGGCGGCGCCGAAGTTGAGGTCGTCGCCTTCGCTGGAGAAGAGGGCGGCCACCACGTCGAGGGGGACCTTGATGTCGACGTCCTCGCCGTTCTCGCCGCGGTCCTTGGCCTTCAGGCGCAGATAGTCGCCCTGCTTGCCGATGTGCACGTCGGAGTCCTTGTCCTTGACGGTGATGTAGTTCGCGTCGGGGCCGTTCTGGATCTCGTGCCACGCCCGGCGCAGCTCGTTGACGGAGAGGTCCTTGTCCCTGACGTGGAGGCGCCTCGAGCCGTGGCTCTTCTCCTCCAGCATGGGGGCCATGTTGCGCACCATGGATAGGGGGAGGTTGATGTTGGCCTGGTCGCCGCCCTTGTCACCCTTGCCGTTGACGTCGATGTGCAGCCAGAGATCGGCCGCGGCGGCCTTCTGGGCCGTGGCCACCAGGCCGGCCGCGAGCAATGCCATCCCGAAAAATTTCTTGCCGTTCATTGTCGTTCTCCCTTGGATCGAACCGGCTACTTCCGGTTTCAGAATGCCAGACGAAGAGGGGAGGGGAAACGTTTCACGGCCCCTACAGCTTGATGCTTTCGAGCTCGTCGATGCGTTCGCGGACGAAGTCGAAGCCGCCCTGCCAGAAGGAGCGGTCGGTCATGTCGATGCCCACTTCGGCCAGGATGTGCTCCGGCCGCGCCGAGCCGCCGTAGGAGAGGAGGCGCAGGTAGCCGGGCTTGAAGGCCTCGCCCGCCTCCTGGAAACGCCGGTAGAGGGCGAGCACCAGGAGCTGGCCGAAGCTGTAGGCGTAGCAATAGAAGGGCGTCTGGTAGATGTGGGGGATGGAGAGCCACTCGTAGCGGAACTCCGGCGCCACGTCGACGCTGTCGCCGAACTGCTCGCGCAGCTTCTCCATGTAGAGGTCCGACAGCTCCTCGGTGGAACGGCCGGCGCGGATTGCGGCGTGGGCCTCGATCTCGAAGAGGACGAAGTAGGCCTGGCGCAGGACGGTGGCGTAGACGTCGTCCACCGACGCGGCCAGCAGCTCGCGGCGGGCCAGGGGGTCCGTCTCCTCGCGCAGCAGGCGGTCGGTCATCAGCATCTCGCCGAACACCGAGGCCGTCTCGGCCAGGGGCAGCGAGGCGTGCTGGGTGAGGCTCGAATGGCCGTTCGCCAGCATGCTGTGGATGGCGTGGCCGAGCTCGTGGGCGAGGGTGGCCACGTCGCGCACCCGGCCGGCGAAGTTCACCAGCACCCACGGCGTGTACCGCGGCAGCACGGTGAAGCAGAAGGCGCCCCCTCGCTTGCCGCGCCGGATCTCGCTGTCGAGGTGGTTCTCGGCGAACACCTTGTTGGCATGGGTGGCAAAGTCGGGGTGGAAGTCCTCGAAGGTCTCCAGCACCGAGCGCACCGCCTGCGAGTACTCGATCTCCCGGTCCGAGGTGGCGAGCGGGGCATAGACGTCGTAGCGGCGCAGCCGCGGGAGGCCCAGCCAGCCCGCCTTGAGGCGGAAGTAGCGCTGGAACAGAGGCGCGTTCTCCCGCGACACCTCGAGGAGCACCTCGACGGCGCGGTCGGGGATGTCGTTGTCGAGGTTGCGCACGGCGATGGGGGAGGAGTAGCCGCGCACGCCGATCTGCTCGTCGTACCAGTCGCGCACCCGGTTGACGTAGAGCTGGCCGAGGATGTTGGCCTCCTGGGCGTAGACCCTGTAGAGCTCCTGGTAGGCCGCGGCGCGCTGCTCGGGTTGAGGAGAGAAGGCGTGGCTCATCAACTCGTCGCGGGTGAGGCGCCGGCTCTCGCCGTTCACCTGAAGGGTGTACTCCAGGCGGTTGGTGAGCATGGAGTAGAGAGTCTTGACGGCTTCGATGCCGTTCTCGTCTTTGATGTTGATGAGCTGCTCGGACTTCTCGTCGAGGGTGAAACGCCGGAAGCGCCGCAGGTCCTGCAGGTAGTGGCGGTAGTCGCCGTGCTCGGACTCGGAGGGCAGCAGGCGCCAGGCTTCGTCGTCGGTCAGGCTGCGCCACCAGAGGGTGAAGAAGAGGACGCGGTTGCTCGCCGCGGTGCTCGCCTGCCGCACGCGGTTGCGGAAGGTCAGCGCTTCCTGGCTGCCGGTGTCCGAGTAGAACCAGAGCGAGGCGTACCCGGAGATCACCTGGACGCGGTTCATCAGGGCCTCGTACTGGCGGAGGATGGCGAGGAACTCCTGCGGGTCCATCTGCGGGTCGAGGCCCGCGCGCCGGCTCTCGAAGGCGGTGGCGGCGGTGTCGATTTCCGTCAGCCAGGCGGTGAAGACGGCCTCGGTGGGCTCGGGCAGCAGCTCGGAAAGGTCCCAGCCGCTCAGGGAATAGGTCGGGATGGCGCTTGCAAACGATCTTGTGATGACGGTCATTTCATTTTTTCGTGGCGTCGCTCGGGGTTGGACGTGGAGGAGAAGCAGCGGACCGGCACGATGCCGGTCCGCTGCGTCCCCGTCATTTTATCTGAGGTGGAGGGAGGATCGCCGCCGGAACGCTTTTTTCCTTCGCCAGGGCGTTGAAGCGGGCCAGATCGGTATCCCAGATCGCGCGCAGCTTGGCGAGCTGGGCGTCGATCGAGGCGGTCACCTGGTTCTTCACCATCACGGCCTGGGCGGTGGGGCGGTTGTCGCCCAGTGAGGCGGAGTCGGCCACGGAGTTGAGCTTGTCGTCGAGCTTGATGGGGAAGTTGAGGGGATCTTCCTCGGCCCGGTTCTTGGTCTGGTAGAGGGCCTCCTCGACCTCGGTCATCTTCTTGTCGACGTCCTTGGCCGCCGCCACCACGGGTTTCTGGGCGTCGTCCTTGGCCAGCCGCTTCTCGATCGCCTGGAGTTGGGCGCGCACGTCGCGGATGCGGCGGATGGCGTCGTGGGTCTCGCCGATCTTGTCGTGGATCCCCTGGAGGAACTGGAACTGGGCCTCCAGGTCGGCCTGGGTGGCGGTGGAGCGGGGGTCCTTGCGGATCTCGAAGGGCTGGGTGAGGGTTTCGCCGCCCGCGGTGAGGCGGGCCTGGTAGCGGCCCGGCACGGCCATGGACCGCACCGGCTCGCCGCTCCACAGGATCATGCCGGGGAACTTGGCCGCGGCGGGCAAGCGCAGATCCCAGGCGAAGCGATTGTGCCCGGCCTCGGTGGGGATCTTCGGCTGCTCCTCACCTCCTTCGGCCTCATCCTTCTCCTCTTTTTCCTCCTTTTCCGCCTCCTTGCCCTTGTCCGCGCCCGCCTCGCCGGCCTTGGCGGCGGCCTTGTCCTTCTCCTCCTGCGCGGCCTTTTCCGCCTTCTCTGCCTTGTCGTCCTTCTTGTCCTTTTTGTCCTTGCCTTCCTCGGCGGGTTTGCCCACGAAGGTCTGGATCACCTTGCCGTCGGCGCCGAGGATCTCCAGCTTCACCTTGCCGGCCTGGGCCGCCGGCGGCGCTTCCTTCAGGTAGTAGTCGAGGATGGCGCCGGTGGGCGGATTGGTGCCCATGCCCTGGGCCGGGCGGCCGAAGCCGAAGGAGGTGGCCAGCCGGTAGGCGGGAGACACGGGATAGAGCCATGTCTTGGCCGCCGCCGAGCTGGTGCCGGTCGCGTGGGAGGCCGCCTCGCGGATGGGCTGGAGGTCGTCGAGCACCCAGAAGCCGCGGCCCTGGGTGGCGGCGACGAGGTCGTCGTCCTTCACCGTCAGGTCGGTGACGGGCACCACCGGCAGGTTGAGCTGCAGCGGCTGCCAGCGGGCGCCGTCGTCGAAGGAGACGTAGGCGCCGCGCTCGGTGCCGGCGTAGAGCAGGCCGCGGCGGGTGGGGTCCGCCCGCACCACGCGGGTGAAGTGGGCGGAATCGATCCCGGAGTCGATGCGTTGCCAGGTGGCGCCGTAGTCGGCGGTCTTGTAGAGGTAGGGGCGGAAGTCGTCGGACTTGTACATCGTCGCCGCCACGTAGGCGGCGCCCTTGTCGTGCGGGCTGGCGTCGATGGCGTTGATCTGAATCCACTCCGGAAGCCCCAAGGGCGTGACGTTCTTCCAGGTCTTGCCGGCGTCGCGGGTGACGTGGATCAGGCCGTCGTCCGAGCCGGCCCAGATCGTTCCCGGCTCCAGGGGGGACTCGGCGACCGCGAAGATCGTGCCGTAGTACTCGACGCTGGTGTTGTCCTTGGTGATCGGGCCGCCGGAGGAGCCGAGGCGGGACTTGTCGTTGCGCGTCAGGTCGCCGGAGATGGCCGTCCAGCTCTGCCCGGAGTCGGTGCTCTTGAACAGCACCTGGGCCGCGGAGTACAGCGTGGCCGGATCGTTGGGCGAGAAGACGATGGGGAAGTTCCACTGGAAGCGGTACGGGATTTCGCCCGCCGCGGCCCCCATGGGGTTGTCCGGCCAGGGATTGACGTCGCGGATCTGGCCCGTGGCGTGGCTGAGACGGATGAGCAGGCCGCCGTAGGAACCGCCGAAGACGACGTCCGAGCTCTTGGGATCGGCAACGATGTAACCGCTCTCGCCGCCCGCCGTGACGTCCCAGTCGCCTGGAGCGATGCCCGCGCCGGTGCCGCGGGAGAGGATGCGCACCGCCGAGTTGTCCTGCTGGGCGCCCAGGATGTGATAGGGGAAGTGGGTGTCGGTCGAGACCCGGTAGAACTGCGCCGTGGGCTGGTTGGTCTGCGGCGTCCAGGTGGCGCCGCCGTCGGTGGAGACGTTGACGCCGCCATCGTTGGACTCGATCATCCGCTGCGGATCGGCGGGATCGATCCACATGTCGTGGTTGTCGCCGTGGGGCGTGCGGATCGTGGTGAAGGTCCGGCCGCCGTCCTTGGAGCGGTGGAACTGGACGTTGGGGACATAGACTACCTCCTCATCCTTCGGATCGGCGAAGATGCGGCTGTAGTACCAGGCACGCTGGCGCAGGTCGCTGTCGCCGCTCGTCTTCTTCCAGGTCTTGCCGCCGTCGCGCGAGCGATAGACGCCCCCCTCTTTGGCCTCGACGAGGGCGTAGAGGTTCTCCGGGTTGGTGGGCGAGACGGTGACGCCGATGATCCCCAGCGTTCCCTTGGGGAAGCCTTCGTTGAAGGTGAGCTCGCTCCAGGTATCGCCGCCGTCGGTGGACTTCCAGAGGCCGCTGCCGGGGCCGCCGCTCTCCAGGCTGTAGGGCGTGCGCCGCACGTTCCACATCGAGGCGTAGAGCACCCGCGGATTGACCGGGTCCATGGCGAGGTCGACGGCGCCCACCTTGTCGTTGACGTAGAGGACGCGGTCCCAATGGGCGCCGCCGTCCCTGGAGCGGTAGACGCCGCGCATCTCGTTGGGCCCGAAGAGGTGGCCGAGCACGGCAGCGTAGACGAGGTCCGGGTTCTTGGGATGGATGCGGATGCGGGGGATGTGGCGCGAGTCGGCGAGCCCGGAGTGCTTCCACGTCTTGCCGGCGTCCGTGGACTTCCAGACCCCGTCGCCATGGGAGACGTTGCCGCGCACCGTGACCTCGCCGCCGCCCACGTAGACGACGTTGGGGTCCCACTCGGAGACGGCCACGGCGCCGATCGAGCCGCCGTACGAGCCGTCGGAAACGCTCTTCCAGGTCCGGCCGCCGTCCGTCGTCTTCCACACGCCGCCGCCGGTGGCCCCGAAGTAATAGGTGTTGCGGTCGCCGGGCATGCCCGTGACCGCCGCCGCCCGGCCGCCGCGGTAGGGGCCGACCTCGCGCCACTTCAAGGATTTGAATAGCGCCGGATCGATTGGCGGCTGCGCGACGGGAGTGGGGGCGGGAGACGGCTTGGGCTTCGCGGCCTGGGCGGGCAGGGCGGCGATCCAGGCCAGAGTGAGGACGAGCGGGAACAGAGAACGGCGGAGACAGGAATTCATCATCAGCGGAGACCTCCCTCGAAGGACCGCTCGCTTTGTACCACAAGGAGTGGCTCCGTCCCGAAGCACCTTGGGCGCCAACTTTTTAGGGTAGGGGCGGGTCTGGAGGGGTGGGAGGGGGCGCGACC
>JBAPYB010000093.1:0-4886 GCA_049284515.1 Thermoanaerobaculia bacterium
GGCGAGGACGTGGCGGCGGGGGCGGCGCCGCCTCGGCAGCCTCCTCCGGCACCCCGCCGTGGACTTCGTCTACTCCCGGCGCTACCAGCTCGAGCTGCCGGGCCTGCTCTACGATCCGCGCCGGGGCGAGCAGATCCTCGCCTTCCTGGACTCGACCGGCCTGCTCGGCCGCCGCGCCCTGCACGCGCCGGTGCCCGCCACTTTCCGCCAGCTCCGGCGCGTCCATACGGACGACTACCTCGATGCGCTCAACCTGCCGGGCGCCCTCAACCGCATCGCCGGACTGACCCTGCCGGAGGATCTGTCCGACCGCGTCCTGGCGGCGCAGCGCTTCATGGTGGGGGGAACGCTGCGCGCCGCCGCCCTCGCCCGCGAATCCGGGGGGATCGCCGTCAACCTCGGCGGCGGGCTCCATCACGCCTTCGCCGGCAGGGGCGAGCGCTTCTGCATCTACAACGACGTGGCGACCGCCATCGCCGAGCTGCGGACCGGCGGTTTCGCGGGGCGCATCCTGGTGGTGGACCTCGACGTCCACGATGGCGACGGCACGCGAGCGATCTTCGCCCGGGATCCAACCGTTCACACCTTCTCCATCCACAACCAGACCTCCGTGGACACCGAGCCGGCCGTCGAAGCCACGGCGATCGAGCTGGGGTTCGGCGTCGACGACGCCACGTATCTCGACGCCGTGCGCTCCTCGCTGCCGCCCGTCTTCGCGGCCTTCCAGCCGGCGATGGTCTTCTACCTGGCGGGAGCGGACCCGGCGGCGGGCGATCAGATCGGGGACTGGAAGATCTCGGCCGCCGGCCTGCTGGAGCGCGACCGCTTCGTGCTCGATTGCTCCCGGGGGGCCCGCGGGGAGCGCCGGCTGCCGCTGGTGATCGCGCTCGCCGGCGGCTACGGCCTCGACGCCTGGCGGTACAGCGCCCGCTTCTTCTCCGTCCTGCTCAACCGCGGCCGGGCCCTCGAGCCGCCGTCCACCGAGGAGGCCCTCCTCGTCCGCTACCGCCGGCTGGCGCAGGACTTCGAGCCGCACGAGCTGACGGGCGAGCCGCAGCGCCAGGACGACTGGGGGCTCACCGAGGAGGACGTCACCGCCGCGCTGGGCGGCCTGCACCGGCCGCGCCGCTTCCTCGGCTTCTACTCCCCGCAGGGGCTGGAGCTGGCGCTGGAGCGCGCCGGCCTGCTCGACCGGGTGCGGGCGCTGGGCTTTGCGCACCCGACGATGGAGATGGACCTCGACAACCCCACCGGCGACACCGTCCGCCTGTACGGCGACACCCACCGGCGCGAGCTGCTCATCGAGGCCCGGGCGCGGATCGACCGCGGCGCCCTCCCCGGCCTCGCCCTGCTGCGCATCGAATGGCTGCTGCTCCAGAACCCGCGGGCCGAGTTCACCGCCGACCGGCCGCGCCTGCCGGGCCAGAGCCACCCGGGCCTCGGGATGTCCCAGGAAGTCGTCGCCCTGCTGATCCTCGCCTGCGACCGCCTGCAGCTCGACGGGCTTGTCTTCGTGCCCGCCCACTACCACTCCGCCTCGCAGAGCCGGAAGTGGCTGCGCTTCCTCGATCCCGCCGACGAGGGGGTGTTCCGGGCGCTCCAGCAGGCGCTCCACGGCCTCCCTCTCTCGGAAGCGACGCGGGCCGTGGCCGAAGAGCGGGTGGTTGATTCCGGGACAGGCGCCGGGACCGGCGAGCCGTTCCTCTGGCGCCCCATGGCCATGGGGCTGCCGGTGACCGATCGCTTTCGCGGCTTGGTGGACGGCGAGGAGTACAAGCGGAAGGTGGCCGAGGAGGAGGCGCGGCACGTCTACCGGCTGCGCTATGATCCTGCCGAACCCTTGTGACCCGCCTATGACCCGCCTATGACCCGGACCGTCAGTCTGCCGCTCTGGGTGGCCGTCCTGCTCGTCCTCCTGGCGGCCTGGGCGGCGCTCGACCGGCTGCTCGTGCCGAGCGCCCGCTGGTATCTGCGGCGGCGGGTGCAGCGCGTCATCGACGAGCTGAACACCCGGCTGAAGCTGGAGATCCCACAGTTCCACCGTACCCGCCGGCGGGTGCTCATCGACCGCCTGGTCTTCGATCCCAAGGTGGTCGAGGCCGTGGACCTCGAGGCCCGCGAGAAGGGCATCCCCCGGGCCGTGCTGGCCGGCCGGGTGGAGCGCTACGCGCGGGAGATCGTGCCGGCGTTCAACGCCTACTTCTACTTCCGCATCGGCTACTGGCTCTCGAAGCGGGTGGCGCGCCTCCTCTACCGCGTGCGCCTGGGCTTCTCCGACGAAGCCGGGCTCGCCGGCGTGACGCCCGGGTCGACGGTGGTGTTCCTCATGAACCACCGCAGCAACATGGACTACATCCTGGTGGCCTACCTGGCGGCGGACCGCACGGCCCTCTCCTACGCCGTGGGCGAATGGGCGCGGATCTGGCCGCTGCAGACCCTGATCCGCTCGACCGGCGCCTACTTCGTGCGCCGCAGCTCGGGCGATCCCCTCTACCGCCGGGTGCTGGAGCGCTACATCCACATGGCGACCGCGGCCGGCGTTCCCCAGGCCGTCTACCCGGAAGGGGGGCTGTCGCGGGACGGCCGGCTGCGTTCGCCGAAGCTCGGCATCCTCGACTACATGCTCCGCTCCTTCGATCCCAAGCACGGCGACCGGGACCTGGTGTTCATTCCCGTGGGGATCAATTACGACCGGGTGCTGGAGGACCGCACGCTGCTCCTCGACGTTACGCCGCGGGGTCCGGGCGCGGCGAAACCCGGCCCCGTCCGCGCCGCCTGGACGACCCTGCGCTTCGCCCTGCGCAACCTCGGCCTGATGCTGCGCAGCCGCTGGCACCGCTTCGGCTACGCCTGCGTGAGCTTCGGCAGCCCCATCTCCATGCGCCACCACCTCGGCGCGCAGGGGCTCGACCTGCGCACCCTCTCGCGGGAGGAGCGGGCGGTCCACCTGGAACGCCTGGGAGCGGAGCTGATGGGGGCCATCGGCGCGGTGATTCCGGCGCTGCCGGTGCCGCTGGTGGCCACGGTGCTCGTCCAGGCCGGCGAGCCGCTCTCGGAGCTGGAGCTCAACGCCCGGGCCCTGCGCCTCATCGAAGCCCTGGAGGCCGCCGGCGCCCACGTCTACATCCCCCGGCGGGATCAGGGCTATGCTATCGAAGCCGGCCTGCGCATGCTCTCCCTGCGCCACCTGGTGGAGGAGAGAGACGGCCTCTACAGCGCCCGGCCGGAGGAGATGCACGTGCTGCGGTACTACGCCAATTCGATCGCGCACCTGGTGCGGGACGATGAGTTTCCGCGCCAGATGGAAGTGGCAGAAAAGGTGATGCGGGAAAACCGAACCGTGCTGAAAGACTTGGCAGGCAACTCTCTCCCTTCGCTCCCCTCGGGAGAAGAGGGCCGGGAAGGAGAGGGCCACAATGGTGGCGAGCCGCGATCCGGTTAAACCCGCGCTCTGGCCTTACGTATCTACTATGACATGAGACGCTCAACCCCCGGCGCCGTCACGCGCCTGCACACCTTCTTCCGCGAATACACCGACGGGCTCAACCCGCGGGACGTCCGGCGCCTGTTCGACCGCGACATGGGGCGGGCCTATGACGTCCTCACCCGCGAGCACAACCCGGAGGCCGAGCCGAAGAAGGGGCTGAAGCGCTTCCTGTTCCGGGCCAAGCTCGCCTTCCTCGGCCTCTCCTACAAGCTCACGCCGCCGCGCCGGCTGCTCTTCGCCGGCTCGCTCGTCGCCTTCGTTTTCGGTCTGCTCAGCGGCGAAGGATTCAACTACTCGCACCGGGGAGTCCAGATCAAGGTCGAGTTCTCGCCCTTCTGGTTCGCCGTCAGCCTCGGAGCCATGATCTTCCTGCTGGCCCTGGAGCTGGTGGACCGCGTGCGGGTGCGCGACGAGCTCGAGGTCGCCCGCGAGCTGCAGTCCGGGCTGATGCCCCACGACCTTCCCACCGTGCCGGGCTACGGCTTCGCCCATTCCTACCGCACGGCCAACGAGGTCGGCGGCGACTACTACGACATCATGGGCCTGCCCGACGGCCGCCTCGCCCTGGTGGTGGGCGACGCCAGCGGCCACGGCATGGCCGCCGGGCTGGTGATGGCCATCGCCAACGCCACCCTGAAGACGGCCATCGATCTCGATCCCAGCCCGGAGAAGGTGCTCGCCCAGCTCAACCGCACCCTCTGCCGCACGGGCACGAACCGCACCTTCATGAGCGCCTTCTACGCCGTGCTGGAACCGTCGACCGGGGAGATGGAGTACGTCTCCGCCGGCCATCCTTTCCCGCTGCTGCGGCATGCCGGCGGCCGCATCGAGGAGCTCGGCAACGGCGGCTTCCCCCTGGGGATGCGCGAGCCGCTGCCGCTCGTCACCCGCCGCGTCACCCTGGAGCGAGGCGACCTGCTGGTGCTCTACACGGACGGGCTGCCGGAAGCCGTGGACGGCCTGGGCAAGACGGCTTTCGGCTACGAGCGCATCCGCGCCGCCCTGGAGCTCGGCGGCGCGCCCCAGGAAGTCCACGACGCCATCCTCCGCGCCTTCGACCGCCATGTCGGCGACGAGCCCTTAAGGGACGATCTGACGCTGGAGGTCATCGCGCGGTGGGCGTAGCTCCTCATCACCCCGGCCCTCTTCTCCCATCGCCAAGCGTGACGCCGACCAACCTGGTTGGACGAACCTCTGTCCGCCGCATCGAGGCCCTCACTCCCCCAGCCCCTCTCTCCCAGCCTCCCCCCCGCCTGACGGGAGAGAGGGGAGCCGGAAATCCTACAAAGGCAACCTTGCTCCCTCTTCTCCCGGTGGAGGGAGGGCGATGGGAGAAGAGGGTCGGGGAGATGAGGGGTCTTGCTGTTCTCCCTCTTCTCCCGTCAGGCGGGGGGGAGGC
>JBAPYB010000094.1:0-25464 GCA_049284515.1 Thermoanaerobaculia bacterium
GGCCAAGGCCGCCGCCAAAGCTGCGGCGCTGGAGAAGGCCAAGGCTGCCGCTGCCGCGAAGGCCGCTGCCGCCGCCGCGCCCAAGCCCGCCGCTCCGGCGGAGGACCCCAACAAGCCGCTGTGGGAGAAGGATCCCATCGTTCCCGAGTGGAAGGACGCCTGGGACGACCCAGTGGCCGCCGCCCTCAAGGAGGAGTTCGGCGAGCGCATTGAGTCAGCCCGCACCTTCGCCGGCGACCTGACTCTCCAGATTCAGCGCGAAGCTATCGCCGAGGTCGCCGCCTTGCTGCGGAACAAGCACAAGTTCACCTATCTGGTGGACGTCTGCGGCGCCGACTACCCGAAGCGTACGCCGCGCTTCGACGTCGTCTACCACGCCCACAGCTTCGAGGCGAACCGCCGCATCCGGCTGCGGGTGACGACCGACGAGGCCACGCCGGTGCCCACGGTCTGCCACGTCTGGCGCGCCGCCAACTGGTCGGAGCGCGAGGTCTACGACATGTACGGCGTGCGCTTCTCCGATCATCCGGACATGACCCGCATCCTCCTCTGGGAGGGCTTCAACGGCTATCCGCTGCGCAAGGACTTCCCGGTGGAAGGCATCGACACGGGCTCGGCGATCTATCCCGAGTACTACCAGGAGACGACCGGCCCCGTCGCCGGCACCGGCACGGGCTGGAAGCCGGCCAAGCCGCCCGAGCCGCCCGCGCCAACACCCGCCGCAGCCACGGAGAAGCCGTCATGACCAGGGATCTTCGAGTAGGGGCGGGTCTGGACGGCGGGGTGGGGGCTCGACCCGCCCTGCTGCCGGGAGGCCTCCCATGACCACCCCCTTCGTGCAGCCCTTCGGCGACGACAGCCTGGGAGACAGCCTCCTCAACCGTTCCGAGGAGATGGAGCTGAACTTCGGTCCTCAGCATCCATCGACCCACGGCGTGCTGCGGCTGAAGCTCAAGGTGGACGGCGAGCGGATCATCGACTGCTATCCCATCATCGGCTATCTCCACCGCGGCACCGAGAAGCTGTTCGAGCTCCACCCGTACTTCCAGAACGTGCCCCACACCGACCGCATGGACTACGTGGCGGCGGCGACGAACAACCTCGCCTACGTGGGGGCGGTGGAGAAGCTGATGGGCCTCGTGGTGCCGCCGCGGGCGCGGTACATGCGGGTGATGCTCGCCGAGCTCCAGCGCATCTCCTCGCACCTGCTCTGGCTCGCCACCCACGCCATCGACATCGGCGCCATGACGCCGTTCTTCTACACCTTCCGCGAGCGCGAGCTGATCCTCGACCTCTTCGAGGAGTACTGCGGCGCCCGGCTGACGCTCAACTGCATGCGCCCCGGCGGCATGCCGCACGACCTGCCGGTGGGCTGGGTGGAGAAATGCCGCGTCTTCGTGGACGGCTTCCTGCCCCGCATCGACGAGTACGAAGGCCTGCTCACCGAGAACCGCATCTGGAAGAAGCGGACGGTGGGCGTGGGCGTGCTCGATCCGCAAGTCGCGATCGACTACGGCATCACCGGCCCCATGCTGCGCGGCAGCGGCATCAACTGGGACCTGCGCAAGACCATGCCCTACGAGGCCTACCCGGAGGTGCAGTTCGACGTGCCGCTGGGCAAGAACGGCGACACCTACGACCGCTACCTGGTGCGCATGGAGGAGATGCGGCAGGCCAACCGCATCCTGAAGCAGTGCCTGGACCAGATCCCCGAGGGGCCGATCATGGCCAAGCGGCCGCGCGTGATGAAGGCCGTCAAGGACGGCGAGGTCTACCACGGCATCGAGGGCCCCAAAGGAGAGATCGGCTTCTACATCGTGGGCGACGGCACGCCGAACCCCTACCGCTGCCACGTGCGGGCGCCCTCGTTCATCAACCTGCAATCCGTTCCCGAGCTGTGCAAGGGGGCCTTGATCGCCGACCTCGTGGCCATCATCGGCACCACCGACATCGTGCTCGGGGAGGTCGACCGCTGATGGCGCTGATCACAGGGCTCCTCGAATCGGTCCATCACGCCCTGGGGGACACGCTCTTTTATTACGCGTTCTCGCCGGTGATCAAGATAGTGATCCTGCTCTTCGTGGGCATCCTGCCGCTCATCACCTATCTCACCTTCGCCGAGCGCAAGGTGCTGGGCTACATGCAGGCCCGGCTCGGCCCCAACCGGGTGGGTCCGTGGGGACTTTTGCAGCCCATCGCGGACGTGATGAAGCTGCTGGTCAAGGAGGACACGCTCCCCCGCCAGGCGGTGAAGTGGGCGTTCATCCTCGCCCCGTGCCTGGTGGTGGGGCCGGCGTTCATCATCTTCTCGGTGATCCCCGTCGGTCCCCGGGCCGGCGAGCTCGGCCACCTCAACTGGTTCATCACCGACGTCAACACGGGGCTGCTGTTCATCGTCGCCCTGGCGACCATCGGGGTCTACGGTCTGATCATCGGCGGCTGGGCGTCGAACAACAAGTTCTCGCTGATGGGCGGCCTGCGCTCGGCGGCGCAGATGATCTCCTACGAGGTGCCGCAGGGTCTCGCGCTGGTGGGGCCGCTGATGCTCGCGGGCACGCTGTCGCTGGTGGGGATCGTCGAGGCGCAGCGCGACCAGCACATCTGGTACATCATTCCGCAGATCGTAGGCTTCTTCATCTATCTCGTGGCGGGCGTTGCGGAGTCGAACCGCAACCCGTTCGACCTGCCGGAGGCGGAATCCGAGCTGGTGGCGGGCTTCCACACCGAGTACAGCGGCATGCGTTTCGCCCTCTTCTTCCTCGGCGAGTACGCCAACATGATCGTCATCTCGGCGGTGGCGACGACGCTGTTTTTGGGCGGCTGGCTGCCGCCGTTCCCGCACCTGCTGCCGGCGCTTGCGATCATCCCGGGGCCGATCTGGTTCGCGCTCAAGGCCTTCATCTTCCTCTTCGCCTACATCTGGTTCCGCGGCACGTTCCCGCGCTACCGGTTCGATCAGCTCATGGACCTCGGCTGGAAGTGGATGATCCCCCTCGCCTTGTTGAACATCTTCGTCACCGGTCTCATCAAGCTCTGGGTTTCGGGAGGCTTCCATTGAGCGTATTCAAGTGGTTCGCCGACAGAATCCAGCAGTTCGTCGATTGGATCAAGCGGATACCCGCTCTTCTCAAGCGGCTTGCCGACAAGGTCATGCTCCTGGACCTCTTCGCGGGGCTCGGGATCACCTTCAAGAACATGTTCAAGAAGAAGGCCACGGTGCAGTATCCGGAGGAGCGCTGGGAGCCCGCGCACCGCTTCCGCGGCATGTTCCGGCTGGACGAGGACCGGTGCATCAAGTGCACCATCTGCGCCCGCGACTGCCCGATCGACATCATTTACATCGACTGGCATCAAGAGGTGAACCCGGAGACGAACAAGAAAGAGAAGCTCCTGGATCGCTTCGACATCGACGTCCAGCGCTGCATGTTCTGCGGCCTCTGCGAGGAAGGGTGCCCGACGGAGCCCAAATCCATTTGGCTCACCACCAAGACGTACGAGCTCGCCTCCTACGACCGGTGGCAGAACCTCTACGTGGACATGGACGAGCTCCAGGAGTGGAAGACGCGGCCGGCCTACACGGATGAGGAGATCGCTTGAAGACCCTCACCCCTGTCCCCTCTCCCACCGCACTCCCCCCAACCGGGAGAGGGGAACGCAGATCAGGATTCTTGCCTTTCTCCCTCTTCTCCCGGCGGATGGGGGGGAGGCTGGGAGAAGAGGGCCGGGGTGATGAGGGTCTTGGGTGGGGGAGCCCGGTTCGGGAGGCCTCATGGAATTCCTGACGGCGCACGGCGCGGACCTTCTGTTCTATCTCTTTGCCCTCCTGGCGGTGGGCGGGGCGATCGGCGTGGTGACGTTGCGCAGCCCGATGTATGGCGCGCTGTCGCTGCTGGTGACGTTCCTTTCGGTCGCGGTGCTGTTCCTGCTGCGCAGCGCGGAGTTCGTGGGGATCGTCCAGATTTTCGTCTACGGCGGCGGCATCATGGTGCTGTTTCTCTTCGTCATCATGCTGGTGAACCTGCACAAGCTGCCGGAGCTGAAGCTGTTCCACGGCCAGTCGCCGTTCGTGCTGGCGCTGGTGGTGGCGCTGCTGGCTCTCTTCGGTTACTTCTTCGTGCACATCGCCTTCGGTCCGGCCTTCATCCAGCCGGAGACGTTCAAGACCGTCCAGGGAGCGGCCGTGGGCAACTCCCAGGCCGTGGCCTGGAACCTCTTCACCCAGGCGCTCCTGCCCTTCGAGATCGCCTCCGTCTTCCTGCTGGTGGCGATGATCGGGGCGGTGGTGCTGGGACGTCGGCAATAGAAAGGCTCCCATGTTCGAGGTGACGACGACGCACTACCTGGTGGTGAGCTTCCTGCTCTTCGCCATCGGCATCTTCGGGATCGCCGCCCGCAAGAACATGATCACCGTGCTGATGTCGATCGAGCTGGTGCTCAACTCGGTGAACCTGAACCTGATCGCCTTCTCCTACCAGCACTCGGACCTGACGGGCCAGATCTTTTCCATCTTCACCATCACCGTCGCCGCCGGCGAGGCGGCGGTGGGGCTCGGCATCCTCATCGCCTTCTTCCGCCTGCGCGAGTCCACGACGCTCGACGGCGCTTCGGAGCTCAAGGGCTAGCGCATGTTAAAAACACTGCTCTGGGTCATCCCCGTCCTGCCGTTTCTGGGCGCCCTGCTGAACGGGTTCCTGCTGCGCGGCCGCATCGGCAAACAGGGCGTGGCGGCAATCGCCTGCGGCACGGTGGGGTTGGCCGCCATTCTGGGCCTGTTCGTCATCACCAGTTATCTGGGGAGCGCCGATCACGTCAAGCCGGTCGAGAACGACGTCTACTCCTGGGTCGCTTCCGGTCCGCTGCTGACCGCCGCGTCCGGGTTGAAGAACTTCACGGTCAGCATGGGGTTCCAGATCGATCCGCTGTCGTGCGTGATGCTCTTCGTGGTGACCTTCGTCGGTTTCTGGATTCACGTCTACTCGGTGGGCTACATGGCCCACGAGGACGGGTTCCAGCGCTTCTTCACCTATCTCAACCTGTTCATGGGCATGATGCTGTTGCTGATCCTCGGCAACAACTACATGGTGATGTTCGTGGGTTGGGAGGGCGTGGGGCTCTGCTCGTACCTGCTGATCGGTTTCTATTACAAAGAGGAATTCCCTCCCTTTGCGGGACGCAAGGCGTTCATCACCAACCGGGTGGGCGACTTCGGCTTCGTCCTCGGCCTGTTCGCCCTGGTCTCGCAGTTCGGCTCGCTCAAGTACAGCGAGATCTTCCCGAAGATCGCGGCGGACCCGTCGCTGCTGCTGGGTCCCGGCCACCTTGGATTGACGCTCGCCGCTTTCATCGGCATCTGCCTGTTCATTGGGGCGATGGGCAAAAGCGCGCAGATCCCGCTCTACGTCTGGCTGCCGGACGCCATGGCCGGTCCGACCCCGGTTTCGGCCCTCATCCACGCCGCCACCATGGTGACGGCGGGCGTCTACATGGTCTCGCGCTCGAACGCGATCTATCAGCTCGCGCCGGGTGTGTCGGGATTCGTGGCGGCGATCGGTGCGGTGACGGCCATCTTCGCGGCCACCATCGGCCTGGTGCAGACGGACATCAAGAAGGTGCTGGCCTATTCGACGGTCTCGCAGCTCGGCTACATGTTCCTGGCCGCGGGCCTGGGGGCCTACACCACGGCGGTCTTCCACTTGATGACGCACGCCTTCTTCAAGGCCCTCCTCTTCCTCGGCTCCGGCTCGGTGATCCATGCCATGGGAGGCGAGCAGGACATGCGGAAGATGGGCGGCTTGCGGAAATACCTGCCCACGACCTACAAGACGTTCGTCATCGGCTCGCTGGCTATCGCCGGCATCCCGCCGTTCGCCGGGTTCTTCTCGAAGGACGAGATCCTGGGCACGGCGGCGGGGCGCGGCGAATGGTGGCTCTACGGCGTGGGCCTCGCGACGGCGGGCCTCACGGCGTTCTACATGTTCCGCGCCGTGTTCATGACCTTCTGGGGCGAGTTCCGCGGCACCCACGAGCAGGAGCACCACCTGCACGAGTCGCCGCCTTCGATGACCGTGCCGCTGTGGGTGCTGGCGGTGGGCGCCATCCTCGCCGGTTTCGTGGGCTTGCCGAAGCTGCTGGGCGAGAAGATCAACCTGTTCCACAACTTCCACGATCCCATCGTCTACCGGATCGCCGGACATCCCCTCGGCGAGCACGAGATGGGGATCTGGACGGAGCTGACGTTGATGCTGGTGGCGATCGGCGTCGCCCTGCTGGGCATCGTCCTCGCCGGGCGGCTCTACGGCCCCACCCGCGGGCTCGCCACGGAAGAGGCCTGGGAGCGGCGCTTCCCGGTCGTGCACCGCGTGCTCTCCAACAAGTATTATGTCGACGAGCTCTATGACAAGACGGTGATCCGCGGCACCTGGGGCCTCGCCCGGCTGCTCTTCCGGTTCGACGCCGGCTTCATCGACGGCCTGCTGGTCAACGGCGCGCGCAACGTCACCGTGGCCGCGGCCATGGTTTCGGGATTTTTCGACAAGTACGTGGTCGACGGGCTGGTCAACCTCGTGGCCACCATCCTCGACGCGTTTTCCAAGCTGTTCCGCCGCCTGCAGACGGGCTACGTCTCCAATTACGCGCTGGTGCTCGCGGCCGGCATGTTCGCCCTGGTGATCGTCTACGTGTTCCTGCACCGGGGCTGAGCCATCGAGTTTGCCTTAGGGGGAGCCATGCACAACGTTCCGATCCTCTCGATCATCGCCTACCTGCCGCTCGCGGGGGCGCTGCTCATCGCCTTCGGGTTCAAGAGCAGCCAGGGCGCGCTGATCCGGAAAGTGGCGACGGGCATCGTGTTCGTCGACTTCCTGCTGTCGATTCCGCTCTGGTTCCTCTTCGACCGCAACGGCGAGCTGTTCCAGTTCCGCGAGACCGTGTCGTGGATCCCCACGATCGGCGTGAAATACGACTTCGGGATCGACGGCATCGCCCTGCTGCTGGTGCTGCTCACGACGCTCCTCGGCGTGCTGGCCTTCCTCTCCTCGTGGACTGCGATCCACGATCGCGAGAAGGAGTACTACATCTTCCTGCTCCTCCTCCAGACGGGCATGCTGGGCGTCTTCATGGCCCTCGACTTCTTCCTCTTCTACGTCTTCTGGGAAGTCATGCTGGTGCCGATGTACTTCCTCATCGGCATCTGGGGCGGCCCGCGCCGGCTGTACGCGGCGATCAAGTTCTTCCTCTACACCCTGGTGGGCTCTGTGCTGATGCTCCTGGGCATCCTGGCACTCTACTTCTACAACTCCAGCGGTCTCTTCGGCTGGAAGGGGTTGGGCAATCCGGCGACGTTCTCCATCGAGCAGTTCCACAAGATCGGCGCCTCGATTCCTCCGGACCTTCAGGTCTGGATCTTCCTCGCCTTCTTCGTGGGCTTCGCCATCAAGGTGCCCATGTTCCCGTTCCACACCTGGCTGCCCGACGCGCACGTCGAGGCGCCCACGGCGGGCTCGGTGATCCTGGCCGGCGTCCTGCTGAAAATGGGCACCTACGGCTTCGTCCGTTTCTCGTTGCCTATCCTTCCCGCCGCCACCATGAAGCTGCTGCCGTGGGTGGTGGGGCTGGCGCTGATCGGCATCATCTACGGCGCGCTGGTGGCCATGGCGCAGAAGGACATGAAGAAGCTGGTGGCCTACTCGTCGGTCTCCCACTTGGGCTTCGTGATGCTGGGGATGTTCGCGTTGAACGGGCCTGGCGTCAACGGCAGCGTGTTGCAGATGATCAATCACGGCCTCTCGACCGGCGCGCTCTTCCTTCTGGTGGGCGTCATCTACGAGCGCCGGCACACGCGCATGATCGCCGAGTACGGCGGCCTGTCGCAGGTGATGCCGCTCTACGCCACGATCTTCCTCATCATCACCATGTCGTCGATCGGCCTGCCGACGCTCAACGGGTTCATCGGCGAATTCACCATCCTGGTGGGCGCCTTCAACCGCGTCTGGTGGTGGGGCGTCCTGGCCTCGCTGGGCATCGTGCTGGGCGCGGCCTACATGCTGTGGATGTATCAAAGGGTTTTCTTCGGGCCGCTGACCAATGCGGAGAACAAGGGGCTGCAGGACCTCAACCGGCGCGAGATCCTGTACCTGGCGCCGCTCGTGATCCTCTGCTTCTGGATCGGCCTCTATCCGAAGCCGTTCCTGCAGGTGCTGGAGAAGCCGGTGAATTACGTGGTGGCGAAGGTGGATCCGCATTATTCCGGAACCACCGCCGCGGCTACGGCCGTGGCCGCCTCGCCATCGGCTGCGCCGGCTCCTGTCGCGGCGACGGGGGAATAGCCCGTGCCCAGCGCTCAAGAGTACCTGCTGCTCGCTCCGGAGATCCTGCTCGCGGCGGCGGGCCTGCTGATGCTGCTGGCCGGCGCCATCGGCCGCGGCATGGGGAACCGGGACTCGGCACTGGTGACCGTCGTGAGCCTGGCCTTGACCGGCGGCGTGCTGTGGCGCGTCCACTCGGTGGTGCCCGGGAGAGTGCTGATCCTCGGCGGCACCTTCGTGCTGGACGGTTTCTCCTTCTATATCAAGGTGCTGGTGCTCGGCGCCACGGCGTTGACCGTGCTGCTCTCCGTCCGGTTTCTCGAAGAGGGCAGCTACAGGGCGTCGGAGTACTACTCCCTGCTCCTGCTTGCCGCTTCGGGGATGTTGTTCATGGCCAGCGGCTATACGCTGCTGACCCTCTGGATCTCGCTCGAGACCATGGCGCTCGCGAGCTACATCCTGGCCGGGTACTTCAAGCGCGAGCGGCGGAGCATCGAGGCGGCCCTCAAGTACTTCATCCTTGGCGCCCTGTCCTCGGGCATCCTGCTCTACGGCATTTCGCTGCTCTACGGTGCCGCCGGCACGGTGCAGCTCAGCGAGCTCTCCCAGAAGCTGGGCGATCCGGCCTTGCACGGGAACTACCTGGTGCCGCTGGGCTGGCTGCTGCTGGCTGCGGGGCTGTTCTTCAAGGTGGCTGCCGTGCCGTTCCACATCTGGACGCCGGACGTCTACGTGGGCGCGCCCACGCCGGTGACGGCGTGGCTGGCGGTGGCCTCGAAAGGCGCGTCGTTCGCCATCCTGCTGCGCATCCTCTACGAGGGCCTGTGGAGCGTGCGGGCGGAGTGGCAGACCATCGTGGCCATCGTGGCGGTCGTCACCATGGTATGGGGCAACGTCGCGGCGCTCACCCAGGACAATGTCAAGCGGATGCTCGCCTACAGCTCGATCGCCCACGCCGGCTACATCCTCATCGGGGTGCTGGCGGTATCGCAGGTGGGGCTGTGGTCCGTGCTCTTCTACCTGCTGGCCTACACCTTCATCACCCTGGGGGTGTTCGGCACGGTGATCCTGCTGGAGCGGCGGGAGTACGCGGGCGAGACCTGCGCCGACTACGCGGGGCTCGCGCGCCGTTCGCCCTTCCTGGCGGCAATGATGCTCCTCTTCATGGTGGCGCTCACCGGCATTCCCCCCACCGGCGGCTTCGTGGGCAAGTTCTACCTCTTCGCCGCCGCGGTGCAGGGAGGGTGGGGCTGGGTGGCCTTGATTGGCGTGCTCACCAGCGCCATCTCGCTCTACTACTATTTCCGCATCGTCCTCTACATGTACCTGAAAGATTCCGACCAGACGACGCCCACTCCCCTCCAAGCCCCGGCCCTGGTCGGCGCCATCGCCTTCTGCGCCCTGGCGACCCTGGCGCTGGGACTCTTCCCCGGCCCGTTCATCGAGCTGGCGAAGCAGAGCTTGTTGCCGTTGCCGTAGATCGAGGCTTGGTGCCGCGCGACGCATTCTTGGCACCCGGAGTGCCGAAAAGGCGACCGGGAGCGCGTCGGGTACGCTAGCAGTGTATAATCCTCTGTGACCGCCGTTTCCCGGAAGACTGGCATCTTCCGGGGGACACTCCGATCTCAAAACAGGGCATCCACCCGGGCGCTGGCTCTGTCGGACCTGTCATCCTGCAAGGACACTCTGTGCCCTTTTCCTGCCGGAGAAGGGGACAAGGATCAGCTCACCCGGGCGGATGAACTGTTGGCACCGTCTATGCGTATGTCAGGCGGGGGAGAGGTTATGCCGAAGGGGGTAAGCATGCCCAGAGAGAGCGTAGACCACCAAAAAGGGTGGAACTTCGAGGCGGCGGCCATGCCGTTCGTCGACGCCCTGTACAACACGGCCTACCGCATGACGCGCAACGCGGAGGACGCAGAGGACCTGGTCCAGGAGACCTACCTCAAGGCCTACCGCTATTACGATAAATTCGAGGAAGGGACCAACTTCAAGGCGTGGTTGTTCAAAATTATGAAGAACACCTTCATCAACAACTACCGCAAGAAGCAGCAGGCCCCAGCCCTTAGCGACTTTGCAGAGATCGAGGAGTCCTTCGAGAACCAGGTCAGCGAGGACGCGACGAAGCAGCTCAAGAACCCGGAGGAGGAGCTGCTGGAGAACGTGCTCGACGAGGACGTCCAGCGGGCCCTGGACAAACTGCCGCCTGACTACCGCATGGTGGTGCTGCTGGCGGACCTGGAAGGGTTCTCCTACAAGGAGATCGCCGACATCCTGGAAGTCCCCGTGGGCACCGTGATGAGCCGCCTTTACCGCGGCCGACGGCTGCTGGAGGCTGCCATGCTGGAGTTCGCCCGCGACCATGGCTACTTGCGCGAGGGTGACGAGCCGGCCAAGATGCGGAGCCGGAGCGCGAAGTAGTCCGCACCTCGCCCTGTCGGGGCGTCCTTTCGTGATCGTCTTTTCGTGGAGAGAATCGGCGGAAATAACCCGGCCCCGTCGCAAGTTGAACTGGAAGGGTTCGCACACCGGGTATGAATGCCTGACGTCACGATGTAGAAGACTTGGTTCGCGGAGGAAGGTCGATGAACTGCAAAGAGGTCAGCGAGGCATTATTTCTGTTCTTCGACAATGAGATGGAAGAAGAGCTGCTGGCCCCTTTCCGCGATCATGTCGGGACGTGCAGAGACTGCGGCAGGAAGCTCGACTACACCCGGAAGCTGCTGTGGATCGTACGGGAGAGGACCTTTCGCTGTTGTGCCCCCGACGGATTGCGACACCGGATTTTGGTCAGCTTCGAGCATCGCCGCGTCGCCGGACCCCACTGATTCACAACCCTACGCGAGTCTCCCCTCCATGAGAGTCATCTCTCGCGCCTTGGTGCTTACCCTCATCCTTCTTGCCGGCCTTGCCCGTGTCATCGCCGCACAGGAGGTCAGCCTCTCCTGCCTGGGTGGGGAACGGCTGAGCGAGGGCGATATGTCGCGCGGCACGCACATCGTGGTGGTCTGGGCTTCCTGGTCCCCGCGGTCGCGGGACATCGTCCAGCGCGTCAACCCCATAGCCTCCCGGTGGAAGGGGAGCGCGCGGGTCACGACGGTCAACTTCCAGGAGGAGCGCCCGGCGGTCGAGGGATTCCTTGCCGGCAAGAGCCTCGGGGCTCCGGTCTGCCTGGACCCTGACGGCCTCTTCTCCCACAAGTACAACGTGGCCAACCTGCCCGGCCTGCTCGTGGTCAAGGAAGGCCAGGTGCTCTACCACGGCAAGCTGCCCGACGACCCCGACCGGGTGATCGCCGAGCTTCTGCACTAGAATTCTCGCCAATCCTTCAAGCTCCCAGGGGGGTTGCATCCGCCCGCCCGCCCTGTGTAGTATCCAGCCCGAGTTTCTCCAAGATCTTGAACTCCTCTCCAAGGAGGTCTGCCCGGGATGCAGTCACTGTGGGTACAGTTCGGCCCGAAGGCTCTGCGATGGCTCCTGCCCCTCGGGCTGATTCTCCTGGCGGCCGGGTTGCTCTTCTCCACCCGGACCCTCGAAGCCCACAACCAGTCGCCCTTCCCCCTGCTCCCGACCCCCAGGTTCTCCGCCAACAACGTCCTTCCGAACGAGGCCAGCCGCTGGATCGACCTCGCCCAGGTGCCGGTCGAGGCCAAGCTTTTGCGCGGCGAGACGGCGGCCGACGTGTTCGGCAAGCTCGGCCTTCAGGGAGGCGAGCTCCGCGAGGCCACCAACGTCCTCGCTCAGAAGATCGACCTGCGCAGTCTCAAGGCCGGCAACCGCTACTCGGCCTTCTTCAATCGCGACTCCCAGCTCGCCTCTTTCGAGATGACGCTCGACGGCAGCGGCCGGATCGAGCTCGTCCGCCGGGGCGCCCGGTGGGAGAGCGACTGGCAGCCGTTCCACCGAGCGGTCGAGATGCGCTCGGTCAGGGGCACCCTCACGGGCTCGCTGGAGGAGTCCATCCGGGTGGCCGGCGGGCCCCCGGCTCTCGCCTACCGGCTGGCCGACGTGTTTCAGTGGGACCTGGATTTCACCAAGGACCTGCAGCGGGGCGACACCTTCGAGGTGCTCTACGAGGAAGTGCAGCTCGACGGCCGGTTCCATGACATCGGCACCATCTACGGGGCCACCTACGACAACCGGGGCCATCTGCACGAGGCTTACCGGTACGGCGACTCGGGCGTCTTTTACGACGGCGACGGGCGCCCGATGAAGAAGATGTTCCTCCGCTCGCCCCTGCGGTATTCGCCGCGCATCACCTCGGTGTTCAGCCTCCACCGGTTCCACCCCGTGCTCCGGGAGTACCGGCCGCACTACGGCGTGGACTACGGTGCGCCGGTGGGCACGCCGGTCCAGGCCACGGCCAACGGCGTAGTGAGCTTTGCCGGTTGGGACGGCGGCGGCGGCAACGTGGTGAAGGTGCAGCACCCCGGCGGCTACTTGACGTGCTACCTCCACCTCTCCCGCTTCGCCTCCGGGATCCGCCGGGGGGCGCGGGTGCGGCAGGGCGACACCATCGCCTTCACCGGCGCCACCGGCCTCGCCAGCGGACCGCACCTCGACTACCGGGTGAAGCGCGGAGACGGCTGGATCGATCCGCTGTCGCTCAAAGGCGTCCGCGACGAGCCCATTCCGGCCACTCGCCTGGCGGCCTTCCGGTCGTGGCGGGACGAGCTCCGGGGGGGCCTGCGCGACGTGAAGCTGGCGAAGACGCTCCATCTCCCGGACGGTCCGCGGCAGGGCACCCAGCTCGCAGCCGGCGGCGCCGCGCCGCAACCCACCCGTTCGGGAGTGGCGCGCTAGCCCTTCCCTCTCATGGTGGGTGTCAGGGCCTGGTGCCGGGTCGACTTCGGCGGCGGCACCCTCGACATCTGGCCCCTGGGCCTGCTCCACCCTGGGGCGCGCACGGTCAACGTGGCGGTGGACCTCGCCGTCACGGTTGAGCTGCGTCCTTCAAGGGGCCACTATCTCGTCCGCCAGGGCGCGAGCGTGATCGAGGCCGCTTCGGCGGACGAGCTGGCGCGGCATTCCGAGACATCTTTGATCGGCGTGGTCGCCTCGGCCCTCGCACTGCCGCCGTTCGAGGTCTCCCTCGCCAGTGAATCGCCGCGCGGTGGAGGGCTCGGCGCCAGCTCGGCGATGACGGTGGCCTTTCTGACTGCGGCGGAAGTGGCTTTCGACCGTCCACGCTCGCAGCCGGCCCGGATCGCGGCGCTGGCGCGGGATCTCGAGGCCCGGCTGATGGGCCTGCCCACGGGGCTCCAGGACCACTACCCGGCCCTGCTGGGCGGTGCCCTCGAGATCCTCGCCGAGCCTGGAGGGGAGCGGGTCCGCCCGCTCGACGTCGACCTTCAGCGCCTGGGGGACAGCCTGTTGGTCGTCTACTCCGGCCAAAGCCACTTCTCGGCGGGGAACAACTGGCAGGTGGTGAGGCGCCGGCTGGACGGCGAAGCGGAGACCTCCAAGCTCTTTGCAGGCATCGCCGAAACCACGTCCGAGATCGCCCCCGCGCTGGAATCCGGCGACCTTCCCCGCGTCGGTGAGCTGATGAGCCGCGAGTGGAGCTACCGGCGGCAGCTCGCAGAAGGGATCTCGACGCCGGTCCTGGAGAAGCTCCTCCAGGTAGCCGCATCGCAGGGTGCCTGGGGCGGCAAGGCCTGCGGAGCCGGTGGCGGGGGCAGCCTGGCGATTCTCTGTCCGCCGGAGCGCAAGAGCGACGTAGCGGCAGCGCTCCAGCGCGAAGGCGGCGAGATCCTGACGGCGCGCCCGGTGGGTACGCCTGTCGTAATCTTTGGAGCCCCGCCGTAAAGTTAGCTGGAGCGCCGTAAAGTTTGCTGGGACGCCGTATAGTCCGCTGGCTTGCTGGCGCTCCGTAAAGTTTGGTGGGGGGGGCCGGTTCTGGCTCCCTCCTGCAGCCCCTCCTCTCCAACTGCGTGGTTGGTGTCAGGGCCTGGTGCCGGGTCGCCTTCGGCGGCACCCTCGACATCTGGCCCTTGGGCCTGCTCACCCTGGTGCGCGCACGGTCAGCGCCCTCCCCTCAACAGGCCTCAATAGGAGGGGAGGGGTAGGATCGTTAGCCAAGATCAACGATGTGGGTGCGGCAGTCGGGATCGTCGAGAGGAGGCGTTGTGGTGCCGGGTGGATTTGGATCCGTCCCGCCTTTGACCTTAGAGAGTTCTGTGGTCACGGTGCCGAGGACTGCTTGCCGTTGCATCTTTCTCATTTCTATCCTTTCTCCAGGAGGCCTGAAGCACAATTGTAGCGCAATGCTCGGATAGAGACAACGAAAGTGATGCTATGACAAAAGCACGCAACAACGTGGCGCTTGGCCACGCTGTTGAAGCTTGCTGCATTGGAAGGAATCCGCGCTAGTGGCGGGCACGCTGCTTGAGAATGTTGAACGCGTGGGGAGCGTCCAAAGAAGCCGAAAGATTGATCTGCTTCTGACTGCTCCAACCCGTGCCTTGGCTCTGGAAGTAAAAGACCCTACCCGTGTCCAACCAAGCGACGATGGCGTCGTCTCCCGACTCCGACAGGAAGATTTGCGTTCCGGTAGACCCTAGCTGCGGAGTGGGTCGGCTTGAAGCGACCCGGAAGTGGATGAGGTGAGGTGAAGCGCTTGGATCTGTCGGCTGAACACTAACGATACTCTCGTTAGATGCTAGAGCTTTGTTATAATCATTGGCGTCGCGAAGACCGCGGCCGGACAATCTTGACCCCAAGTCAATGATGTTGGCGCGAATCTTTTCGCTGAGATTGACCAGATCGGTCTGACTCGTGCCTCGATCAGCAAGCACCAGGTCATGACTCTGGCTGGCGATGTATTGGACGATATCGGCATGGAAGGCCGCCCCACGGGAGACGACACTGGCCGCAATCTTATCGGCCAAGCTCTGAAGGGAGTTAGGATAAAGATCACGGCCGAGGTCGATGATATTGGCGCGTATTCCCTCTGCAAGTAGGGAGATCTCCTCCGGAAGGATGTCAATCTCTACTGAGTAAAGAGCCCGTGTTTCGGGCGACGCAAATCCAACAAGCAGAGTGCGAGAATCGCGACCCCCTTGAAGAACAGGTAGCTGTACTAGGGCATCCGGTGGCGCGAAGCTCGACCCAAGGGGTGTTCTTCCCGCCAAGTCATTCAGGTTATAGACAGGTGTCCACCCCAAGTAAACACCCTCGTCAAGGATCACAGGAGTGTAGAGGACATCGGGATTGCCGCTGGCATTGTGCTCTTCCCAGAAGACATGGACGATCGTGCGATGTCGAGTCGCTGGATTGCCGCTGGCATCCACAATCGAAAAGGAGTCGTGAGTGATTGCAAGTTGGGCCGATGTCTTTGAGGAAAAAGGATTGCCCGTAATCTGGATGGGTTGCCCCCAATTTGTTCCGTCGAAGCTCGCTAGCATCAGGACAGAGTTCAGTGAGTTGACCTGGCTTGCCCAAAGCAGGAAGAGAGTGTTCGAGTCGTCCTCGAAGAGGACAGCCGGAGAGGTCTCGATGTCTGCTCCTGTGGTGAAGGGCACCAACAGGCGCTGTGTAGTCGCTCCAGGCTGGATCATGTCAACGGCTAGCACGGTGTTGCTTGGAGCCGTGTCATGGCCCTTGGGGAAGAGGTCTTTGTAGGCTCCCACCTGAGGGAGGAAGACCTCGCCGGTGGTACCGAGCGCCGCAGCCCCGTCCTGAGCGAACGCGGGATTGCTGTAGATGGCTACTCCCAGAAGGAGAAGCAGTACGAGAGAGGTTGGCAGCTTCATTTTCATGTTCATGGAGAGGGCTCAGATCAAGCGTGCAGGTTGATGAGCTTCCGGATGTCAACCGTCATCAGGAAACCGGGGAGGTAAACCTCGGCAGGAAAGAAGTCACGCTGAAGGCGCGTGAAGTAGCTGCGCGCCAACTCGTCGTCTCCGCTCAAGTGGGCGGTCTCGCCGAGAAGGTACAGCCCATTCTTGACCGAGGTGCTTTGCTGAGTCTCCTCCGCGAGCCGAAGAGCCAACGAGCCCCAGCGTTCGGCATGCCGTAAGTGGTTTGTCTCAAGGTGTGCACAACACAAAGCCAGGGCCGTGCCAACGAGGTACCGCTTTGCGTGGCAGCGCCGAAGAATACGCAGGCTCCGGTAGAGCAACGTATAGCCTTCGCTAAACCGTCGCTGCAGGATCCTGCAGTACCCTAGATTCCCGAGGATGCCGGCAAGCCAGACACCCTGTACATCCGGCATGAGCTCCAGTGCGGTCTCGTAGCTTGTGCAGGCTTGCTCGATGAAGCTTTCGGCGAGCATGACGTTGCCGATGCGGTTGTGGGTCGAAGCAACCCAGTCTTGTCGACCCAGGGCCTCGGCGCGTTCCAGGGCGATACGGGCGTAGAACAGGGACTTCTTGAAGTTCTTTGTCAGCTCATAGTACCTGGAGATGTTGTAAGCGGCGAGACGGCAATTCTGAGGGTTGGCATTACGCAGAAGGATCTCCCGGAGCTTTGGGAGCTCTCCCTCCCCGTGACCGAGCTCGATCTTGACCGCAGCGAGATTACAGAGCGCGACATCGACCTGCCAGGGTTCGCCCTGCTCCAAGGCCCAGTTCCGGGCCTGCACCAACAACTCCTCAGCCTCCTCAAGCCGACCGGCGAGCACGGCCTCCTCGCCGCGAGCCTTGAGCTCTTCAAAACTGTCCATTCTCATTCCTCGCCCTCCGCTCGCCGCAGCTCATTGACCCCGATGTGATGATGGTGGCCCTCGTCCTTGAGCCGCTTGAAGGCGATGAACTCCTCGACTTCGCGCTGGGCGTCCTGGGGAAGGGAGTTGAACTCCTCGACGAGCTTGACGTCGCGCGGGGTGATGGTCTCCTGCGCCACGCCTTCGAAGAATTCGCCGATGCTCATCCTGAACTCGGCGAGGATGCGGAAGAGGGTGTCCAGGCTGACCCGGTACTCTCCCTTCTCCATGCGAGAGAGGTCGGACTGCTGGATACCGAGGCGAGCGGAGAGCTCCACTTGGGTCAGCTTTCTCTCCTTGCGGAGCTCACGGATCTTGCGTCCAACGAGTTGGACCTGACGTATTTTGTCGAGTGCGGCCATGATGGCATTGCCCGGACTGCTGCTATGTCAGAATGGCATAGCTGGTACATGTAGGGGGATACTACGCTCGGTCCGCGGGGCTGTCAATGGCCTGAGAGCATGTTCCCCCTTCCTTATATATAGAGAACCCCGGCTGTGGCATGATGCGCCGTCCGCGGATTCCGGAGATGCGTTTGCGACATCACTTCTTCCTCCTCAAAGAGCTCGTCAAGCGGGACTTCCAGGGGCGCTATGCCGGCTCTCTGCTGGGTTTCGTCTGGTCGTTCGTCCAGCCGCTGTGGATGCTCCTCCTCTTCACCTTCGTCTTCTCGACGGTGATGAGGATCTCGCCCGTGGGCATCCGCACCGGGCACTTCTCGGTGTTCCTCTTCAGTGGCCTGCTGCCCTGGATGGCACTCAACGAGGGGGTGACGCGGGCGGCGACGGCGATCACGGACAACTCCAGCCTGGTCAAGAAGCTGCGTTTTCCTTCGGAGCTGCTGGTGCTGGCGGTGACGCTCGCGGCGTTGGTCCACGAGACCATCGCCGGCGCCATCTTCCTGGTCGTGCTGGCGGTGCTGCGCGAGCTGACCTTCGGAGGCTTGCCGGTGCTGTTGTTGGCGGTGCCCTTGCAGGTGGCCCTGACCCTGGGGCTCGGGCTGATCCTCGGCTCGCTGCACGTCTTCTTCCGCGACACCGCCCAGATCCTGGGGATGGTCTTCACCGGCTGGTTCTATCTGACGCCCATCGTCTACCCGCTGGCGATGGTGCCGGAGCGCTTCCAGGCCTGGCTCCGCCTCAACCCTCTGACCCCCCTGGTGGGTCTCTACCGGCAAGCGCTGCTCGGCGGGAGGCCGGCGCTGGTGCCGGGGACGGGTGCCCTGGCGGTAGTGGCCATCATGCTACTCTTCTTGGGCCTCTGGCTCTTCAGGCACCTGAAGACCTCCTTCGTGGACGAAATCTAAAAGGCTGGTGCAGTTCTTGCTGGGTGCGGTGCGGCTGAGGATGTTGGAGAAAGGAGCTGTTCGTATGAAGTGGACCCGAAACCTCGCGGCTCGCCGTGCAATCGGCGCCTTCGCTCTGGGCGGAGCCGTGGTGTTGTCCCTGGGACTCTGCGGTTCGTCCCGCGCCGAAGCGGCGGCGGCCGCAGCCAAGCCCAAACCCAAGTCCGCGACGCCCGCCGCGACGCCGGAGGTCACACCGGACGATGGCCCAGGCTTCGGGCCGCAGCCGCCGGACGGCGTCTGGCTCAAGGACAAGGAAGGGCGTCAGTACTTTCTCGAGAAGCTTGAAAAGGAGGGACCCTTCCTGCGCCTCAACGACCATCAGATCCGCACCCGCTGGGGGATCACCGTCGACATTGCGAAGGAGGACGACAAGTTCTTCTATTACAAGGTCTACAAGGCCACCGGCTCGTTCAAGACGGGCCGCCCCAAGCCGACGCAGGAAGAGGTCGAGAAGATGGTGGCGAGCTATGCGGTGAACATTCCGGAGGTCCACCGGCTGAGCTTCAGCTCGTTCGGCCAGGGGCTGCCCACCAGCGGCCAGTGGCGCAACGGCTTCGACATCGCCGACATGAACGGCGACGGCCATCTCGACATCGTCCATGGGCCGGCCCGCAAGTCGATGGGCAATCCCGTCATCTTCCTCGGCGACGGCAAGGGGCACTGGCGGCGTTGGACCGAGGCGACGTACCCCGACCTGCCGTACGACTACGGGGATGCCGCAGTGGCCGACTTCAACGGCGACGGCAAGCCGGACATCGCTTTGGCGATGCACCTGCGGGGGTTCGTCGTCCTGGTGGGGGATGGCAAAGGCGGGTTCACCAACTGGAGCAAGGGTCTCGACCTCCATGTCGCCGGCACCGGCAACGACGACGCGGGCTTCTCCTCGAAAGCCCTGGCCGCCATCGACTGGAACCACGACGGTCGCCCCGACATCCTGGGTGTGGGGGAGGGCCCGCGGCTGAACCTCACGAGCCGCACCAGCGCCCGGCCCGACGTGAAGACCCAGGCCTACGGCGTGGTGGTCTACCTCAACCAGGGGGACGGCACCTGGGTGCGCAAGGATCAGGGGACCTCCGGCCACGAGAACTTCGGCGACGACCTGACGGTGGGCGACTTCAATGGCGACCATCTCAAGGACTTCGCCACCGGGACCAACAGCCAGGGACGGCGCGGGCTGGTCAACTTCGGCCGCAAGGACGGTGGCTGGAATACCAGCGACGTCGACGCGCTGCGGCCGGGCAGCTACATCCGGTCGGTGAATGCGGCCGACTTGAACGGCGACGGGCTCGACGACCTGGTCGTGGGCTACCTCAGCTTCGAGCAGGGTACCTGGAGATCGGGGCTCGACGTGCTCTTCGCTCACGCCGACGGCACCTGGACCCGCCTGCCGCTGGCGGTCGAGGAGGGGCGCTCCGAGGTGTCGGCCATCGGCCACGGCGATCTCGACGGCGACGGCAAGACCGACCTGGTGGCCCTCACCGGCGACGGCGAGACCTGGATCTTCTATGGCGACGGCAAGGGTGGGTTCGAGCGCGAGACCAGCTCGGGGATTCCGGTCTTTGCGGGCGGCTGCCGCGGCTACCATGTGCGCCTGGCGGACCTCGACGGCGACGGCAAGGACGAGATCGTGGCGGAGTTTGCCGGCGAGAACTCGCCGATGTTCGCGCCGGACCTCTGCACCTCGGGCGGCGGCATGCAGGCCTGGCACGCGGCGCCCGCCGATGCGACGCCGGCGACGCCGAAGTGAGAGCGGCCTGCAAAGACGCAAAATGCCTCTTGACAGCCCGCAGGGAGACCCCTATAGTGCAGAAGCATAAAACATCGGTAGGGCGGGAGGGCGCAGCCTTCGCGCACTCGCCGGCAGAGAAGCAAGGAGCTGGAAACAACTTGGGGCAGCCTTGCAGAAGAGCTGACAAAGCGTCCCAGATGTTATAAAGTTCGCCGCACTCTATACTTTGAACAGGAGGTGATTTTCGTCCCGAGGAGAGTGGAGACTAGCTTTTTTGAATCGTTTCATCCGGTTCAGCTTCAGCAAACTAACCCTAGGAGATTGTCTGTCATGAAGAAAACCGCATTGTGCCTCGCTCTCTTGGGCCTCTTGGCCCTGGGCGGCCAGGCCGTTGCTGTGATCTGCACCATCGATGCGGTACCTGCAGCGACCCTGCTGCTGCCGTACTTCGAGGTGGATCTCAACAACCCGAACGGGCTCACCACCCTGTTCTCGGTGAACAACGCCTCGGCTACCGCGGTGCTGGCTCACGTGGTGGTCTACTCGGACCTGTCGGTCCCCGTGCTCGACTTCAACATCTACCTGACTGGCTATGACGTGCAGACGATCAACCTGCGCGACATCATCGTCAACGGCAACATGCCACAGACGGCCTCGGCCGGGCAGGACCCGGGCGATCACATCAGCCCGAAGGGCGCCAAGTCGCAGGACATCAACTTCGCCAGTTGCACCGGCCAGTTGCCGCCTCCGCCGCTGCCGCCGAGCTTCCTGCAGCACCTCGCCCTGTCGTTGACGGGCCAGCCTTCGCCGCTGTTCACCGCTCCCAACAACTGCGCCGGTCGCGCCCTGGGCGACAACATTGCCCGCGGCTACATCACGGTCGACACGGTGAACAACTGCACCCTGCGTCTACCCACCGACATCAACTACTTCATCCAGGACGTCACCTTCCAGAACGTCCTCTGGGGCGACTACTTCTACGTCAACTCCGGCCAGAACTTCGCCGACGGCGATACCCTGGTCCACGTCGAGGCTTCGCTGACCGATCCGGCCACCAACACGGCCGGCCGCTACACCTTCTACGGCCGCTACGTGGCCTGGAACGCTGGACCGCAGGGCATCATCGACCATCGCGAGCCGCTCGGCACGACGTACGCCGGACGCTATGCCAACGGTGGCGACTTCACCGGTGGCACGAGCTTCGTGGTCTGGCGCGACTCCAAGACGAGCCAGAGTGCGTTCCCCTGCAGCAGCAAGCCGAGCTGGTTCCCGCTGGGCCAGGAAGGCATCGCCATCTTCGACGAGACGGAGCAGATCAGCTCGCCGCCGACCTTCCCCTTCTCGCCGCAGCCGCCGAACACGGGCATCATTCCGTTCCCGGCTGAGGCTCAGCGCACGAAGATCAACGGTCCGGACTTCCCGGTGCCGTTCAACTTCGGCTGGCTCTACCTCGACCTGAACACCACGATCTCCGGCAACCCGAACCCGCCGTTCGATCCGACGTCGGCTCAGGCCTGGGTGACGGTGGTGATGGACGCCAACGGCCGGTTCAGCGTCGGCTTCAGCGCCATTCAGCTCGACAGCGCCTGCGCTCCGAACCACTTCTTCCCCGATCCGTAGTATTTGGGTCGAACGGGTGGGCCTGGGATCTCCCCAGGTCCACCCTTTTCTTTTTTACCTCGGCTCCTGCAGAGCGTTTCCCGGACCGCCGGGTACCGGTTTGGAAGAGCTAAGCGTTTCCGGTTCACCCCCCTCTCCGATCGCCTTGGGCTGTTCCAACGACGGAGGGAGGTAGAGCGTTTTTATGCGCAAAGAGCGATCTCGCTATCACCTGGAGTTGTAGAAGCGCCAAGCAGTGGCCGTTTCGCTCCGGCAACGGTAAGAGGAGACTTACCCTCATGACCAAGACCTGTTCCTCCGCCCCGCGAACCGACACTCTGTTCCCGCGTACCGCTCTCGTATTGCTTCCGGTGCTCTTTTTGCTGCTGGCCTGTCCCCTGGCGGTGCAGGCCCAGACTTTCTCCGACCTTGGCCATGCGCTCTACTCGCGCGGCTACACTGGGACGGTCTGGGTCAACAGCTTCGATCCGCACCAATCGAGGCTGGCCCACGGTCTCTTCTATCCGGACATTCCGATCGGCCCCACCGGGTACGATTTGCGGTATGGGATGGAGCTCACCGGGTCGGGAACGGTCTCCGTCGGTACGGACGGCTTCTACATGGCCACGGGCACTGCGACGAACCCCAACGCAATCTCCTCGGACGGCTCCATCTCGATCGATCTGTTGAGCAACGGCAACGTGATCGACGGCGTGAAGATGACTTTCACCTGTGGAGCATCCGCCACTTGCCCATGGACAGCGCACTTCCTGACCAGTCCTCCCGTGGCCAATCCCACCGTGCGTGTCTACCGCCACGTCGAAGGTTCCAACTGTGGCGGAGAGCTGAGCATCGATCTCAACGGGGTCTGCCATGACTCGCTGGTCAATTACCTCCACCTGCCGGCGACTTACCACTTCACCGATACTGACAACCTCGACACGAACTACGTGGCGGCGCCCGGCGCGTCCACCAGCGTTCTCTGCTCCGTCATCAATCCGGTTTGTGCCGGCGGGTCCCCCACAAACCCGCCGCCGCCGCCAACTCCGGCTTCAAACTTCAACTGGAGCCCCTCCGACATCTATCCCGGAACCCAGGTGACCTTCACCGATACCTCGACGAGCTCGCCTACGGGCTGGAGTTGGTCCTTCCAGGGCGGCTCGCCCTCGTCTTCCTCGGTGGCGAACCCATCGGCATCGTTCGCCTCGCCGGGAACCAAGACGGTGACGCTGACGGCCAGCAACACCGCGGGGGCGGGGAGCGTGGCGCTGAAGAACGTCGTCGTGCTCGACCCGAACCCTGCGGGCACTCTGGGAGTGTCGGTGCCGACGGCGACCCAATGCCAGGACGTGACCTTCACCTCCAACGTCACGGGCCTGCCGCCGCTCACCTACACCTGGCAGGTGTCGGATCCGAACGGTGCGGTCCTCAATCCTCCGGGCTTGGTGTCGGGCGGCACGAGCTTCACCTGGTCGAGCCCGGTGGGCGTTTCGCCGGGCAATTACACCGGCAAGCTGACGGTCCAGAACAGCTCCAATCCCACGGGGCTGGTGCTGACGAAGCAGGTCCAGATCACCGCGTTGCCGGCGCTCGCGGACATCAGCACCTCGGCGCCGACGACGAACGCCTTCGTCGCCAACACGGTGCAGTTCACGGCGCCCGACGTCACCGGCGCGACGAAGGTCGTCTGGACCTACGGCGACGGCAAGACGGACATCTTCACCGACCCCGTCGCCGGGAAGACTCCATCGCATACCTATACTGCGATCGGCACGTACAGCGCCAAGGTCACGATCAGCAACTGCATCAACACGACCGGCTCCACCAGCCAGCCGGTGAGCGTCAACGTCACCCAGACGACACCCCTCATCGCCGCCTTCCAGGCGTCGCTGTTCTGCCAGCTCGGGCAGTGCTTCACCGCGGCCGGCACGGCGGTGGGCTTCAACGACACGTCGCAAGGCGCTGACTTCTGGGACTACGACTGGTCCCACACCGGCACTGATCCGCGGACCTGCAACTTCACCGACAGCGGCCATAGCGCGCCGGTGCCGAGCCACACCTACGCGACGGCTGGAACCTTCCAGCCCTGCCTGCAGGTGCGGCGGGGTAGCAGCGAGCAGAACGTGGCGGTGCACAGCTTTGCGATCGTGGTGAGCCAGTCCGGTCCACCTCCTGCGATCACGGTTTCCGGTCCGGTCACGGGCCAGCCCAACCAGGCCTATTCCTTTACCGCGTTCGCCAGCAACTGCACGGCGAGCAGCACCGGGTGGAGTTGGAGCGTGAGCGGCGGCACCATCGCCGGCGGCTCGACGGGCAGCAGCATCTCGGTGTCCTGGGCGACCACCGGCACGAAGACGGTGTCGGCAACCAACACCGGCTGCAGCGGCGCCCAGGGGAGCCAGGGCATCAGCATCAGCTCCGGTGGTACTACGGGCACCTTCCAGGCCCAGTTCAACTTCACGCCGGCCTCGCCCAAGGCGGGCGATATCGTGGCCTTCGACTCCAGCCCGTCGACCGGCATTCCGGCGGGCGCCGGCATCAGTTGGAGCTTCGGCGACGGCGGCAGCGCCTCCGGGGCGACCGCCACGCACGTTTACGCCAGCGCCGGCAGCTACAACGTCCAGCTCTCCATCTCCCAGCCCGGCTGCCTGAACCCCTCGTGCTCGAGCACGGTCGCCAAGACGGTGACGGTCGCTCCGGCCGGTGGTGGAAGCACCGGCGGAGCCCACTTCACGGTTTCGCCGGCATCTCCGAGCGCGACGCAGGCGGCGACGCTCGATGCCAGCTCGTCGACCAACGTCGCGGCCGGCTCTCTCTTCGGTTGGGACTTCGGTGACGGCAGCGCCCCGGGGTTCGGGACGATCATCCTCCACGCCTTCCCTGGGGCGGGCACCTACAATGTCGTCCTCGCCATCACGCCGCCCGGCTGTACGGCAGCGAGCTGTCTGGCGCTGGCTTCGCAAAGCGTGATCGTCGGCCCGCCGCCGCCGGTGACGGCCGACTACACGACAGCCGCGTGCACCAACCAATTCGGCATTGAGCAGTGCCAGGCCCAGGCGACGACGCCCGTCAGCCTGACGGCCACCGCCGCGGACGCCACGACCTACGCCTGGGACTTCGGCGACGGCACCAACGGCGCCGGCCGGCAGGTGACCCACGCCTGGGCCCAGGCGGGCACCTACGCCGTCTCTCTGACCGCGGTGAAGGGCTCCGCGGCGGCGACGAAGACCCGCAACTTCGTGATCACCGCGCCGCCGGCGCCGCAGACCAAGACGACGCTGCTGCCGCTGGCCACTCAGAGCCGCGGCGTGCTGGTGCAGTCGAACGACCTCTACGTCTACAACCCCGGGAGCTCGCCGCTGGACATCGCGGTGGAGTTCCGCAAGCGGGGCACTCCCGACGTCAACCCGCCGCGGGTCACCACGACGCTGCAGCCGGGTGCGACGCTGTACGCCCCGGACATGCTGAGCGGCCTGTTCAACCTCGAGAACGTGGCGGGTTTCATCACGGTGGTGACGGGCATCGACAAGGCCGAGCCGGTGGTCACGTCGTTCAACAGCCAGGGAGCGACGGCGAGCAAGCAGTTCGGCCTGACGATTCCAGGCTCGTCGGTGGACAGCCTGGGCAGCGCCTCGTCGTCCGGCCCGGCCGGCACGTCGCAGTTCCTGGTCGGCCTGCACGACAGCCCGGACCGTCAGTCGAGCTTCGGCTTCAGCAATCCGACGGACGAGACGGCGACCTATCACCTGCGGTTCTTCGACAAGACGGGGCGTTTGCTCAG
>JBAPYB010000095.1:0-36068 GCA_049284515.1 Thermoanaerobaculia bacterium
GCCCTGGGCCGCGAAACGCCCTCGCCGGCAGTCCCCGCCGCGGAACGGAGGCGCTACCAGGGGCGGCGCTGGGTCACCCGTCCCCATCCGCACGTCGACCGCCTGGCCTGCGCCTGGCTCATCCGCCGCTTCATCGATCCGCAGGCGGAGATCCGCTACGCCGACGAGCCCGAGGAAGGCGAGGTTTCCTTCGACCTGCGCGACGCCGACTTCGGTCATCGCGGCAACCTGTGCAGCTTCGAGACGATGCTCGCCGCCTTCGGCCTCGGCGCCGACCCCGCCCTTGCCACGCTGGCCGAGATCGTCCACGAGATCGACCTGCGCGACGGTACCTCGGCCCGCCCGGAGATGCCCGGCGTCGACGGCGTCCTGCGCGGCTGGTCTGCCGCCGGCTGGCCCGACTCCGAGCTCGAGCGCCACGGCGTCGCCCTCTTCGAGGGGCTCTACACGGCGATGCAGCAGGAGCGGGCCGCTGCTTCCAGGCTCCCGGCCCGGAGAAGAAATGGCCCGACGTAATGGAGCTTGTAACAATCCCTCGGTACTCTGAGCCTGCTAAGCCGAGTCAGGAAGCTGCCTGGCCTTGAGACAGGGGGTCGCCGTGGAAGATCATCCAAGCCCCGAGGAGCTGCGCCGGTTCGTGGAGGGACGTCTGGACCGGGACGCGGCACGGCGCGTGGTGGCCCACTTCATCGAAGGCTGCCGGATTTGTGGCGACGAAGCCGTGCGGTACAACCTCCTGCGCCTCAGCGTCCGGGAACGGACCACGTCGGTCCTCGGCAACTTTCCGCCGGAGATGGACCACGCCCTCATGACCCTCTCATAGACCCGCGCAGCGCATTCCTGAATCGGTCAACTCCCGAGCCGCAAACCCTCCGCAAGCTGCCGCAGGCCCTCGGCCACGATCTCCGGCTGCACGGCGAAGCCGAGCCGGAAGTGCCGCGGGAATTCAAAATACCTTCCCGGCACGATCGAGGTCTCGCGCTCGCGCAGCCAGTCGTGGAGCTCCTGGCTGTCTTCCTTTTGCTTCAGGCGGGGGAAGACGGTCATGGAGCGCTCGGGAACCACGCAATCGAGCCACTCGGCGTGCTCGGCCAGGAAGGCGTGCACCTGCTCGACGTTGGGGTCGAGGATGGCGCGGCTGCGGGCGATCAAACGCGGAAGCTGCCGTATCGCCGCGAGGGCGAGGGTGGCGCTGGGGACCGATCCCCCGGCATCCATGAGGTCGAAGGTCCGCCGCAGCCGGGCCGCGAGCTTGGGCTCGCCGCAGAGGATCCAGCCGCAGCGCAATCCCGAAAGCCCGTAGGACTTGGTCAGGCTGCTGGTGGCCAGGACGTTGGGGCCGAGGTGGACGTGGCTCGGCGGCGCCGCCTCGAACCAGATATCGCGATAGACCTCGTCCACCAGCACCCAGGTCCCCTCGATCTCGGCCGTCATGCAGAGCTCGCCGACCTCGGAGGACGGCAGCATCACGCCGCTGGGGTTGTGCGGATTGGTGAGCACCACCAGGCGCACTTTGTCCGCCAGTTGCAGGCGGAGCTCGCGCAGGTCCAGGTGATAGCCGTTCTCATGGCGGCGGGAGAAGCGGCGCACCTCGGCGCCCAGGAACTTGAGGGCAGCCAGGATCGGCTCGTAGGTGGGCGTCTCCACCAGCACCACGTCGCCCGGCTCGACCAGGGTGGCGAAGGCGAGGAAGTTGGCGCCCGACGTGCCGCCGGCCGTCACCACGTCCTGCGGAGTTTCCAACTGGTAGAGCTTGCGGAGCGCTTCGAGAAGCTGCGGATAGCCGTCCCGGTTGTCACCGTTGATCAGCACGTCACCCGGCTCCAGGACGAGATCCTCGACGCCGATCCCCAGCATGCCGCTGTTGGCGAGGTTGTACCGCGCCGCCGCGTGCTCCTTGGCCCAGCGCATGTAGACGCTATGTTTGGTCATCTCACCCCTGCCGGCTTGCCGCTACTGGGACTCCTCGGCGGTGGCCATGCGTATGGGGCGTCCATCGTAGAGCACCCTGCTGGCGTCGGCAAGGTAGGTCGCGAGGGGGCGTTCTCCGATGGCTTTGAGCAACTCATCGACTTTGTCCGGCTGCTCGAGAGGGAGGACATATGGATTGCCTTGCGAGTCCTCGTCGATCTGGGTCCCGTAGCGTTGCTTACGCCCTAAGTGGAGCTGCGTGTCGTCATAGACGATGGCGTAGATCTGTCCTTCGCCGGTAGCCTTGAGGTCTCTCTCAATGTAGGGCAGGGCGGCGAGATTGAGAGACAAGTCGCCGAGGTGCTTGACGAAGATCGCTGCGTGGACACTCGTGCCGACACCAAATCGCTGCACATCGAGCCAGCCGACCTTCCGGAACAGCCCCAGGAGATAGCGCCGATTGTCTGCGTCAACAGAAGCCCAGAGGGCCTTCTGCGCCGGGTCCTTACGGACCTCTTGGTCACGGTCCATTCGTTTCTGGACCTCATCCTGAATGGCCTTGATCTGCTCGGCAGACAACGTCTTGCCTTTTCCCAGAGGAAAGGGCTTGAGCTCGACTTGAGGGGGAACTTTCCGGAGCTTCCAATAGGTTCTGACGTGACCCTCTTTGCCAAAGCGAAGGAGGTGCCCCTCAACAGAGGCAAGCAGGGTTTCGAGTTTGCCCTCGCTTCGCAGGGTGAGCGTTCCGGGACGGTAATGCACAAGACCAAGCACCGAGAGCTTGCCCTTGGCAAAAAGGAAGACCTGGTCGCCATGGATGAAGCACAGATCTCCACCTTGGGCTTTCCAGGATCCTTGTAAGTGTGTCGTTGGTATATCGGCAGGCTGGGGGTGGAGCGGTGCGCTGACGAAGAGCGCTGTCAACAGGAGCGGAGCCAGGCGATGGCGGCAGAACACGAGCATCAGGATAGTCTCTCCATGGCACAGAGGGTTTGCGTGTGTTAGGCTACCAGAAATTCCCCAGGAGGCGCCTTTTGGCATCTCCTTCGCCTACCAAGGAGGGTCTTATGCAGAAGAGACTGCCAGGACGAGTGCTCGCCCGCGTGCTCGCGGTGGATTTGCGCTCGGTGAGAGGAGCGGACGACGTTGAGGTAGCAACATGCGGGGTCACCGACCCAAGTCCCGTGACCGGGCGGAGGGACATCACGAACGGTCCAACTGACTTCGACGTTCCACCGAGTTTCTAGAGCCCTCTTCGGCTTGCCTGCAACTACCTCAAGAAGGCCGGCGAGTCCCGTTCTTGGGAGAAAACATTGCCTCCTACGGTGCTCATCCTAACGCAGGCGGGCGATCTCCACGCGCACGCAGTGGATATCGGGCTGCGGAAGAAGGGTATTGACACGTTGCTCTACTACAGCAGCGACTTTCCTAGCCGGGAGACCGAAAGTGCTCTCTTTCGGGAAGGAAGGAAGCAGCTCTGGCTCGGCGAGCTGGGAGAAGTCGCGGAGGAAGAAATCCGTACGGTATGGCGCCGCCGTCCTGCCTACGCGTTGGATCGGGAGAAGCTTCATCCGGCCGACCGGCAGTTTGCGGAGTGGCAGTGCATGGCGTTTCGCAGCTCGCTCTTCGATGTTCTGGCGCCGAGGGCTTTCTGGGTGAACCGGCCGGAAGTGGCGGCCAGGGCGAGCCGTAAAATCCTCCAGCACGAGCTTGCCCTCAAGATGGGCCTTTCGGTACCTGAAACGCTCTACTCGAATGATCCTAACGCTATTCGAGCCTTCCTTCGAGAGCAGGGAGGAGAGGCAGTCTACAAGACATTCCTTTCCATGGTTTGGGAAGCTCCGGACACCCACTGGCTCCCCTATACAAGTCGGCTGTCTGAGCGAGAACTCGTTGACGACGAGATCTTGAGAGCCGTTCCCGGAATCTATCAGGCGCTCGTACCCAAGGCCTTTGAGCTGCGGGTATCCTTCATCGGGAAGCGGGCCTTTGCAGCGAAACTGCTCTCTCAGCAGACATCGGATGGGCAACTCGATTGGCGGCAGGCGTATGGCGAACTGAAGATGGAGCCACACACGCTGTCACCCATCATCGCCGAACGCTGCTGGCGCTTGATGGAAGCCTTGGGCCTGGCCTTCGGCTGCTTCGATTTCGTCGTAACACCCCAGGGCGAGCATGTGTTCCTGGAAGTCAACGAGATGGGGCAGTGGCTGTTCTTAGAGACCGGAACGGGTATGCCACTACTCGATGCCTTTTGTTCGTTTCTGGCGGCGGGCAGTGTCGAGTATCCCTGTGCCGAGCACGTCGAGGTGCACTATTCGGATGTGAAAGAGGAGGCCAGCGCGGCGGCCGAGGCTTCCTCCTCAGAGCACGTCGAAGTGGCAGATGGGGTGGCGGTGGAAGGCGGCGACGAAGAGCAAACGGCAGCCATTGCCTGATCCGGCCCGGGGATTCCCGCCTTGCCACCGCTCACCTGTCCGCTCGCCCAGCATCACCGCTCCTGCCGCCAGAAGTAATAGACCGGCACTCCCAGCGCGAAGATGGCCGTGCCGATGAGGGCGTTGCGGAGGTCCGCGAAGTAGGTGTTGATCACGATGCCGGCTCCCGACAGGATGAAGAGCAGCGGCACGAAAGGGTAGGCCGGCACGGGAAACGGCCGCGGCGCCTCCGGCAGAGTACGCCGGAAAACCATGAGCGAGGCGCCGGCGAGGGCGAAGAAGATCCAGTCCGCGAACACGGCGTAGCCGAGCAGCTTGTCGTAGGTGTTGGCCAGCGCATAGACCGCGGCAAGGCCGCCCTGGAGCAGGATCGCCGCCGTCGGCGCCCGGAACCGGGGCGACAGGCGCGACAGGCGTCGGAAGAAGAGGCCGTCCGCGGCCATGGCATAGTAGACGCGGGGCGCCGAGAGCAGCGCCAGGTTCATGAAGCCGAACGTGGAGATGACGATCAGCAGGCTGATGACCTTGGCGCCCGTCTCCCCCACCAGGCGCGAGGCCATCTCGGCGGCGGGCGTCTTCGTCGCGGCCAGGTCCGGCGCGCCCAGCACGTGGACGTAGGCCACATTGGCGGAGACGTAGACGGCGATGACGCAGAAGACGCCGATCAGGATGGCCCGCGGCAGGTTCCGCTGCGGCTCCTTCACCTCCTCGGCGACGTAGTTGAGGTTCTGCCAGCCGCCATAGGCGAACATGGCGGGCACCAGCCCGGCGAAGAAGGCGGAGAGCAGCGAGAGGCCGCCGAGGTCCGGCGGCACCAGCGGCTCCCAGGTGAGGCCGGACTTCTTGGTGAGCACGAAAGCGCCCACGATCAGCACCGCGATCGCCACCGTCTTGCTGAAGGTGAGGACGTTGATGACCACGGCCCCCGGCTTGATGCCCAGGGCGTGGAAGGCCGCCAGCGTCACGAGGATGGCGGCGGCGAGCCAGGGCGTCGCGCCGTCCGGCAGGTCCACGAGCCGCGCCACGTATTGGGCGAAGGCCACCGCCACCGCCGCCGTGGCCCCGGTCTGCACGATGAGCAGCAGCCCCCAGCCGTAGAGGAAGGCCACCAGCGGCGAGAACGCCTCGCGGAAGAACGCGTACTGGCCGCCCACCTTCGGCATCACCGTGCTCAGCTCGGCGAAGACGAAGCCGCCGAACAGGGCGATGACGCCGCCAGCGATCCAAACTCCCAGGATGAGGAACGGCGTGTGGACCTTCTGCGCCACGACATAAGGATTGATGAAAATGCCCGAGCCGATGATGCCGCTGATGACGATCATCGTGGCATCGAACAACGTCAGACGCCGGGCAAAGCCCGGGCTCGCTCCCGTGCTCATGGCGGATGGCTCCTCGAACGCGGCGCGAGTCTATCTCCATACGGCTCCAGGGAGATCCGGGAGCAGCCGCTGCTTAGTTCTACTTTGTCAGACTACCTGCCCCCCTCCCACATGGGTCGCGTAGCCTGACCCGAAGGTCGCGCAGCTTGACCCAAGGGTCGCGTGGCAGGACCCACGGGTCGCGCAGCTTGACCCAGGGGTCACGTGGCAGGACCCACGGGTCACGAGGCAGGACCCAAGGGTCGCGAGGCAGGACCCAAGGGTCGCGTGGCAGGACCCAAGGGTCGCGTGGCAGGACCCAAGGGTCAAGTGGCAGGACCCAAGGGTCACGTAGCAGGACCCTCGGGTCACGCAGCTTGACCCAGGGGTCGCGACTCTTGACCCTCGGGTCGCGCAACTCGACCCAGGGGTCGCGGCACCCGAGGGACGGGTCGCCTCGCGGATCCGGCCGGTCGCGCGCCGCGCCGCACGGGTCGCGCAGTCCGGCTCAGAAGGGGTGCAGCCCACTCGACGGATCCCGCTCCGCCGCGACAGCAGTGACCCCGGAAAACCCGAGCCGAGCCTGGCCCCATCTGCGCCACGATGGTAGACTCCCGCTAAACAACTGAATCCACAGAGGTGATCGTGGCGGACGAGACACCAGTCGAGTTGCTGGTTCAGGTGGGGGCGAGTGGAGCGGACGCGGAGGAGGTCGACCGGCTGGCCCACGAGCTCCTCGGCGAGCTACGGGAGCTGCCCCTGGAGTCGGTCGCTCCAGTCCGCGCCTCCCAGCCGGGCACGGGCGCCAAGTCGGGGGGCGTCGAAGTCCTGGGTCTGCTCCTGGCAGGTGTCATGCCCACGTTTCTGCCGAACCTGGTCGCCTTCCTCCAGAGCTGGCTCAAACGCGGAGACGGCAAGACCATCAAGATCAAAGCGGCGAGCGGCAAGAAGTCCTTCGAGGTCGAGCTGCCGGCAGGTGAGTTCAGCCACGAGGAGCTTCACGAGCTGTTACAGAGCCTGGGTGCCAAACCGGAAAAGACGTGAGCCGCAAAGTCGCTCTGCTCCTTGGCAACAGCACGTACGGTCCAGGCCTCCCGCGTCTCGAGAAGCCCGATGCCGACATCGCCGCTCTCGGCAAGGTTCTCTCGGACCCGGCCATCGGCGGCTTCGACGAGGTCAAGCCGCTTCTCGATGCGACGAGCGCCACCGCACGGCGCGAAATCGCGCGCTTCTTCTCCGGCCGCAGCCCGGACGACCTGCTGCTGCTCTACTTCTCCGGCCACGGCCTGCGCAACGACCGCGGAGGCTTGTACCTTGCGGTCCAGGATACCGAGACCGAGCTGCTCTCAGGCACGGCCGTCCCGGCCGCCTTCATCTCGGAAGAAATGGACAACTGCCGCTCACGGCGGCAGATCTTGATCCTGGACTGCTGCTACAGCGGCGCTTTCGAGCGCGGCGCCAAGGGGCCCGCGGCCAACCCGGCGACTGCCTTTACGGGCAACGGCGTCGGGCGCTTCGTGCTGACCGCCAGCAACTCGACACAGCTCGCCTGGGAGGAGGTCGCAGCCTCCAGCACGGAAGGGCTCTCAGTCTTCACCCATCACCTGGTCAAGGGTCTCGCGAGCGGCGAGGCCGATCTCGACGGGGACGGCCTGGTCAGCGTCGATGAGCTCTACGACTACGTCTATGCCCGAGTGGTCGAAGACAACCCTCGGCAGACACCGGAAAGTCGACCTCCAAGCAGCAAGGAGAGATCTTTCTCGCTCGCAACCGCGCCGGGCCGCGGCACCGCCAAGAGCTGCCGGTCGAGCTACGGCAGGCCCTGAACAGCCCCTTGGCCGCAGTGCGTGAAGGCGCGATCCGCGAGCTCGTGCGTTTCCTCGTGGGAAACGACCCGGGCCTGGCCGAAGCCGCTCGCAAAGCCGCGGTGGAGGCCATCGGCGATGACAACCAGCGCGTGTCACTGGCCGCCACCCAGGTTCTCTCGATCGCCGTTCCAATCTTGCCGAAACCGCTTCCGCTGCCGAAGCCCGCTCCCAAGCTTCAACCGGAACCCGCTCCGAGCCAGGAGCGCCCCCCATTCCGCCGGCACCGATCCCCACCGTCAAGGTATCTCCGAAGCCCCCGAGCACCTCCCCGCGAGAGACCACCTTCCCGAAGGCGACCGTCCGGATCGCTCTGGCAGTCCTTTCACTCCTCATGGCCGTCCTGGTGATCTCAAAAACTCCGCATGGCGACCCTGAAGACGTCGAGAGAGCTCCGGCAGCCTCCGCGACGCCCGCCGCGACACCCATACGGCAAGACCCGCTCCCGGCGCTGCTGGCCGAGGCGAAGACCTGGCCGGTCGTCCTGGCCGAAAACTTCGATTCCGCGACGACCCCCACCGACCTCAGCCGCAACTTCAATTCCGAGCCTGACTCCGACGATACCTGCACCCGAGCTGCGGGTGTCAACAGCTCCTTGGACGTCCTCAACCTGACGGCAACGCCGAAGGCGAAGGTGAATTGCCTGGTTGTCGTTCCGATAGGCCCAGCCAGGGCAACCACCGGTTTTTGCCTGCAGGTCGAGGTCCAACTGTGGCCTGCCGTCGCCAAAGCGGGCCTTATCTTCCTTGTCAGGGAGCCAGCCGCGAAAAATTTCTACGCATTCATGATCAGCAAGAGAGGCTATTCGCTTGCCGTCTACAAACAGGGAGCTTGGAACCCTCTGCGGCTCACGCAGGCGACTTCGGCCATCCACCCAGCGCGGTTCAACTCCCTGGCGGTTGTCGCCGTTGGGACCGACCTGACGCTATTCATCAACGATCAGAAAGTCGATCAGCTCTCCAACGTGCCCCTCAGCGCCGGGAGAGTGGGCGTTGCCATGGATACGGACGGACTTGAACCGGCGACCTTCGACTTCGACAACTTCGAGCTCCGCAGTAAGTCAGCGATGCCCAAATCGCACTGAGGTTCCTGGCCTTGCCACACCGCCGAGCGCCTGCCGCTCTCCTGGTACCTGAAAGCGGCACGGGGAAATCGTCGCTGCGGTTCAAGAAGTGACGTCTGAAGCGCCCCCGCCTCTGCCCCGAAAGGGGCTCAGGCATGTAGCCTAGGGCTGGCGCTTTTTGCCAGCCCTAGGAAACCGCGCCCCCACATTTTCCACAGCCCCGATGGGGCGACGGCGGCATTTTGCCACGAGGTGACAGGCAGCGGAATCGAGCACCGATCTGCCGTCGCCCCTACCGGGGCTGTTGGATTGGGTGGGTGACCTTGACCTGGGGCTGGCAAAAAGCGCCAGCCCCAGGCTACACGCCTTTGCCCCCTTGGGGCATTAGCTCCATCGGCGTCACGATGGTAGACTTCCTCTAAACAACTGAACAGAGAGGTGATCGTGGCTGACGAGACACCGGTCGAGTTGCTGGTTGAGGTGGGAGCGAGCGGAGCGGACGTCGAGGAGATCGACCGGCTGACCCGCGATTTGCTCGGCGAGCTACGGGAGCTTCCCTTGGACTCGGTCAACCTGGTCTCCGACGGTCAGCTAGGCCATGGAGCCAAATCGGGGAGCGTCGAGGTCATAGGGTCGCTCATGGCAGGTGTCGTGCCCACGTTTCTGCCCAACCTGGTCGCCTTCCTGCAGAGCTGGCTCAAGCGCGGAGATGGCAAGACCATCAAGCTCAAGACGGCGGCTTTCGAGGTAGAACTCCCGGCGGGTGAGTTCAGCCACGCGGAAATTCAAAAGCTGTTACGGACCCTTGGCGCCAAACCGACCGCGACGAAACCGGAAAATCCATGAGCCGCAAAGTCGCCCTCCTCATCGGCAACAGCACGTACGGCCCTGGCCTTCCGGCTCTGGAGAAGCCCGACGCCGACATCGCCGCTCTCGCCAAGGTTCTCGCCGATCCGGCCATCGGCGGCTTCGACGAAGTCAAGCGTGTTCTCGATGCCACGAGCACCACCGCACGGCGGGAGATCGCACGCTTCTTCTCCGGCCGCAGCCCGGACGATCTGCTACTGCTCTACTTCTCCGGCCACGGTTTGCGAAACGACAGAGGGGCCTTGTACCTCGCAGTCCAGGATACCGAGGCCGACTTGCTCCGAGGAACTGCCGTCCCGGCCTCCTTCATTTCCGAAGAGATGGACGACTGCCGCTCCCGGCGCCAGATCCTGATCCTGGACTGTTGTTACAGCGGCGCCTTCGAGCACGGCGCCAAAGGTCCAGCAGTCAACCCGGCGACGGCCTTTACGGGCAACGGCCTCGGACGTTTCGTGCTGACCGCCAGCGACTCGACGCAACTCGCCTGGGAAGACATCGCGGCTACCAGCACGGGAGGACTCTCTGTCTTCACCCGTCATCTGGTTGGAGGCCTTGAGAGCGGCGAGGCTGATCTCGACGGTGACGGCCTCATCAGCGTCGACGAGCTCTACGACTACGTCCATGACCGAGTGGTTGAAGAAAATCCTCGGCAAACACCCGGAAAGTCGGTCTCCAAGCAACAAGGAGAAATTTTCCTCGCGCGCAATCCCGCGGGACCTAAGCTCCGCCCGCTGCCGGCCGAGCTGATGCAGGAGTTACAGCACCCGTGGGCCGCGGTGCGGGAAGTTGCTGTTCGCGAGCTCGAGCGGTTCCTTCGGGGGAGCGATGCGGGACTGGCCAAAGCCGCCCGCGCAGCCGCGGAACAGGCTCGCGCCGATGACAGCCGGCGGGTGGCAAAAGCCGCCACTGAGGTTCTCGCGGCCGTCACTCCAGCGGAGGGAGAGCCGCCTGTTCCCCTGGCAACGCCTGCCCCAGAACCCCAACCTGTTCCAGCTCCCAAAAGCAATGTATGGCACCCCTCTACGCCAGGCACATCTATCCCGGCAGACGAAGACTCCCGCCTGTTCGCCTGGCTAAAAAGCATGATGATCTGGATCGCTTTGGGGAGCTTTGTCTTGATAGCGGTCGCCCTTCTGGCCTCAAAAACTACCAGAGATATCGCAGCCCCAGCCAGGGAGAAAACGCCTGAGATCTTCACTGGGACCCCAAGCCCAGGCCCGGCCACGGTCGCAAAAGCCCCGGCCAAGGAGCAAACTCCTGCGATGTACGCCGGGACGCCCTTAAAACAGCAAAACCCAGCACAGGCGCTGCTGACCGAAGCGAAGTCCTGGCCGCTCGTCCTTGCCGATAACTTCGACTCCGCAGATACCTACACAAGCTTTCTGAAAACAGAACTTAACGGCGTGGGAACCGCGGGTACCTACACTGGGCTGATCTCCTCAGGTGTGCTTCGCACGTCCTTTATACCTAACAGTAAGAAGGGAGGCATCAATACCGATTTGGCTAATACTCCCGCGACGATTGCCGATTTCTACTTGAAAGTCGATGTACGAAATGTTCCAAGGTCTGCTGAAGGGGACGCCGGCCTTGTCTTTCGTTGCTCTACAGCGGGCACCGTAAGGCATTACTACGAGTTCATGATCGGCGCGAAGGGCTTTTTCCTCGCGGTATACACCGGCAGGTGGCATAACCTGCTGCCCAGGACGGATTCCCAGGCAATCCACCCAGGGCAAACCAACTCCCTCGCTGTTGTCGCCATAGGGCACAGTCTGACCTTCTTCATCAATGACCAAAAAGTCAATCAGGTTTTCGACGCGACCTTGAGCTACGGGAGGGTGGGCCTCAACATCGAGTCTCGTGGAATTGAACCCGTGACCTTCGACTTCGACAACTTCGAGCTCCGCCGCAGGCCAGAGATTCCTATGTCGGCTACTCCTCCTGCAGGGAAGTAAAGTGTCGCCGAAGGCCGAGGGCCAAAGGTGCTGAAGGCCCCGCCTGGCAGAGACCTTGCTACAGATCCCGCCCGACGGCCCGCCCAGCGCCGTCCGAGACGCCATGGCCAGAGCAGTAAAGATCCCCCGCGACAGAGACGAGCCCTCCGAGCCCGAAACGGCCGGGCCGACGAAGGCTCGCCGGCCGTGGTTCCACAGGCCTCTCGGCCGGCGCTGGCTGATCGGGCTGGCGGTCTTGGGCGTCTTGGCTCTCATCGCCCTGCTGGTGGCCAGCCGTTTCGACGAATATCTGCGGCGCAATCTCGAAGCCAAGATGAACCAGCACCTCAAGGGCTATACGGTGAGCGTCGGCCACGCCCACCTGAATCCCTTCAGCTTCTCGCTGACCCTGCGGCAGTTGACCATCCGCCAGCAGGCCAACCCCGAGCCGCCGGTGGCGGACATCCCCCGGCTCAAGATGAGCGTCGAGTGGACGCAGCTGCTCACCTTCCACCTGGTGGGCGACGCCGTGTTCAGTCAGCCGCGCGTCCACGTCAACCTGCCCCAGCTCCTGGCGGAGAGCCGGGATCCCACGAAGGTCAAGGACCGCGGCTGGCAGCAAGCCCTGGAGTCGATCTACCCCCTGAAGTTCAACCTCGTCGCCGTGCGCGACGGCGACGTCGTCTACGTGGACGAGGACCCCTCGAAGCCCCTCCACATCTCGCACTTCAACCTGGAGGCGTCCAACATCCGCAACATCCAGTCCCGGGACCGGACCTATCCCTCGCCGGTCCATGCCGACGGCGTGATCTTCGACTCCGGCCGGGGCGTGCTCAACGGCAACGCCGACTTCCTGGCCAATCCGTACCCGGGAGTCCACGCCATCTACAGGGTCTCCAACGTGCCGCTGGACCAACTGCGCCCGTTGAGCGCCAAGGCGAACCTGTCGCTGCGGGGCGGCATCCTCGCCTCCAACGGCGAATTCGAGTACGGCCCGCGGCACAAAGAGGTGCGGATCAAGGACGTCATCGTCCAACGTCTCGACCTCGACTACCTCCACTCGACGGCCACGGCCGCCGCCGAGAAGGCGAGGGAGAAAGAGGTGGCCGCGGTGGCCAAGAACGCGAGCCCGCCCGTGCCGGTGCTCATCAACCGGCTGCAGCTCACCAAAAGCAAGGTGGGAGTCGTCAACCAGGTGCCGGGCCATTCCTTCCACCTCTTCGTCGACGGCGCCGAGCTCGAGGTCACCAACGTTTCGAACGGCTTCCGCAACGGGCCGACCCAGGCGCGCCTCACCGGCCGCTTCATGGGCAGCGGCACGGCGCACGGCAACGCGACCTTCCGCGACGGCGGCAAGGGCCCGAACTTCAACTTTCTCATCGCCGTCGAGCACGCGAGCCTCCCCTCGCTCAACGATCTCCTACGCTCCTACGGCAAGCTCGACGTGGCCGGCGGCACCTTCTCCGTCTACTCCGAGGTCAAGGTCCACGACGGCCGCATCGACGGCTACGTCAAGCCGCTGTTCGCGGACGTGCAGGTCTACGACCCCAAGCAGGACAAGGACAAGCCCGTGCTCAAGAAGCTCTACGAGAAGGTCGTCGGCGGCGTCGCCCACGTGCTGGAGAACCGCCGCGGCGAGGACGCCACGGTCGCCGACCTCTCCGGCTCCTTGAGCACGCCCCAAACCAGCACCTGGGAAGTCGTCGGCAACCTGGTGAAGAACGCCTTCGTGAAGGCCATCGTGCCGGGATTCGAGAAGGAATTCGAGGCGGCCCGGAAAAAGCGCTCCTAGCGCCGCTTGGCGACGCCTTCGGTGTACGTCTTGAACTGCGCCGAGCCGGGAGGCGCCAGCTCGAAGGTGATGGTCACGGTTCCATCCGGCCGAAGCGCGTAGGTCAGCCGGAACCGGGGCATGCCGGCGGCCTCGTCGCTCAGGAAGACCGCGCCCTTCGGCTCGGCCTTGGCCGTCACCGCGTACTGGATGGCGTGGCGCTCGTTGTCGACGTAGGTCGCCCGGAAGGCGCCGTCCGGGTTGCGGTAGACGAGCATCAGGTCCTCATGATGGCCGCTTGGGGAGTCGTTCGTGCTGCGGCGCAGCAGCCCGTTGCCCTGCACCTGGGGCTCGAAGGAGAAGCTCCCCTTGGAAGCGCCGGGCGCGCCGGTGCCCGTCCCCTCCCACTCGCCCACCAGGAAGGCCAGCGGCTCCCAGCCCGCGGCCAAGGGAGGAGCGGCGGCGGCACCGGGCGCCAACGCCAGGGCCAGGACGCAGAAGGCGGCGAGAGCTCGCATGGATCCCGCCGCTTACTTCGCCTTGGGCTCGATCGACAGGCTCACCTTGTCGAGGGTCACCGAGGCGTCGTCCGGGGCGCTTCCCGCCACGAGCACCAGGGTCACGGCGACGTTGTCGCCGGGCAGGATCCGCTCGTTCTTTCCCTTGAGCTTGCGCAGGACGGGCGCCGCATCGAGGATGATGTCGTCGCCGGGCGAGCCGGGCGCCGGAGCGTCGAAGGAGGACATGGCGCCCACGTAGTGGCGATCGTCGGTGCCGTTCGAGGCGCCGGCCTGCGGGAAGTTGAGGAAAACCCGGACGCCGGCGCCGGCGGGCGCCTTGAAACCGTTGAGGTTCAGCCGCACGGTGGGTCCTTCCGAGGGCCGGTCCGGCATCTTCTGTAGGATGTTGCGTGCGTCACCGGAGAGGTGGAGCATCACCGTCACCGGTGCCGAGCCTTTGATCGCGCTTCCCGGCGTCCCTTCGGCGACGAGAGGACCGGAGGCCGCCGCCAGCGGAAGGGCGGCGAGCGCCAGGAAGCCGAGACCGACTGCCATCGGAAACACAGGTACCGAGCGTCGACCAAGCATTACGATTCTCCTAGAAAGATGGCTCGACTATACCCCATCCTCGGATCACGAGCGCCCTGAGGATACAATATTTTGCGCGGCGCTCTGGAGTGGGCTGAAAGGAGAACAGCATGAAGCTGGCCTTGGCCAACCTCAAGGGGGGTGTTGGGAAGACGACGACGGCGGTCAACCTGGCGGCGGCGTTCGCCCGCAGCGGCCTGGCGGCGCTCCTGGTGGACCTCGACCCGCAGGGCTCGGCGAGCTTCTCGCTGGGCGTCGGGCGGGAGAGGGTCGAGGTCTCGTCCGCCGACGTGCTGAGCGGCGGCAAGACGGCGGCGGAGGCGATCGTGGAGACGCCCTTCGACGGCATCCACCTGCTGCCTGCGTCCCTGCGGCTGGCGGGCGCGGACCTGGCCCTGGCCCGCAAGCAGGCGCCGGAGAAGCTGCTGCGGAAGGCCCTGGCGCCGATCAGCCGGCGCTACGACGTCGTCGTCGTCGACTGCCCGCCCGGCCTTTCGATCCTCACCGTCAACGCCCTCGCCGCCGTGGACGCCTTCATCGTCCCCGTCGCGCCCCACCGGCTGGACGTGGAGGCGCTCAACGGCTTTCTCGGGCTGGTGGACGAGCTGAGGCCCCGGCTCGGCAGGACGCCGGAGCTGCTGGGCATCCTTCTCACGATGGTGGACCACCGCACCCAGCTCACCGACGAGGTGGTGGCGGCCATCCGCAAGCAGTACGGCTCCAAGGTGTTCCGCACCGAGATCCCGATCAACGTCCGCCTCGCCGAGGCGCCGGCCGAAGGGCGGCCCATCTTCGACTTCGCGAGCTGGTCCACCGGCGCGGCAGCCTACGGCCTGCTGGGCGGCGAGACGCTGCGGCGGGCGCGCAAGGCGGAGCTGGCGTAAAAGAGCGACTTCTGATGAAACTCGTTCCCACCCTTGCCCTTTCGCTCTCGCTCGCGCTCGCCACAGCCGCCCTCGCCCAGGCGCCCGCGCCGGTCACCCTCCGCGTCGGCAGGCTGCTGGACGGCCGCGGCGGCGCCCAGGACGACGTGACGGTGACGGTCGAGGGCTCGCGGATTATCGCGGTGAAGAAAGTCGAGCCGGGAGGCGCGGGCAATACCACCTGGGACCTGCGGAACCTCACCCTGATGCCGGGCGGCGTCGACACCCACGTCCACATCGGCTGGCATTTCGACCGCAACGGCAAGACCCACGACGACGGCAAGCCCGAGCCGCCGGGCCAGACCGAGCTCTACGCCGCCGAGAACGCTCAAGCGACCCTGATGAGCGGCATCACCACCGTCCAGAGCCTGGGCGCGCCGGAGGACAAGGACCTGCGGGACTGGATCGCCCGCGGCACGATCCCCGGCCCCCGGGTGCTCACTTCCCTGGAGCCCCTGGAGGACCCGAAGCTGACGCCGGGGCAGATCCGCAAGATCGTGCGCGAGCGGGCCGAACAGGGGGCGGACGTGATCAAGATCTTCGCCTCGAAGAGCATCCGCGACGGCGGCGCCCCCACCTGGAGCCAGGAGCAGCTCGACGCCGCCTGCGGCGAGGCCCGGAGCCGCGGCCTGCGCTCGGCGGTGCACGCCCACGGCATCGAGAGCGCCCGCCGGGCGGCCCTCGCCGGCTGCACCTCCGTCGAGCATGGCGTGCTGCTCGACGGGGCGACCCTGAAGGTGCTTGCCCGACACGGCACGTACTTCGACCCCAACACCGACCTCGTCTTCCGGAACTACTTCGAGAACAAGGAACGGTTCGTGGGCGTCGGCAACTTCACCGAGGAGGGCTTCGCCCAGATGCACCGGGCCGTGCCTCTGGCGCTCGCCATCTTCAAGGCCGCCCTGGTCACCCCGGGCCTCAAGGTGGTCTTCGGCACCGACGCCGTGGCCGGCTCCCACGGCCGCAACTTCGAGGAACTGATCTACCGCGTCGAGAAGGGGGGGCAGGACCCCATGGCCGCCATCGTCTCGGCCACCTCTCTCGCCGCCGAGTCCCTCGGCCTCAAGGACAAGACCGGCGCCATCGCTCCCGGCCTGGAGGCGGACCTCATCGCCGTCGAAGGCGACCCGCTGAAGGACATCCACGCCTTGCAGCACGTGGTTTGGGTGATGAAGGGCGGGAAGGTGGTGAAGAACGAGGTGCGGTGCCAAAGCTCCGCAGCTCAGCCCCGAAGAGGCGACAGCATGTAGCCTGGGGCGTCAGCCCCAGGAAGGGACCCAACCACAATTTGAAAGCCCCGAGGGGCGACAGCAGCTTTCGTGGAGCCGCTCTGCTGTCGCCCCTTCGGGGCTGGAAATTCTATTCGACCGCCCACCTGGGGCTGACGCCCCAGGCTACATGCTGTCGCCCCTTCGGGGCTGCGATGCTAGTAGTCCGCGTATCCCTCGCGGGTCCGTGCCCGGCCGCCGCCCTTGACCCGAATGTCGAGCTTGTGCCACTTGCCGTCGCCCTTGGCGTTGTTCGGGTAGTAGCCGACGGCATACTGCTCGCGCAGCTCCTTGAGGACGTTGCGGAAGGCGTCCTCCAGGTCCTCGAGGCGATCGATGGTCAGGATCCGGCCGCCGCTCTCTTTCACCGCCCGCTCCAGGTCCTGGTACTCCTTGTCGTTCGCCTTGAAGTCGCGCCACGAGGAGGTGAAGGACTCGTGCTTGCCGCCGAGCTGGATCCAGTAGATGAGCGCCTGGCCGGCGCGCGACTTCCAGAGCACGTCGGTGGCCGGCAGGACGCTGTGCACGTCCGAGCCGTCGGAGAAGAGCACCACCACGCGCTGCCCCTGGCGGGCGTCGAGCAGCTTGAGGGACATGTAGAGGAAGTCGTTGACCGCCGTGCCGCCGGCGGCCTGGGTGCCGGCGATGGACTTTTCGAGCGCCGCCTTGTCCGAGGTGAAGGGCGTGAAGCGCAGCAGCCGGTCGGAGAAGAGGGCCATCATCGCTTCGTCCGACGACTTCATGCCGTCGAGGAAGGCCTTGGCCCCCCGCCGGACGGCCTCCTGCCGCTTCCCCTGCATGCTCTCGCTGGTGTCCAGCAGGAGGACGGCGGTGAGCGGCAGCTCGTCGCGGCCAAAGGTGACGATTTCCTGAGAAGCACCGTTGTCCGTCACCTCGAAGTCGTCCTTACCCAGGTTGAGCGCCCGCAGGCCGTCGCGCGTCACCGAGACGAACAGGGCGCGCAGCTTGAGGTCCATCTGGTCGTTGATCGTCACCGGCTCGGTCAGCACGGAGTCGGTGCCGGCGGCGCCGGTGGGGGTGTAGGCCACGGCCTTGAACTCGCGCTTGATGTTGTCCTCGCCGACGTCGACCTGGACGTGGTAGGGCGCCTTCTTGCACGTGCCGGCCAGCTTGCCGTTGACGAAGACGTCCACCCGGTCGATGGGGACGCCGGCCTGAACGCCCACTCGCACGTCGGTGGAGCCAAAGACCGGCTGGCCGGGCTCCGGGCTCAGGATGCGGACCGCCACCTGGCCCGCGACCTGGCCCCCCGTTGGACCATTGGGGACCAGGAGCAACCCGGCCAGAACGGGAAGGAGGAGGCTCTTCGTTCTCATCGGCCCACCCCCGTTCCCGCGGGCGGCGGCGGCGCGCCCAACGCCTGTGCCAGCACCGGCAGCCGGGAGCGCGAGTTTTCGGCAAGGAACGTCCGCGCCGCGGCGAAGGCGTCCGGCCGCACGGTGTTGTACAGGAGGCGAGCCGAGGCCTCCTCCCCCATCGGCAGGGTCAGGGCCCTCTCCACCAGCGCCGTCGCCTCGCCCGGCGCTCCCCGGCGGTCGAGCACCGCCGCGAGCTGGACGTGCATCCGCAGGTCGTTCGGATAGCGCTTCAAAGCCTGCCGCAGCACCTTCTCCGCCTCCGCCGTCTTCCCCTCGTCCGAATCGAGACGGGCGAGCTCCTGAAAGGCGAGCGGCGTCGCCCAGGAGGGCTCGGTCCCGGCCGTGAGGTCGGTGAGGAGCTTCGCCGCCTCGGCGCTGTGATCGCCGCCGTGCTCCTGGCGCCGGAGGTTCAGCGCCAGGCGCAGCCGGCCCTCGACGTTGCCGGGCTCCACTTCGAGCACGCGGCGCAGGTGCTTGACGGCGCTCTCCGTCTGGGCGTTCTTTTCATAGATCGTGGCCAGCCCCAGCAGGGCGGCGACGTTCTTGGGGTCCAGCTCGACGGCCTGTTGGAACATCTCCGCCGCCGGGAGCTGCTGGGCGCTCTGCTGGAGCAGCCCACCCAGGCTGGTGAGCAGCCGGCTGGAGACGAGCGACGCCCCTTCCGAGCCCGACTGGTCGTGATAGAGGATGGCCAGGTCCCGCGCCATGGTGCGGGTGTGGATCATGGCCAGCGCATGGCCGTGAAACCCCCGCTGCAACAGGCGCCGGTAGGCCTCGTGGTGCAGCACGGCGATGGGCACCAGCACTTCGAGGTCGGCGGCGCCGATCTGGTGGATGACCGCCTGCTCTTGCTTGAGGAGGACCTTGCGGGTCCCCGTGTCGGCATCCGACACGACCGCCGACTCGAGCTCGATGAGCTCGTCCGGCGCCCGCTCGGTCTCGCCGGCCGACCAGTCGGCGAGGACCCTGCGGTAGATCTCCTGGATCTTCCCCGGTGCCAGCTTCTCTCCCGCCCGCAGGCCAAGAGCACCGGCGCCGCTACCTTGAGTCCCCTGAACCGGCTGGGCCCAAGCGCTGAAGCCAGCCGACAGCCAGACCACTACGGCGAGCCAAGCAAGGGGCCCGCCCACGAACAAAGCTTCCGTTCGCACGCGCATGGGACCTCCAACAAATGCCTCCAAGCCTCTCCTCCGGGAGGTCCAACCCGGGAGTTCTTATGGACCGACTACAAAGAGAATAACCAGCAAGAGTCCCATTATAGGTGCTTCTGGGCCAAAGAGCGTGACACTTGGTGAAAGATGAGGAGTTTTGTCGAGCCTTTGACCCCCTTGGAGAGCCCTGGAGAGCGCTGCCGCGGCGCTCTCCAGGGAGTTGACTGCGCTTACCGGCGGGCGCCGTGGCCCGGGCGGCGCGGATGGGGTGCCGGGGCCGGCGTGCCGTCGATGTAGGCCGGGGGCACGCCGAGCGACAGCAGCAGATTGCGACCTGCCTCCTTGGTGAAGACGAAGGGCGGACCGATCTCGGATTCGTCGAAGACGGCCTGCGCCGACGTGTCGGCGACGGACTGGCCGAAGACGAACGGGAGGAGATTGGTCTCTGCCACCGTGTTGCCGAACTTCTTGTCGATGGCGTCGATGAAGAGGTTGGCGAGGAAGGCGTAACCGAAGGCGGTCGGGTGGACACCGTCATAGGAGAAGACGCCGCCCTTCAGGAAGGCGCTGGTGTAGGTGATGCCGCCGACCTCGATGCCGGTGGTGGCGAGCTCGGTGAGCGCCGCGTTGGCGTCCACCAGGGCGGCGCCGCGCTCGTTGGCCACCGCCTGGATGACGGCGTTGTAGGCATTGACCCGGGCCCGGACGTTGGCCGCCTCAGCGGCGGTGAGCACCACGGAGCCGGGCAGCGGCTGGCCGTTGCCGCCGAGCGCGGTGGGAATGCCGAAGCCCTGGGCCTCGGCCGCGGTGGCGGTGAGCAGCACGAAGTCACCGGGCTGGGTGCCGATCAGGGGCACCGGATTGCCGCCGATGAGCACGGGCTGGCCGGTCGCGGGGTTGATGATGAACCGCGGCAGGGTGGTGACGAACGGAATGGTCGTCACGTCCGGGATGGTGGCGAGGGCCATCTTGGCGCCGCTCGCGGCGATGGCCCCAGCGATCACCCGGTAGTCGGCCTCGAAGCTCGCCAGCGGTGTGAGGAGCTGGTCGGTGCCCGCCGTGGCGGAGCCGAGGGCGTCGTTGTTGCCGATCCACAGGGTGACGAACGTCGGATGCAGCGACAGGCCCTGCTGGAGCTGGGTGAAACCCAGTCGCCGCAGCACGAGGTCCGTCGGATCGTTGGCGCTGGTCGACGCCGTCTTGGTCAGCAGGTCGTGGACGGTGGCGCCCGGCACGGCCAGGTTGTCGTAGGGACGCGGCAGGTTGAGGTTGGTGGGCGAGCCCGAGCCCGGAGTCGGCGAAATCACCGGAGTCGGCACCAACCGGGTGAGCTGCAGGATGCCCGGCAGGCCGGGCGGGCTGACCAGCGGCTGCTGGAAGCCGGAGATGCCGAACTGCTTGGCCAGCAGGGCCGGATAGCTGTTGGCCTGGTAGGTCGCATTGATGCTGCCGCTCGAAAAGCCGGCGGTGAGGCTGTCGCCGAGGGCGACGTACTTGCTGAGATCGGCCTGGCCGAAGGCGGCTCCGGCCAGGAGGAAGGCGAGCGCCAGGAGGCTCGCCGATATCTTGACACGATGCATCTTCTGTCTCCTTGTCGTCTCGCGTTAGAAGGTCAACGTCACGCCGAACAGATAGGCGTCCGTCTTGTAGGTGCCGAAGAACGGCCCGTCGCCCGGCAGGCTCTTGTCGCGGGTGCGGTCCTTGAACGGGAGGTACATGAAGGCGAAGTCGGCCTTCCAGGAACCGGTATAGCCGTAGCCGATGCAGTAACCGTTGCGGTCCGAGTCGGGCAGCAGCGGCGAGACGTTCTCCTCGGGCTGGGGCGTCTGGTCATAGACGTAGCCCAGGCGCCACTGCGCGGTCGGGCTGGCCTGCCAGCGCAGACCGACGCGGTAGTTGTTGGAGTCCTTCCAGTTCTGCGGCAGGGTGGTGCTGGGCAGCGAGTTGCCGGCGCCACCGGTGAAGGTGATCGGCACCTCCTTGAACGAGCTCCAACCGGTCCAGTTGGCGTCGACCTCGACCAGGAAGCTCGGGGTGAAGCTGTAGGCCAGGCCGAGGCTCGCCATGGCGGGGAAGTCGATGGAGGTCTTGACCGGGAGGTTGGTGTTGAGCGGCAGCGAGGCGGCGATGGCCGCGTCGAGCTGGGCGCTGCCGGTGGAGATCGGGGTCAGCCGGGCGTCGCCCGTGTACTTGACGGTGATCTCGCTGCGGTAGGAGAGGCCCACGGAGAGCTCGGGGGTCGCCTTGTAGAGGATGCCGGCGTTGAAGCCATAGCCCTCGCTGAAGTCGCCCTTCAGCCGGAGCGAGGCGCCGCTCACGATCGACTGGGTGAAGGGGTTGTTGACCGGGATGTCGCGGTTGAGCTCGACATTGGAGATGCGGGCGATGCCGCCGAAGCCGATGCCGAAGTTGGGCGTCACCTGCCAGCCGAGCGTGGGATTGACGTCGAAGACCTGCAAGTCGACCTTGGTGGAGAGGAAGCGGCCGGCGAACTGGTGCGGGTTCTCCCAGTTGGTGGAGAGACCGAACGGCGTCTCGACGCCGATGCCGAACTTCCAGGTGCTGTTGATCGGCTGCACGTAGTAGGCATGCGGTGGGAACGCCGAGAGCTTCTTCTGTTCCGCCTTGTACCCGTCGCCCGGGAACGGATTGGCGCCGTGGAGCTCCGCCTTGGTGTCATGGATGTAGGTGGCGCCGATCGAGAAGTCCCGCTGGGTGACGAAAGCCAGGCCGCCGGCGTTGTAGAACAGCGCCGAAGGGTCGTCGGCCTGGGCGGTGAAGGCTCCGCCCATGCCCATCGCTTTGGTTCCCTGCTCGAAAATACCGAATCCGGCCGCGTACATGGGCACTGCGGCCAGAGCGCCGAGGGCCATCACGGCGCCCAGAACCCTCCACATCACTCCTCCTCGCCTCTGCATTGAATTCCTCCTGTCTGAGCTCATGAACATGAAATGGTTGACCGCGCCCTCGCTCTCCTCCGACGGAACCCTCACGCACTGAGGAAATCGGGGCTCGGATGGCGTGTTTTCGGCTCGTGTAAACGTTAGTCTCAACTCCCTGGGGTGTCAACGCCCCACGGCAATCCCGAACTGCTGGTAGAGTAGGCCGCTCTGGAGGTGAGGATCATGTTCGAAAGTCCGGTCCATCACGAGACCTTCAACAAGTTGAAAGAGTACTTGGGGGAGTTGTTCGAGGAACCTTATCACGATCCTGAAAACGACCATTTCTACGTGCGCTACGGCACGACGGTGCTGGAAATTTCCGTGGAGGCCCTGGGTTCCGACGAAGCGGCAGTGGTCATCATGGCCTACTGCGTCCAGGACGTGGAGCTCGAGGAGGAGCTGCTGGCCGGCCTCCTGGAGCTCAACCACCAGATGTCGTGCGGCCACTTCTCCGTGGTGGGCAACGACATCTTCTTCGCTCACTCGCTGTTCGGCAGCAACATGGAGCCCCGGGACCTGCTGCGGGCCATCACGGCCGTGGCTACCGTCTCCGACGACTATGACGACCGCATCGTCGCCCGTTACGGCGGCCAGACGGCCCTGGAGCGGATTCAGGACACCGGCGGCCGGCGGCGCCGGCAGGAGGTTGGCAGCGAGTGAGCTCGACGGGCGGCAAGCCGCCGGTCACCAACGGCCGCCCTTGACCGCGGCTTCGGCCTCGCGGTCGAGCTCGCGGGTCTTCTCCGTCTCCCGCTTGTCGTACTCCTTCTTGCCCGTCACCAGGGCGATCTCCACCTTGATCCAGTTCCCCTTGAGATAGACGGAGAGCGGCACCACGGTCAGCCCTTTGAGCTGGGTGCGGCCGAAGAACTTCTCGATCTGCCGCTTCTTGAGCAACAGCTTGCGCGGCTGCTCGGGCTCGTGGTTCTCCCGGTTGCCGTGGGTGTAGTGGCTGATGTGGGCGCCGATGAGCCAGGCCTGGCCGTCCCGGAACTCCACGAAGCTGTCCTTGAGCTGCACGCGCCCCGAGCGCGCCGCTTTCACCTCGGTGCCGCTCAGCTTGATGCCCGCCTCCACCGTCTCCAGCACCGCGTAGTCGTGCCGGGCGCGGCGGTTGGACGCGAGGGGGCGAAGCTCGTCCTTGCCCTTGGCTGGGGCCTTGGTCGCCATCGGGGAAGTGTATCAGCGGCGGCGGCGGTGTCGGGGATTCAAGACAGTAGGGGCGGCCGGCCGCAGGGGCGAAGCCCCCCGCCCAAGACCCTCATCACCCCGGCCCTCTTCTCCCGCCCCCTCCGCACCCCCCTCACCGGGAGAAGAGGGAGAAAAGAAAAAACGCTCCAACCCCTGGCATCTTCCCTGCAAAGACCACGAAGCAACATGACCGAATCCCGCTCCGACTCCTCCGATACTCGGTTCCGCCAGAAAACCATCCTGCGGCCGGTTGCCATCTCCGGCGTGGGAATCCACACGGGCCGGCCCGTGCGCCTGCGGCTCCATCCCGCGCCGGAGGGTACGGGGATCGTCTTCCGCCGGAGCGACAGCGGGGTCGAGGTTCCGGCCCTCTCCACGGCGGTCTGCTCGGTGGAGCTCGCGACCACCCTGGGACGCGACGACGTGACGATCTCCACGGTCGAGCACCTGCTGGCCGCGGTGCGGATCTGCGACGTCGACAACCTCTTCATCGACCTGAACGGGCCCGAAGTGCCGATCCTCGACGGCTCGGCCCTGCCGTTCCTCCACCTGCTGAAGGCGGCGGGCCTGCGGCCGCAGGAGGCCCGGCGGCGCATTCTCGCCGTCACCGCTCCACTGACCGTGGAGCTGGGGGCCAAGCGGATGCGGATCTCCCCCTATCCCGGGCTGCGCCTCAGCTACGCCATCGACTTCGCCCATCCGGCGATCGGCCACCAGGAGATCGACCTGGTGGTCGACCGCGAGTCCTTCGCCCGCGAGCTCGCGCCGGCCCGCACCTTTGCCCTGCTGGAGGACGTCGAGCAGCTCCACCGCCGCGGCTTGGGGCTCGGCGGCGACCTCGACAACTGCGTGGTCTTCTCGTCCGCAGGGCCCAACAACGCCCTCCGCTTCCCCGACGAGCCGGTGCGTCACAAGGCGCTCGACGCCGTCGGCGACCTGGCGCTGACCGGCTGCCCGCTCTGGGCCCACGTCGAGGTCGAGCGCGGCGGTCACCCGCTGCACTATGCCCTGCTGGAGGCGCTTCGCGAGCGGCCGGACTGCTGGGCCTGGGTGGAGGGTGCGGTCAGGACCCCGGACCCGCAGCCTCTTTCGCCACCTTCCCCAACTCTTCCAGCTCCGCCACTGGGCGGCCCTTGACTTCGGGCCAGGTCACCCGCCGGGCGGCCATGGCCCTCTCCAGGCGCTCCCAGAGGTCGCGGTTGAGCACGTGCTGGCCTTCCTGGGTCTTCCAGCCGCGGCGGCGCCAGCCTTCGATCCAGCGGCTGGCGCCATTGCGCAGATAGTCCGAGCCGGTGTGGACGGCCACGGAGATCCCCAACGGCAGGCTCTCCAGGGCGGCGATGGCTGCCAGGAGGTCGAGCTGATTGGGCGTGGTTCCGGAGAGGCCCGCGGACAGCCTCGTCTCCTCCCCGCCCCGGCGGATGAGGGTCGCCCAGCCGCCCCGCCTGCCGGAGCAGGAGACGCGGAGGAAGACCTCGGCCTCCACCGGCGGCGCGGCTGGGGCGCCGCCGTCCCTCCGCAGCTTGCGGATCTCCAGCGTCGCCAGCTCGTCCGCCCGTTCGTTCCAGCGGTTGCCGGCGTGCCCCTTGATCCAGTCCCACCTCACGTCGTGGAGCTGGACGAGCTCGTGCAGGCGGCGCCAGAGGTCCTCGTTCTGGAGCTCGCCGTCCTTGCGCCGCCAGCCGCGGGCCACCCAGCCTGGAAGCCACTGGGTGATCCCCTTCCTCAGATACTGCGAGTCGGTGAAGATCTGCACCCGGCTGCGGCGCGTCAGCGCCTCCAGGCCGCGGATCGCCGCCGTCAGCTCCATGCGGTTGTTGGTGGCGCGCGGCTCGCCGCCGGAGAGCTCCAGCGCCTTGCCGCTCGCCGGGTCCAGGAGAATGGCCGCCCAGCCGCCCGTGCCCGGATTGGGATCGGCGCCGCCGTCGGTGTAAAGGGTGACCGCGGGGAGGGAGGGGGAGTCGGCCATGGGACGGGCATTCTATTACGTATAGGCGCGACCAGCACGTCTATGCTAGAGTCAGGGTATGTCTACTGGCAAAGTTCTGGCAGATGGCTTGATGACTCTCCCGGAGGAGATCCAAAAGCACCTGCATCTCCAGACAGGCGACCGGATCGATTTCGAAATCGATTCCCAGGGCACGGTCCATCTCCAACCTGCCAATGCTTCGTTTCGGAAGGTTCTCGGTATGTTTCATCGGCCCGATCTTCCTCCCCGCACTCTCGAAGAGTTGCGCGAAGGCATGATCGAATTCTTGGTCGAAGACAACGAGCGGATCAAGAGAGGCTTGGAATGAGAGGACTGGATACGAATGTCCTCCTTAGAGCCCTCATCCAAGACGACCCGGCCCAAGCAGCAGTTGCACAGCGAGAAGTCGCAGAATCCGCTCACCGAGGTGAGCGTCTTCACCTCAGCACGATCGTCCTCTGTGAAGCGATCTGGACGCTTCGGGGGAAGCCCTATCGCCTCGATCGGACGGCTTTGTCGGACTTTCTGGAGAAACTGTTGGCGGACACGCTCTTCGAGGTCCAAGACCGTGATCTGGTACGACAGGCATTGGACGATTTCCGCCACGGCGAGGCCGATTTCTCCGACTACTTGGTGGGCTGGGTGAACCGCAGGGCCGGCTGCCGGGAAACGCTGACTTTCGATGGCGACCTCCGCGGGCACGAAGGTTTTTCGCTGTTGACCTGAAGCCGTACCAGGACTTCCCGTGGACAACCCCGAAATCGCCCGCGTCCTCGAAGAGATCGCCGACATCCTGGAAATCCAGGGGGCCAATCCATTCCGCATTCGCGCCTATCGCAACGCCGTGCGCACCGTCGAGAGCCTGACGACTCCCCTGCGCAAGTGGGTGGAGGAGAACCGTCCGCTCACCGACCTGCCGGGGATCGGCAAGGAGATGGGCAATCACATCCGCGAGATGGTGGAGACCGGCACGCTCGGCTTCCGCGACGAGCTGCTGGCCGATGTGCCGCGTTCGCTGATCGAGCTGATGCGCCTCCCCAACCTCGGCCCCAAGAAGGCGAAGAAGGTCTACGACGAGCTCAAGATCGGCTCCGTGGACGAGCTCGAAGCCGCGGCCAAGGCGGGGCTCATCGCCGCCCTCCCCGGCTTCGGCGCCAAGAGCCAGGAGAAGATCCTCGCCGGTATCCAGGAGTACCGCCAGCACGGCAGCCGCTTCCTCCTTCCCCAGGCCGAGCGCGTGGTCGAGCCCCTCCTCGGCTACCTGCGGGAGACGCCCGAGCTCGAACGCCTGGAGGTGGCCGGCAGCTACCGGCGGCGTAAGGAGACCGTGGGTGACATCGACCTCCTCGCCATCGCCTCGCAGCCCGTTCCTGTCATGGAGCGCTTCCGTGGTTATCCCCAGGTGGACAAGATCCTCAATGCCGGGGATACCAAGAGCACTGTCGTCCTCGGCTCGGGCCTCCAGGTCGACCTGCGCGTCGTGCCGGCGGAGTGCTACGGCGCGGCCCTCGTCTACTTCACCGGCTCGAAGGAGCACAACGTCAAGCTGCGGCGCCGGGCGGTGGAGAAAGGGCTGCGGATCTCCGAATACGGCGTGTTTCGCAGCGAGCGCGAGCAGGAGAGCGGCGACGCCGGCAACCCCGAGGGCGAGTGCATTGCCGGCCGCGAGGAGGCGGACGTCTACGCCACCGTGGGCCTCCCCTGGATTCCCCCCGAGCTGCGGGAGGACCGCGGCGAGATCGAAGCCGCGGCTGCCGGCCGGCTCCCCGACCTCATCCGCATCGAGGACCTGCGCGGCGATCTCCACATGCACTCCACCTGGTCGGACGGCAAGAGCTCGATCGAGGAAATGGTGACGGCCTGCGCCGCCCGCGGCTACGAGTACATGGTGATCTCCGACCACAGCAAGGTGCTGGCGATGACGGGCGGGCTCGACGCCTACCGCCTGCGCCTGCAGTGGCAGGAGATCGACGGCGTCCGCGCCCGGCATCCCGAGATCCGCATCCTGCGGGCCATGGAGGTGGACATCCTCGGCGACGGCTCGCTCGACCTCGAAGACGAGATGCTCGCCGGGCTCGACCTCGTGCTCGTCTCCCTCCACTCCCGCTTCGACCTGCCCGCCGCGCAGCAGACCGCGCGCGTGCTCAAGGCCCTGGAGCACCCGGAAGTCAACGTCTTCTGCCACCCCACGGCGCGGCAGATCAACCGCCGCAAGCCGGTGGAGATGGACCTCGACCTCGTCCTGCGCCGCGCCGCCGAGCTCGGGGTGGCCGTCGAGGCGAACTCCAGCCCTCACCGCCTGGACCTCAAGGACACGCACCTGAAGCTCGCCCGCGAGCTGGGCTGCAAGATCGTGATCGACACCGACGCCCACCACACCCGCGAGCTGGGCCAGATCCGCTACGGCGTCGAGCAGGCCCGCCGCGCGGGGCTCACGGCGGGAGACGTGCTGAACACGCTGCCGTTCGAGGCGTTCCAGGCGGCGATTCGGCGGTAAGAAAACACGCTGTCAACAATTCCTATAGACTGCTGTCAGCCTCGGGCACAATCGTCCGATCCTGACAGGGAAGGAACCCCCTATGAGCTTACGCAGCGTCCATCAACTCCGCCGGGCGATTACCGAAGGGCAGAAGGTCAGCTACTTCTTCTTCTGGGGCCATCATCCGGAAAAGGACGGCAAGGTCGGCAAGAGCTGCCTGAGCCACTGGTGGCCCTCCAGCTTCACCGTCGACGGCGTGACCTACGCTTCCGCCGAGCACTTCATGATGGCCGAGAAGGCTCGTCTGTTCGGCGACACGGCGAGGCAGGAGAAGATCATCGCCGCCGAAAGCCCCTCCGAGGCAAAGCGTCTCGGCCGCGAGGTCGAGGGCTTCGACCAGGAGAGGTGGAACCAGGCTCGCTTCGAGGTCGTGATCTGCGGCAACCTCCACAAGTTCAGCCAGAACAAGGAGCTGCGGAGCTTCCTCCTCGCCACCGGCCCGCGCGTGCTGGTCGAGGCCAGCCCGCTCGATCCGCTCTGGGGGATCGGCCTCGCCTCGGACGACGTGCGCTCACGGAATCCGGAGGAGTGGAAAGGCCAGAACCTCCTCGGCTTCGCCCTCATGGAAGCGCGGGAGCGGCTGGCCGAGGCGGCGTGACCGCCCACTCCCTCGAAGAGATGGGCCTCGCTTAAATTCCTGTCCCCTTGGCAACATCCTCGGGTTACACTCCCCTCCAGACCCTGGACGGGAGACCCGACATGAAACGAAACGCAGCATTCCGGGCGGCCCTCGCGCTGCTCGTCCTCACCCTGGCCGCTTCGGTTCCCCTGGCGGCCCAGGACCTCGCGTCGTTCGAGGCGAAAACCAAGGTGCACGTCCTGCCGAACGGCTGGACGTTCATCATCGTCGAGAGGCCGGCCGCGCCGGTCTTCTCCTTCGCCACAGTCGCCGACGTCGGCTCCGCCCAGGAGGTGCCGGGCATCACCGGGCTCGCCCACATGTTCGAGCACATGGCCTTCAAGGGCACGCCCAACCTCGGCACCAGCAACTACGAGGGCGAGAGGAAGGCCCTCGACGCCCTGGAGGCCGCCTATCAGGCCTACCAGGGCGCGCGCCTGGCGCCGCACCCGGTTGATTCGCAGATGGCGCAGAAGGTCCAGAGCCTCCTCGCCGACTTCAAGGCGAAGCAGCAGGCCGCCGCGTCTTTCGTGCTCAAGGGCGCCTTCGACGACGTCCTCAGCCGCGAGGGCGGCGTCGGCACCAACGCCTCCACCTCCGCCGATGAAACCCGCTACTTCTATTCGCTGCCCGCCAACAAGATCGAGCTCTTCGCCTACCTGGAGTCCGAACGGTTCTTCCACCCGGTGTTCCGCGAGTTCTACGAGGAGCGCGACGTGGTGATGGAAGAGCGGCGGATGAGCACCGAGAGCCAGCCCATCGGCCGGCTCGTCGAGCAGTTTACGCTCGCCGCCTTCGCCGCTCACCCCTATCACCAGCCCACCATCGGCTACGCCAGCGACCTCGAGTCGATCACCATGACCGACGCCGAGCGCTTCTTCAACACCTGGTACGTGCCGTCTGCCCTCACCACGGCGATCGTCGGCGACGTCCATGCCGAAACCCTGATCCCGCTCCTCGACAAGTATTTCGGCCGTATCCCCGCGCGCCCGGCGCCGCCGCCGCTGCGCACGGTCGAGCCGCAGCAGGTGGCCGAGAAGACCGTGGTGCTGGACGATCCGTCGCAGCCCATGTACCTGGAGGCCTACCACCGGCCCGCTTCCACGCATCCGGACCAGGCGATCTACGATGCCATCGACGACATCCTCTCCACCGGCCGCACCTCGCGCCTCTATCGCGCCCTGGTGCGCGACAAGAAGCTGGCGGTCGAGGTCGAGTCCTTCTCCGGCTATCCCGGCGAGAAGTACCCGAACCTCTGGGCCATCCTCGCCGTGCCCGCCTTCGGCGTCACCAATCAGCAGGTGCAGGCGGCGCTGCGGGAGGAGCTCGAAAAGCTCAAGACCCAGGACCCGACGGACGAGGAGATGGCCCGCTTCAAGACCCGCTCCAAGGCCAACCTCATCCGCTCGCTCGCCAACAACCAGGGGCTCGCCAACCAGCTCGCCGAGTACCAGCGCCTCTTCGGCGACTGGCGCGAGCTGTTCCATGCCATCGACAAGCTCGACAAGGTGACCAAGGCCGACATCCGCCGCGTGGCAAGCGAGACGTTCCGCGGCGAGAACCGCACCGTGGCCATGCTCGTCAACAAGACCGCCGACGCCCAGCCGCCGGCGGCCAAGAGCGGACATTAGGAGGACGACATGACGATCCGAACCGTTTCGACGCTCCTCCTCGCCGCCGTTCTCGCGCTACCTGCCGCCGCCTCGGCCCAGGCCATCCACGCCGACGACCTCCACTATCCGCCGCTCCCCCGCTTCGACATCCCCCAGCCGGAGCGGGTGGTGCTGGACAACGGCATGGTGGTGATGCTGCTCGAAGATCACGAGCTGCCGCTGGTGGAGGCCACGGCCTTCATCCGCGGCGGCAACCGGCAGGATCCGGCGGACAAGGCCGGCCTCGCCAGGCTCGGCGCCACCGTGATGCGCACCGGCGGCACCCTCTCCCGGCCCGGCGACGCCATGGACGACTACCTGGAGAGCCGCGCCGCTGCCATCGAGCTGCGGGCCACCGACGATCACCTCGTCGCCTCGCTCAATTCGCTCAAGGCGGACCTTCCCGACGTGCTCCGCGCCTTCGCCGACACCCTGCGCCACCCGGCCCTCGACGCCCGCAAGCTGGAAGTGGCCCGCAACCAGGCCGTCTCCGAAGTGGCGCGGCAGAACGACGATCCGGGCCTCACCGTGTTCCGCGAATTCAAGAAGGTGGTCTACGGCCCCGAATCCCCCTACGGCCGTACCGAGACCTTCGCCTCCCTGGGCAAGATCCGCCGCGACGACCTCGTGGCCTGGCACGACGAGACCTTCCATCCGGACCGCATCATCCTCGGCCTGGTAGGCGACTTCCAGCGCGACGAGGCCCTGCGCCAGATCCGCGGCGCCTTCGGCGACTGGCCCAAGGGCCCGGCGTGGAAGAGCCCCGACGTGCCCTACCGCAAGCAGCCGAGCCCCGGCGTGTGGTTCGGCCGCAAGGACGAAATCACCCAATCGTTCATCGCCATGGGCCACCTGGGCGGCTTGCGCAGCGATCCCGACTTCTATGCCCTGGAGTTGCTGAACCAGCTCTTCTCCGGCTCCTTCGCCTCCCGCCTGGTCGACGACGTCCGCACCCGCAAGGGCCTCGCCTATGCCGTCAACGGCGGGCTCGACAGCGAATACGACCATCCGGGAATGGCCTATCTCTTCGTCTCCACCAAGCTCCAGACCACCGGCGCCAGCATCGACGCCCTGTTGGAGGAGGCCCGCAACCTCACCGCCCAGCCGGTCACGGACGAGGAGGTCGCGAAGGCCAAGCAGGCCCTCCTCAATTCCTTCGTCTTCAACTACGACACCCGGCGCAAGGTGCTGCGCCGCCAGCTCAACCTGGAGTATTTCGGCTATCCGCTGGACTGGCTGTCGCGCTACCGCCCGGCCATCGACAGCGTGACGACCGAGCAGGTGCGTGCCGCGGCCCGCCGCCTCCACCCGGACGACTTCTCCATCGTCGTCGTCGGCCCGGCCCAGGGGACCGACAAGCCCCTCACCGCCTACGGCAAGGTGACGCCCCTCGACCTCGCCCTGCCACCTGCGCCGGGCAGGAAGTAAGCGGCCACCGCGTAGAAACGGCAGCGGGAGCAGGCAACCTTTACATGAGGCTGCCGGGCTCCCGGCGCCTCCCGAGCCCCGCGACGGCGGGGCACCGGCGTCCGTAAACCACTGAAGGGGCGTCCTCAGGCCCGGTCACCGGGACGGTGCCGGCACGCCGGCGGCTACGCCCCGGGACCCCGGCACGAATCTTGGATCAATCCGTCCGCCAAGCAGCACCCTTGCCAGGCCAGGAGGCGGCCCGTTATGACTGAGATCTATCCACTTCCGAGGAAGGTCCTGATGACGGCGGATACGACGGGCGGCGTGTGGACCTATGCCGTCGATCTGGCCTACGGCCTCACCGAGCGGGGCATCGAAGTGGCGCTCGCCACGATGGGCGATCCGCTGACCGGCGCGCAGCGCGAGAAGGTGGAGCGCATCCCGCGGCTGAAGGTCTTCGAGAGCACCTTCAGGACGGAGTGGATGGACGATCCCTGGCGCGACGTGGAGAGGGCCGGCGAGTGGCTCCTCGGCCTGGAGGAGCGCATCGGTCCCGACGTCATCCACCTCAACGGCTACGCCCACGGCGCCCTGCCGTGGGGCGCGCCCAAAGTGATGGTGGGGCACTCCTGCCTGCGCTCCTGGTCGCTCGCCGTCAAGGGCGAGGACGCGCCCGGCTGCCAGCGCTACACCGCCGAGGTCGCCGCCGGCCTGGAGGCCGCCGACCTGGTGGTGGCGCCCTCCGAGGCCACGCTCGCCTGCCTGAGCGAGCACTATGGCAAGCCTCGCCGCTCGCGCGTAATTTACAACGGCCGTGACGCCAAAACCTTCAAGCCCAGCGCCAAGGATCCGATCGTCTTCGCCGCCGGCCGCCTGGACGACGAGGCCACGAATCTCCAGGCTCTGGAGACCGTGGCGCCGCGTCTGCCGTGGCCCGTCTTCGTGGCCGGCGAGATCCACCACCCGGAGGGTGGCGAAGCCCGCCCGCACCACACCCGTCTGCTCGGCGGGCTGTCGTCCCGGGCCCTGGCCGCCTGGCTCGGCCGCGCTTCGATCTACTGCCTGCCGTGCCGCTACGAGCCTTTCGGCCTCTCCATCCTGGAGGCCGCGCTCTCCGGCTGCGCCCTGGTGCTGGGCGACATCCCCAGTCTGCGGGAGATCTGGCGCCACCGGGCCGTCCTCGTGCCACCCGGCGATGCCGAAGCTCTGGCGGCGGCCGTCCAGCAGTTGATCGCCGATCCGGACCGCCGCTCGGCGCTCGCCGCCGGAGCCCGCGCCCGTGCCCTTCAGCTCACGCCGGCCAAGATGGTCGACGGCTACCTCGCGGCCTACGGCGAGGTCCTGGCGGCGGAGGCCGGCGCGCTGGACGGCCACTCCGCGGGATATCCGGTCGCGGTCTGACCGCCAGCCGGCCCGGCTGCTCCAAAGCCTGAATGCGCGTCGCGTTCTTCGTCCACTCTTTGCTGGCGGACTGGCAGCACGGCAACCCGCATTTCCTGCGCGGCATCGCCACGGAATTGATCGCCCGCGGCCACGAGGTCCTCATCTTCGAGCCGCGGCAGAGCCTGATCGCCGGCCAGGGCGCGGAGACGCTCGCCGGTTTCCGCGCCGCCTATCCCAAGCTCACCAGCCAGCGCTACGATCCCGCAACCCTCGACCTCGACGACCTCGACAGGGCCCTTGAAGGCGCCGGCCTCGTCATCGTCCACGAATGGAGCGACCCCGTGCTGTCGCACCGCATCGGCCAACATTGCCGGCATCGCCGGCACGGCGGCGCCTACCGCCTTCTCTTCCACGACACGCACCACCGTGCGGTCACGCATCCGGCGGCTGCCTCCGCCTACAGCCTGGCGGACTACGACGGCGTTCTGGCCTCCGGCGCGGGCATCCGCGACCTCTACCTGCGCAACGGCTGGGCGCAGCGGGCGTGGACCTGGCACGGGGCCGCGGACACCCGCGTCTTCTACCCCCGCGGCGTCGAGAACCGGGCGGGCGACCTGGTATGGATCGGGAACTGGGGGGACGAAGAGCGGCCGGAGCTGCGCGAGTACCTCGCCGGTCCCGTGCGCGAGCTGGGCCTCTTCGCCCGCGTCTACGGTGCGGTTTCCGAGACGGGGCGCCGAGCCCTGATCGAAGCGGGGATCGAGCATGCCGGCTGGCTTCCCAACTACGAGGTGCCGCGCGCCTTCACCCGCTTCGCCCTCACCGTCGCCGTACCGCGCCGGCCTCAGGTCCAGACTCCCCCCAGCCAGCTCTTCGAGGCCCTTGCCTGCGGCATCCCCGTCGTCTCCGCCCCCTGGGACGACGCCGAAGGGCTCTTCCGCCCGGGCCAGGACTTCCTCGTGGCCCACAACGGCGAGGAGATGAAGCTTCTGATGCGCGAGCTCCTCGACGATCCCGCCATGGCCGTCGAGCTCGCCCGCGCCGGCCGGGAAACCCTCCTCAGCCGGCACACCTGCGCCCACCGCGTCAACGAGCTGCTAGAGATTTACCGGCAGGTGCGGTAGGAAGACGCTTCCGCGCCGTCGTAAACACCTTTCCGCCCAGTGACACCAGGCGCCCCTCGGGACCGATCGATTTGAGAATCGGCTCGTTCTTCTCCGGCGTGCCGACGTCCTTGCCCATTTCGAAGCGGCGGCCTTGTGGATCGATTTCGAAAAGCTCTCCTCCGTAAGATGCGAGATAGACGTGCCCAGCGGCGCGGAAAGCCAGGCACGGCGTGACGTTCGGGCACCGCAGCGTCCCAAAAGTGGTGACGTACTGGGGAGCTTCGCCGCGGAGCTTGAACCTGGAGGCCACGGTGCGCATTTCCTCGTCCGGCGGCCGCAGCCGTCGAGCCTCGCCGCGCTCGTTGTCCACCGTGCTGGAGATGACTCCGAGGCGGCCATTCTCCTCGAGCACCGAGCGGGTGATCTCGAGACCGCTTCGACCGTCGAGAACGCGGACGAGGTGATAGGCGTCGAGCCTGCGCTCCTTGCCGCACCGCGTGGGCGACCAGTTGACGATCCGCAGGACGTCATAGCGGAGGGTCTTCTTGCGGAGCCCTTCCAGAACCTCTGCCGCTCCCTTGGGAAGCGACTCGGCCGGAGTGTCCTTCAGGAGCCGTTGAAACTCGTAGACGTAGTCGGCGAGGACCTCGTCTTTGCTCTTGGGAAACGGCGCGGGGAGATAGAGAGGGCTGCCCGGCTTCGCCGCTCTGAGAGCTTGATCCGGCTGCGACCACGTTCCCACCACCTCCGGCGGGCACTCCACGAGATTCCAGGCCGCCGCCGGAACCGCGGCGAGGAACAGGAGCATGAATGCGCGGGAAAGAGTCTTCAGAGCCATGGCCGCCAAGGATCTCATGAAGGCGCGCCTAGTCATTTCGCAGCGAAATGAGGAGCAATCACCGCAAAATGCGTGTCCATCGTCAGACAAGGAAGTCACTTTGCAGTGAAGTGTAGGGATTGCGAGAGAGCAAGAGCGTATTTTGCGGCGATAGAGAGGGATCACGCGGCGATGAGAGGACACAATGCAGCAAAGAGACTGTCCTTCGCGGCAATGAGAGCGCATCATGTGACAACAGGTACGTCCAATGCCGCGACATAAGCTCTTATCATCGCGAAGTGCGCGTCCATTGCCGCGACTGCTTCATGGCGTCACCCGGCAGCTCAGCCGCAACCGCCGCTTGTTGGCGCGGGATTCGGCAAGGGAAACCTCCTTGAGGGCGGGAAAGGCGGCGGGCTCGATCCAGCGCTGGCGCAGCTCCGCCTGGCGCTCGACGACGAGCAGCTTGCCTTGCACCGACGCCGTCTGCCGGAAGGCGCCGACGTCGTTGCCGACGTTGACGTCCTGCGTCTCGGATTTGCAGCCGTCGTTGGGCAGCGTGACGCGCCACGTGGTGTGGCTGGAGAGCGGCGAGGCCACCACCGGCAGCGTACGGTCTTCCAGCAGGCCCGGCGAGGGCAGCTCGACGCGGCCCGGCATGGGAATGGGCGGCAGGGCGCCCGCCTCGGCGGCCCCCAGGGCGGGCAGTGTCATCTGGGCTTCCACCTTGACATAGGGAGCGCCGCCCTCCGTCGACTGCCAGTGGATGCCCGTCAGCGAGACGGCAGGCGGCAGCAGGGCGGCGAACAGACTGCGGACCGCCCGGTCGAGCTCCACCGGCGTGCCGCTGGCGCGAAGCTCCAGGAAGCGCGCCGCCGGCTCCCCGGTGAGCTCGACGCGGGCGGATCCCTTGGACTCACCCGAAGCCGCGAGCGCCAGATCGACCGTCAGCCGGCTTGCCTCCGTCGCCCCGAGGATGGGCGTGCGCACGAGGAGGCCCTGGCCGTTCTTCACCACCAGGGCCTCCTGGTCCTGAACCCCCGGGTTGAGCCACTCGAGCCCCCCGGTCCGCTGGGTGGCGTCGAGAAAGAGGAAGCCGTTCGCCACCGGCACGCTCGCATCCAAGCCCAGGCCCTCCGCGGGCACGGCCACGATCATGTGATTGAACTGGAAGGGCGACGGGAACTCGCGGTCCACCCGGCCCTGCGGATCCAGCCGGATGAGCGCCGGGTAGGCCTCGATGCCCGCTTCGCGCAGCAGGTCGGTCAAGAGCAGCGCCTTGTCCTTGCAGTCGCCCCAGAGCCGCTCCATCACCTGCTGCGGCGGCGCGGGCCGGTAGCCGCCGATGCCCACCTCGACGGCGACGTAGCGCACCTGCCGGCGGGCGAAGTCGACCAGCGTCTCCAGCCGCTGGCGCTTGCCCGGCT
>JBAPYB010000096.1:0-4256 GCA_049284515.1 Thermoanaerobaculia bacterium
GCGGCCGAGATGCCGGCCGACAGGTCGCCGTCGCCGATCAGGCGGATGCGGGCGCCGGCCGCGCGGATGTCGGCGATGAGCTGCTCGTGGCGGGGACGGTCGAGCACCACCACGATCAGGTCGCTCACCTTGCGCTCGAAGGCCGCGGCGATGTTGCGCAGGTTCTCGGCCACCGGCGCGTCGAGGTGGACCGAGCCGCGGGCCGTGGGGCCGACGACGATCTTCTCCATGTAGACGTCCGGGGCGTAGAGCAGGCCGCCGCGCTCGGAGGCGGCGAGCACGGTGATGGCGTCCGGCGAGCCGGTGGCGCAGAGGTTGGTGCCCTCCAGCGGGTCGACGGCGATGTCGACCCGGACGGCGCCGTCCTGGCCGCGCCGTGCGCCCACCTCCTCGCCGGTGTAGAGCAGCGGCGCCTTGTCGCGCTCGCCCTCGCCGATCACCACCCGGCCGTCCATGTCGAGGGAGTCCATCTCCTTGCGCATGGCCTCGACGGCCACCTGGTCCGAGTAGCGCCGGTTGCCGAAGCCCATGGTCTTCGCCGAGGCGATGGCTGCCTGCTCGGTGACGCGGATGAAGCCCTGCTCGAGAAGGTGGTCGAGCGCCATCAGCGGGCGCTCCCCATACCGGCAGTCTCGGCCGGCGCTTCCTGCTTGGCGGCCGGGCGCTCCGGCGCGTTGAAGGCCGGGATGCCGGTGATCGCCTCGCCGATGATCAGGGCGTGGATGTCGTGCGTCCCCTCGTAGGTGAAGACCGACTCGATGTTGAGCATGTGGCGGATCACCGGATAGTCGTCGACGATGCCGTTGGCGCCGAGGATCTCGCGGGCCAGCCGGGCGCTCTCGCGGGCCACCCAGACGTTGTTGCGCTTGCCCATGGAGATGTGCCAGTGCTTGAGCCGCCCCTCATCTTTGAGGCGGCCGAGCTGGAGGCAGAGGAGCTGCCCCTTGCTGATCTCCATGGCCATCCACACCAGCTTTTCCTGCACCATCTGGTGGCTGGCGATGGGCTGGTTGTTGAACTGGATGCGCTGCTTCGAGTACTCCAAGGCCGTGTGGTAGCACTCCATGGCGCTGCCGAGGCCGCCCCAGGCGATGCCGTAGCGCGCCTGGTTGAGGCACATGAGGGGGCTCTTGAGGCCGGTGGAGCCGGGAAGGATGGCGTCGCCCGGGATGCGGCAGTCGTGGAAGCCCAGCTCGGAGGTGGTGGAGGCGCGCAGCGAGAACTTGCCGTGCTGGTCGGAGGAGGTGAAGCCGGGCGTGCCCTTCTCCACCAGGAAGCCGCGCACGCCAATATCTTCATGACCATCATTCGTCTTCGCCCACACCACGGCGACGTCGGCGAGGGTGCCGTTGGTGATCCACTGCTTGGAGCCGTTGAGCACCCAGTCGCCGCCCACCCGTTTGGCGTAGGTGCGCATGCCGCCGGGGTTGGAGCCGAAGTCGGGCTCGGTGAGGCCGAAGCAGCCGATGGCCTCGCCGGTGGCGAGCCGCGGGATCCAGCGGTCCTTCTGCTCCTTGGAGCCAAAGGCCGAGATCGGGTACATCACCAGCGAGCTCTGCACGGAGACGAAGCTGCGCAGCCCGGAGTCGCCGCGCTCCAGCTCCTGCATGATCAGGCCGTAGGCGACGCCGCCCAGGCCGGGAAGACCGTATTCCGAAAGGCTGGCGCCGAACAGGTTGAGGGCGCCCATCTCGGGCACCAGCTCGAGCGGAGTGCGCCCCTCGCGGTGGCACTCCTCGATGATCGGCTTGACCTTGTCGTCGACGAAAGCGCGAACCGTGTCGCGCACCAAACGCTCCTCCTCGGTGAGGAGCGAATCCAGCTCCAGCAGATCAACGCCTGGGAAGCGGCTCAAGAAATGTCCTCCTTCGAGCGTGCAAGCGGGTATCAGGCGGCCGGGGACCGCGGGGAGAAAGAATATCACGGAGGGAGATGCCCCATAGGCGCAAACCTTGCCTCGGGGCGCGGGGCCATTCTCGCGATATCATCTCCCGCCTATGCCGTTTCCGGGAGGCAGCGCCTACGCGATGACGAGAGACGTGGCGGAGGGCTACCTGCTGCTCACCGAGCGGAACTTCAAGACCCTGACCCGGGGAGATCTCGATCAGCTCGCCTTCGAGATGGACCGCCACCTGCGCGAGCTGCGGGGGGACCAACCCTCGCTCGACGACCTGGCGGCCATCCAGCTCCGCCAGCGGCGGATGCAGCGGCTCAACAGCGCTCTCCTGATGCTGCGCAGCTACCGGCAGAGGCAGAAGGTCTGATGGCTTCGCTCGCCGGCCCCCTCGCCTTCGTGCTCGGGCTCCTCGCCGCCGTCGCTCTCCACCGGCTCTGCGCTGCGCGAGGGTTTCTGCCTCCCGGCTTTCGCGTGCCCTGGAGAGGGGCGCTCGCCGTGCTGATCCTGGCCGTCTTCTTCGCGGTGGCGGTGTTCCTCCCTCTGGCGGCCGCCGCGACCGGCCGGGCGATCGAGCCGCCGAACCTGTCCAAGATCGACAACTTCCAGCTCTTCGAGCTGCACCTGATCATGGTGGTCGTGATGGCGGTGTGGCTCCTGCTGGGCTTCGCCGGCCTGGCCCCCCAGGAACGGCCGGAGCGCGTCGAGGCGGTCCTGCCGGCGCCGGTTCCTGCCGGGTGGGGCGAGATCCACACGGGAGAAACGTCGATCCAGCCCCTGGAGGCGCCCGCCCCTCCTCCACCCCCACTCCCATCTCCTCTGGGACGGCAGCTCCTGGCGCAGCTCGGGTTCCTGGCGCCGGACGTGCCGCGGGAGATCGGCCTGGGACTGGCCCTGGGGCTCGGCGCCTGGCTGGCGGTGCTCGCGGCGCTGATCGCCATCGCCGGCGTGCTCATCGCGTTGGGCGCCAAGGACATGGTCCCCCAGCAGCCGCCGGCCTTGATCCCGCTCATCGCCGCCCTGCCTTTCGGGGTGCGGCTCGCCGTGAGCCTGTCGGCGGGCATCGTGGAGGAGACCTTCTTCCGCGGCTTCCTCCAGCCGCGCATCGGCATCCTGCTGTCGACCTCGTTCTTCGCCCTCGCCCACCTCTCCTATCAGCAGCCGTTCATGCTGGTGGGAATCACCCTGCTGTCGCTCATCTACGCCTTCCTGGTGAAGTGGCGCCAGAGCCTCTGGGCGGCCATCGCCGCTCACGCCCTGTTCGACGGCATCCAGCTCCTGGTGGTCGTTCCCGCCGTGCTCAAGCTGGTGCATGGAGCGGCGGCCCCCGCAGGTAAATCGGCGGTCTTCCTGGGGCTCCTCGGATGAGCTTCGACCGGAGCGCGGAATCCGGGCGGGAACCGTCTGGCGATGGGGGCGATCCAAGCGATCTGCTAGACTCCTCGCCGAGGAGCGCGCCGATGCCCGTGGACTATCGTTTCCATCTCGCCGTCGGGAGTCGTTTCGAGAACATCGAGTTGGTTCAGGTGGTGTTGAAAGACTGCCTGCAACGGATTGGCATGGACGACGACGCCCAGCATTGGGTGGACGTGGCGGTGCGCGAGGCCCTGGCCAACGCCATCAAGCACGGCAATCTTCAACACCCCGAAAAGCAGGTGCAGGTGGACCTGGCGGTGGAGGGGGACGACCTGGTGATCCGGGTCGAGGACGAGGGGGTGGGATTCGATCCCGCGCAGGTCGAAGATCCTTTGGCCCCGGGGAACATCCTGCGGACGAACGGCCGCGGCATCTTCTACATGCGCAGCTTCATGGACGACATTACCTATAGCTCCGGCCCCGGCGGCGGCACCATGGTGACGCTGCGCAAACGGTTCGCCGGGCCGAGGACGGAACCCAGCGACTCAGCGATTCGAGGAGGGAACTGACGAATGGACGTGAACAAGCGGCAGGTCGGCGACGTGACCATCCTGGACCTCAAGGGCAAGATCACCATCGGCGTCGGGGACGTGCAGTTGCGCAACGCGGTGCAGGAGGTGATGAACGGCGGCGCCACCAAGGTCCTGATCAACATGGCCGGCGTCTCCACCATCGACTCCTCCGGAATCGGCGAGCTGGTGAGCGCCTACACGACGGCCACCAACCGGGGGGCCAAGCTGAAGCTGATCAATCTGCCCGCCAAGGTGTCGGACATCCTCACCATCACCCAGCTCATCACGGTTTTCGACGTGTATGACAGCGAGGCCGAGGGTATTCGGGCCTTCAGTTGAGCCTTTGAGCCGGGTCCGGATCTCATGACTGCGGGCCCGCTCCCCTCCCTTCCGGCGACGGCTCTCGGCGGTCGCTTGGCCGCGTGGGCGGAGCG
>JBAPYB010000097.1:0-2408 GCA_049284515.1 Thermoanaerobaculia bacterium
GCCTTCTCCCGCTCCCTGGCGGCGGCGTGGCCAGCCTTCTCCGCCGCCCGGTGCGCTTCGGCCGCTTCAGACTCCAGCCGCTCAGCCTCCTCACGCAACGGATCGGCTTCGGCACGGGCGCGCTCGACTTTCTCTTCGGCCACGGCGATCCGCCGCCGCTGGAGCTCCGCTTCCTTCTCCCGGCGCGCCTGCTCAGCGGCTTCGCGACGCTTCGCCTCCTCCTCTTCCCGCGCCTTCTCTCGCGGATCGCGGCCGGGCGGACGCGGCATGGGGAGCACCTTCTTCTTGCGGCGCGCCGGTGCTCCTTCCTCTTTCTCCCTGGCTTTCTTCTCCTCCCGCCGGGGCTCCGGCGGCGGGCGGCGGCTCGCGATATCCACCACGGGCGATCCGGCGAGCTGCAGCCCGGCCAGCACTTCGAAGCCGGGCGGATCGAGATCGCGGTCGAGCCAGCCGCGGGAAACCTGCTCGGCGGCGGCGGGGCTGAAGGCGATGGCCTGGAGATTGGCGGCGATGCGCTCGACCAGGTCGCGGCTCGGCGGGCGGCCGTGCTCGGAGAGGATCTGGGCGGCGTCCCAGCGCAGCTCGTCGGCCAGGCCGCGGGCGAGCCGGATCGCCTCCCGCAGCGACTCGGCGCCCTTCCCCGAGACCGCCTCCTTCTGCGCGGCCCGCGCCCGCTTGCCGGCCGCGCTCAGGGCGTCCATCTTCTGCTCCTGCCGCTCGAACAGCGCGTTGACCGCCCAGGCGGACGGCGTCGCCTTGGAAAGAGCCTTGATCTCGGCCGCCTCGTCCTTCCGCTTCTCCTTGTTCAGGCGTGACGCCAGCGCATTGCGCGCCGCCGTGAACTCCTCAGGAGACAACCGGTAGAGGTCGCGGATCTCGGCGTTGAGACGAGTCTTTGTCGCCATGGGAATTGCCCTGGGAAGAGATCGTACGGCGCGGCGTCACCCGCGCTTCGCGCCCTCCAGCTCCACCACGGCGAGCTCCCCATCCGCATACCGCGCCCGCAAGACCTTTTTATCGAACTTGCCCACCGAGGTCCGGGGAATCTCCGGGATGAACGTCCACCGCTCGGGCAGCCACCACGGCGCGACCTGGCCGCAGAGGAAGCCGCGCAGGGCTTCGGCGTTGCGGCCGGCCCCTTCTTTCAGCACCACGCAGGCGAGCGGGCGCTCGTCCCAGGTGGGATCGGGCACGCCGATCACTGCCGCTTCGGCGACGTCGGGGTGGCCCATGATCTTGTTTTCGAGATCCACGGACGAGATCCACTCGCCGCCGGACTTGATGACGTCCTTGGCGCGGTCGGTGATCTGGGCGTAGCCGCGCTCGTCGAGGGTGCCCACGTCGCCGGTGCGCAGCCAGCCGTCGTGGAAGCGCTCGGGCGCAGGGTTTTTATAGTACGAGGCGGTGACCCAGGGGCCGCGCACCTCGATCTCGCCGACCGACTCGCCGTCCCACGGCAACTCGTTGCCGGCGTCGTCGGCGATGCGCATCTCCACACCGGCGAAGACGCGCCCCGTCTTCGCGCGCCAGCCGGCCTGCTCGTCTTCGCCCGTGCCGCGCGGCGGCCAGGCGAGGGCGGCGACGGGCGAGGTCTCGGTCATGCCCCAGCCCTGGGTGATCCAGACGCCCGTCCTCTCATGGAACCGCTCGATGAGCGAGCGGGGCACGGCCGCGCCGCCGCCCATGACCATGGTCAGCGACGACAGATCGGTCTCGTTCCGCTCCGCGAAACGCAGCAGGTCGTTCAAGATCGCCGGCACGGACGAGGCGAACGTCACCCGCTCGGTTGCGATCATCCGGGCCAGCGGCTCGGCCTGGAGAAAGGGGCCGGGCATCACGAAGTCCGCGCCGCACGACCAGCCGAGATAGGGCAGCCCCCACGACAACGCATGGAACATCGGCACGATCGCCAGGACGCGATCCTGCTCCTTCAAAGGGATGGCCGCGCCCTGGCCGATTCCGAACGTGTGCAGGTAGATCGAGCGATGGGAATACGCCACCCCTTTCGGATCTCCGGTGGTGCCCGTCGTGTAGCACATCGCGGCGGCGGCGCGTTCGTCGAGATCCGGCCAGGCGAAGCCGGGAGACTCGGCGCCGATGAGCTCTTCGTAGCGGAGCACACTATCGCCGCCAGCGCCGCCAGGACCCAGCGCCGACGCGTCGCCCGAGCCCGCGACGATGACGTGCTGGACGGTCTTCAGCCGGTTCTTCACCCGGGCGAGGACGGGGATCAGCGAATCGTCGACGATCACCACCCGGTCTTCGGCGTGATTGATGATGAAAGCGAGCTGATCGGGAAACAGCCGCAGATTGAGGGTGTGCAGCACCGCGCCCATGCCCGGCACGGCCATGTACGCTTCGAGGTGCTCCTGGTTGTTCCATTGCAGGGTGCCGACGCGGTCGCCGGG